>NZ_JQLX01000015.1 GCF_000744435.1 Hippea jasoniae
TATACTTGCGTTCAGGTTTTGAATTTAGAAAAGTTTTTAATAAACCTAACAAGAAAGGATCTTTTTATGGAGAAATTTGAAAGATGCGTTATTGACCCATCAAGTGTGATAGGTGAAAATACACAGATTGGTTATTTTACCGTTATAGGTAGGGATGTAAAGATAGGCAAGAATTGCCAGATAGACAATAATGTTGTTATTCATGAGGGTACAATTATTGGTGATAATGTCAGAATTGATGATAATACCGTTATTGGCAAGCAACCAATGAAATCACCCATTAGTGCAACAACAAAAAAACAGCAACTACCACCAGCAATGATTGCGGATAATTGCTTGATAGGCACATCAGTTGTGATTTATGCTGGTTGCAAGATAAATAAGAATGTGCTTGTAGCAGATCTATCTACCATTAGGGAAAATGTTGAGATAGGCGAATACACGATTGTTGGAAGAGGCGTTGCAATAGAAAACTTCTGCACCATTGGCAAACGATGCAAACTTGAAACAAATGTATATATCACAGCCTACTCTGAAGTTGAGGATTACTGCTTTATAGCTCCAGGTGTTTTAACATCTAACGACAATTATTTAGGCAGAAGTCAAAAAAGGTTTAAAGAATTTGGTGGGGTTAAAATTCAAAAAGGTGGAAGAATAGGTGTTGGTGCGGTTATATTGCCAAACAAGACTATAGCTGAAGACAGCGTGGTTGCCGCTGGAAGCCTTCTTACAAAAGACACTCAACCCAAAAAGATCTATGCAGGCTTACCTGCAAAATACTTTAGAGATGTGCCAGAAGATGAGCTGTTGGAGAATCAATTCAGCATTAAGCGCTAAGTATCAAGGACTAAGTTTTAAAAGGGGAAAACGTAATCATGAAATGTGAAAATTTGGATGTTTGGAAAAAAGGCTGTAGGCTTTCTATTGAAATATACAAATATTTCAAAGACCTGAAAGATTTTGGCTTTAAGGATCAGATAACAAGAAGCAGTTTGTCAATAGCTTCTAATATTGCAGAAGGAATGGAAAAAGAGTCCGACAAAGAAAAGATTAGATTTATCGAAATCGCTAAAGGTTCTTGCGCAGAATTAATAACGCAGATATATATTGGAATAGAAATTAATTATATAGAAAAGCAGTTGGGTTTAAAATAGATTAAAGAATTAAATGAAATTTTAAAAATGCTGACAGGTCTAAAAAACAATTATATAAAAGTTCTAAGCTCTAAGAGTTAAGTTAAACGCCAAAAATTTAATCTCAACTTTTAACGCTTAGCGCTTAACACTTAATACTTAACGCTTAACGCTAACTCAGGAGGTTTTATGAAAAACTTTGTCCTAATAGGTGCAGCAGGTTATATCGCACCAAGACATATGAAGGCAATTAAAGATACCGGTAATAATCTGCTTGCAGCAGTTGATCCAAACGACAGTGTAGGCATTATAGATTCATACTTTCCAGAAGCCCATTTTTTTACAGAATTTGAAAGGTTTGATAGGCATGTTGATAAGCTAAGAAGAAGAGGAAATAAGGTAGATTTTGCATCTATCTGTTCCCCAAATTACCTTCATGATGCTCATATAAGATGGGCATTGAGAAGTGGAATAAACGCAATATGCGAAAAACCTCTTGTTTTAAATCCCTGGAATTTGGATGCTTTAGAGGAGATAGAGCAAGAAACAGGGAGAAAAGTTTACAATGTTCTTCAATTAAGACTTCATCCTTCAATCATTTCACTAAAGGATAAGATAGAAAAAGAGACTTCTAAAGAGAATAAAAAATACAACATAGACTTGACCTATATAACCTCAAGAGGCAGATGGTACTTTGTTTCGTGGAAGGGAGATTTATCAAAGTCCGGCGGTGTTGCAACAAATATCGGAATACATTTCTTTGATATGCTGATGTGGCTTTTTGGTGAGGTAAAGAACAGCGAGGTTCACTACTGTGAGCCTTTAAAAAAGATGGCAGGCTTTATAGAGTTAAAAAAAGCTTATGTTAGGTGGTTTTTGTCAGTGGATTATAACGATTTACCCGATGATATAAAACAAAAAGGTCAGAGAACATACAGATCTATAACAGTAGATTCAAAAGAGATTGAATTTTCTGGTGGCTTTACAGACTTGCATACACTTGTTTATAAAGATATATTAAACGGCGGAGGTTTTGGCATTAAAGATGCAAGACTATCTATTGAGCTTGTGCATCAGATAAGAAATGCCAAAGTTATAGGATTCAATGACAGGGCTCATCCGCTTGCAGAAAAGAGGCTTAAAGGCTAAAAGGGGTGTTAAGTGAGATTGATAGTAGATATAAAAGACAAAAACCTTGCTGATAAAATCATACAAATTCTAAAGATTTTTGAAGATAGCGGGGTAGATATTAAAGAAATTCACGAAAAAGAAGAAAAATGGAGTAATGAGTACATAGAAAAGCACTGGGAAGAAATACTGCTTAAGACAAACAGCGTTGACTTAGATGATGATGAGAGACTATACGATGCTGCAGCGAGGTTTTATCGTGAAAAACATTTTGATTGATATAAATATCATACTTGACTATTATGAAAAAAACAGAAGAGAAAGATATCCTGAGTCCATAAAGGCGTTTGATTATTTAAAAAATAAGGAGTTTGCATTTATTGCATCTTCTGCTATCAACAATATTGAGTTTTTGCTCTATGATAGTCTTTCATTAAAATACCCACAATTAACAAGGAAAAATAAATTGCAGATTATTCATAAGTGTATAGAAGAAATTTTATCTTTTTTCAAAATATCAAAAACTCCATCTTATGTTGAAATAGATTATGAAAATATAGAGGATAGCTTAATAGTAGCAAGCGCAAAAGCAATTGATGGATTGGTATTAACAAGAGATGAAAAGCTACTAAGAAAATATCCTGATAAAACAATTTCCCCTGAAGAATTTTTGAAAACCTATACTTCTAACAACTTTGAAACACAAAAAGTAGAAATGTTAGACTTAACTAGAGAAACATTTTATATGTACTCAGATATAGAAAAAAATATAGATGAAGTAATAAAGAAATCAAACTTTATCCTTAGTGATGAAGTTAAACAGTTAGAAGAAAAAATAGCAAGCTATATAGGAACAAAATATGCAGTTGGAGTATCATCAGGAACAGATGCATTAGTTTTATCTTTAAGAGCTTTAGCAATTCAAAGAAAAAAACAGGAATACTGGGATAAAGAAGATTTAATAATAACAACTCCGTTTACTTTTACTGCTACTGGAGATGCTATTTTAAGAAGTGGAGCAACTCCTTTATTTGTTGATATTGATTTAGATACATACAATATAAATCCTGAGCTTGTAGAAAAAGCAGTTAAAAAATACGGGAAAAAAGTTAAAGGAATAGTTCCGGTTCACCTTTACGGTCAACCTTGTAATATGGATGAAATAGTTAGAATAGCAAAAGAATATGACCTTTTTGTTGTTGAGGATTGTGCCCAGAGTTTTGGAGCAAAGTGGGATAATAAACAGACAGGAAGTTTTGGAGATGCAGGTTGTTTTAGTTTCTTTCCTTCTAAAAACTTAGGTGGATTTGGTGATGGTGGAATGATAACAACAAATGATGAAAATCTTTATGAAATTCTACTTATGCTTAGAAAACATGGTGGTAAAAATAAATATAATGTTGATCATATAGGTTATAATGCAAGGTTAGATACTTTACAGGCAGCAGTACTACTTGCAAAGATGAAATATATAAATGAGTTTACAGAAAGAAGGAGAAAGATAGCAGAAATTTATAATGAAAATTTAAAAGATATAAATTGGCTAAAAACTCCATATACACATCCTAAGGCTTATCATGTGTTTCACCAGTATACAATTAGAGTTTTAGAGAGAAATAGAAACGTGGTACAACAAGAACTAAAAGAAAAGAGGGTCGATTCTATGGTTTATTATCCTGTTCCCCTACATAAAATGAAAGTTTTCAAAAAAAAATGGGATGGAAGTATTTGGGGAATTAAAAGAAAGTGAAAAAGCATCTAAAGGCGTATTAAACTTACCAATAGGTTCTTGTTATGATGCTAAAATAATAGAAAAAATAATTAAAGGATTAATTGTTGTTTAAAAAATGAGAATTTTAACTATTCTTGGAGCGAGACCACAGTTTATAAAAGCAGGAGCAGTAAGTAGAGAAATTAGAAAGCAACGAGAAAAAGGTGAAATAATAGAGGAAATCATTGTTCATACTGGACAACATTATGATAAGAATATGAGTAGTATATTTTTTGAGGAATTACATTTACCAAAGCCAAATTATTTTTTAGGTTCGGGTGGTAAATCGCACGGTGCTATGACAGGAGAAATAATTATAAAACTTGAAGAGATTATACTAAAGGAAAAGCCAGATATTGTATTGGTATATGGTGATACAAATTCAACTTTGGCAGGAGCAATTGTAGCAAGTAAACTTCATATAAAATTAGCTCATGTAGAAGCAGGGCTTAGAGGTTATAATATGAAAATGCCTGAAGAGATAAAAAATTAAAAAAAGGATAAATAATGAGCGCGCCAAGCAAAGCTAAAACAATCAAGCTGGACAATCCAGCCATAGGAAGTTTTATAAAATGATATCAATAATAATACCTACAAGAAATAGAGCATATACTTTAGAAAAAGTTTTAGAGAGTTATTATATTCAAAAGCATGTTGATGAGGTAATTATTGTAGATGATGGAAGTAATGATAATACAGAAGAAATTGTAGAAACTTTTGCAAAAAAATTTCCTCAAATTACTACAAAATATTTGGAACATAAAAAAAGAAGAGGAGCTGCTGCTGCAAGAATCACCGGATATAAAAATGCTAAAAATGAGTATATTTTATTTGGGGAAGATGATGCATACTTAGAAGATAATTATACAGAGGTCTTACTAAAAAAAATTCAACAAGATGAAAAAATAGGAATTGTCTCTGGTAGGATTATATATAAATTACCTAATGAAAGTAATAAAGAAGCTTTAAAAAGATTTGGATATGGATTTGAAAAAAAAGAACCATTTGATGTAAAACATTTTGGTATAAATATAAATGCATATTTTAGAGGGGATATTGAACTTCCTCTAACTCATGCATTGATTTTGACTAAAAAAAATTTACTTGAAAAATTTAGTTATGATAAATTTTATTCAAAAGGAAATGGATACAGGGAAGAAAGTGATTATCAGATAAACTTATTTGTAAATGGGTATAAAATAATTTGCACAAATGATACGCATTGCTTTCATTTAAGTAGGGAAGAAGTTAAAATTGGTGGACAAAGAGTTAATAGGTTTAAGCAGTTGTATTACGATATATATTATACAAAATATTTTTATGGTAAATATTATGATAAAGCAAAACAATTATTGGGATTACACTATAGTAAAAATATTGCTTTAATATTGTTTTCTATTGAAATGATAAAAATATTATTTCCTTTACATAAATTACCAAAATATTTAAAAAGGAAATTGTTTAAATGAAAATTGCATTGATAACACCATACAAAAATTTTCCCGGTGGAGTTGAAAGTGTAAATAAAATATTAATTGAAATTTTTAAAGAAGCAAATCATCAAGTATATTTAGTAACAACTGATAATTATAAAATTAGTTTTTTAGATAAGATTTTTATCAAATTTATAGGTTTACCTTATATAACTATGAAAAAGTTTGAAAAAATTCAAGATAGTTTTGATGTGATAATTGCTAATGGCGAATTTGGTTTTGGGATTAATTATCCTAAAACAATTAATCTTTTTCATGGTAGCTACAAAGGTTTAAGAGATTTTTTAAAAAAACAATATAATTTCAAACAATATTTAGGGCTTACTAAAAATGCTTATATTCAAAAGCTTAGTGCTAAAGATAAATATGTAGTAGCAGTTTCTGAATTTGTTAAAAATATTTTAGAAAGAGATGGTATAAAAGTTAATGAAGTTATTCCAAATTGTATAGACACTGATAAATTTAGACCTATGAATACAGGTAAAAATGATAAATTTATTTTTGTCGGCTCTTATAATTATTATGCAAAAGGATTTGATATATTAGAAAAATTGGCTGATAAAGGTTTTAAAATTGCTTGTGTAACAAATAAAAAACCAGGTCAAAGACTAAAATATTTAGGTAATATAAATAATGAAGATATGCCAAAAATTTATAATCAGTATAAAATATTGATTTTTCCAAGTAGATTTGAAGGTATGCCAATGGTACCGCTTGAAGCAATGGCTTGTGGATTGCCAATTGTAATGAGTAATGTTGGATTAGGCCCTGAATTAAAAAAGAAAATGCCTGAGTTTGTAGTTGATGAATGGGATGAAAAGAGTTTTATTCAAAAGATAAAATTAATAGAGAATAATTACGAATATTATTCAAAAAAAGCCAGAGAATATGTGTTGAAATATCACTCTTTTGATATTTACAAGAAAAAATGGTTAAATTTAATTCAAAGAGTCGCAAATGCTTAAATGGAAAATAGATAAAAATGTAATATCTGAACTTTACTATAATGAACAAAATATTATATATCCTTGGGGATTTGAGACTGCTGATAGCAGTGCTTTTTATTCTTTAGAAGATGGGTATGGTTATAGATATAAAATTATAAGTGAAAATATAAAATTTAGTGATAAATACTATAAAGCTAAAATAGTTACAAAAATGAAAGAGGGTCAATGGGAATTAAATATTGATGATAAGATAATTGATGATAAAACAATAGAAAGAAAAGTTGAAGCTATTACATTAGAAGATAGTTTTTTTATGGATTTTGTGGTGAGGTTTAGATTTAAAAAAGAATTTATAGAATATGTAAAAATAGCTGATAAAGTTATTTATCATAAAAATACAAACATTTATTATCAATATCCGGTAGAAGAAGTATTTTTAAAAGGAAAAGAATTGAACATCAAAATTAGTATTGTTGATAAAATAATTCCTAATGGTATGAAACCTGTTATGTATGTAAGAGATAATAATGATGAATGGATAGTTCATGTGAGAATGATTCCAGAAACATGGGATAAAGAAGTTATAAAATTATGTACCTCTTGGGCAAAAACAAGACCTTTGCCACAATTTTTATCAAATATATTTTTAGAATGGAAGTGGTTAAGAGAACAACTTTGGTATAGAGGTGAAAGAGATCCATATAAAAATAGAATTATTAGAAAATTTTTAAATCCATGTGCATTTGCTATAGTAAAATTAGCTAAAAATGAAAAACTTATGTGGAATGTAAAGTGTGAGATTTTATGAAAAGGTTGATTGTTTCAAATATATTTTATTCTTTAATTGAAAAATTTGTATTAATTGGATTTCAGTTTATTACTTCAATAATAATTATAAGGAATTTACCAAGAGAAGATTATGGAATAATAGGAGTAGTAGCTGGATATTTTGTTTTTTTGAATCTTTTAAATATTTCTATGGAATCAATTATTTTAAGAGATCATAAAAATTATGAAGGAAAAGAAAAAGAAATTCTTTCTAATTTTTTAATTTTTAATATTATTAAAAGTATGATTTTTTTATTTTTTGCAATTGTGTTATCTGTATTATTAATAAATATGTTTGAAAAAATAGAGTTTATTTATAGTATTTTTTCAATTACAACTTTATTAATAGCAGAATCCTTAGTAGCACCTTTTGTTATATACTTTACTGCTAAATTTAACCAACAACTTGTTACTAAAATTTCTATTGCAAAAGCAACGTTAAATTTATTATTAACAATAGGTTTATTTATGTATCCAACTTTAGAATATATTTTAATTAAAGATATTTTTGTTTCTTTTTTTTATGTATCTGTGTGGTTTTATTTAGTTTATAAATATTTGGATTTTTCTTTGTATTATTTGAGTTTAAAAGAGTTTGATTTTCAATTTATAAAAAAGTCTTTTTTTGGTTTTTCTTTATGGAGTCATTTAATAGGTAGTGTTACAAATTTTATATATAAGTCTGATACATTTTTTTTATCAATGTTTGTAGGCTTAACCACTATAGGAAATTATAATATCGCATTAAATAGTGCAAATATAGCTAATATTATTCCTGGGATTTTAGGGTATCAAAATGGGGTTGCACTTTCACATGTTAAAAATGATATAAAAAAGGCTAAAAGAATTACTATTCAATTTTTAAAATTATCTTTTTTAATAGGGATAGTTACTTTATTGGGATTTTATTTGTTTGGAAATTATTATATATATTTAATTACAGGTGAGTATAATGAAGATATTTATTTTTATATGATGTGTATAGTAACAGGATTAGTAATTGTGAAAACATTCGCTTCGCCTTTTTCTGCTTATTTGACAATAATATTTGATATTAAGGAATATTTTGTAAATGTGATTTTAAAAATATCTATATTTTCTACAATAATCTACCTCATAGGAGCTATGTTAGAAGGAACTAATGGTGTTGCTATAGGCAATATAATTATTGGTATAATGTTTTTTATGTTAACTTTAAAAAACTTTATAATAGAGGTGAGAAATGTATAAGCTATATAGAATTATTTTTTTACCATTGATAATTTTAGATAGGATAGCTTTTCATGTTTTTTTTAAATTTTACTACAGAAAAATATTTGGATATTATGGAAATAATATAAAATGGGGTAGGTATTATCTATGGAAATGTATACCATTTAATATTAGGATATCTAATCCTAAAAATATTTATATTTATGATAATTGTCAAATAGATGAATATTGTCATCTTATGTGTTCTAATCATGGTAGGTTAATATTGAAAGAGAATGTAAGATTAGCTAATGGATTTATCCATATTGGAGCATATGATGATATTGTAATAGAAAAAAATGTATTAATTGCTGCTTTTACTCAGATTATTAACGGAAATCATGAATATAAATTTAAGGATAAACCAATTATGTATCAAGGAAGTTTTGGGACTGGAAAAATTGTTATAGGAGAAGGTTCTTGGATTGGCAGAAATGCTTGTATTCTAGGTGGAGTGAAACTTGGAAAGAATTGCGTAGTAGGAGCAAATAGTGTTGTTACTAAATCTTTTGAAAGTTATTCAGTAATAGTTGGTAGTCCAGCAAAACAGATAAAAAATTTAAAATCATAAGAAGGAGAAAGAAATGTTATTATCAGCAATAACTATGGTAAAAAATGAAGAAGAGTTTGTAGGGTATGTAATTATGTCGATGTATGATTATGTGGATGAAATTATTGTAGTTGATGGGGGAAGTGAAGATGGAACTGTCGATATTATTCAGTATATAATGAAAGAACTTGATAAAGACAATAAAATTACATATTGGCAAGATTTAAGACCAAAAAATGAACTAATTCATACAAGAAACGATATGATAAAAGCTTGTAAAGGAAAGTGGATATTAAGATTAGAAGGTGATGAAGTGTATAGTGATGAAAATGCAAAGAAGGTAAGAGAATATATTGAAAAAGGAATCATAAAGGATAGTGTGTTATCTGTTGGGTGGCCATATTATTTTTTTGTAAATGATATTAATACTATTGTTCCAGTAGGTGAACCTCATACATTTGCTACCATAATGATAAAAAATGTAGAAGGTATTCATGCGGCACATCATGATAGAGGTGGAAATGAAACATTTTATGACGAAGGGTGGTTTGATAAAGATGGGAAAGAGGTTTCTATATGGCATCCAAAAGATAACCCTACTCAAAGAATTAAAGATATAGCTATACACCATTATGCTGGATTTAAAAGAACAACTAGGCATAAAGATTATATGCTAAAATGTAAAAAAGTACCTTTTAAAGAAGGTCACCCGGAAGTATTTTTAAGATATGATTTTAAATCTTTTATGAAATATGAAGGTTCAAAAGAGGTAATTAAATTAATTGAAAAAAATGTAAATTATAAACCTAAAAAAACTTTATGGGAAAAAATAAGAAAAAAATTAAAAGGTTATTAAAAAATGATGGAGAAAAAAATGAAGATATGCATAATTGGAGCTGGAATTACAGGATTAACAGCAGGTAAACTGTTGTCAAAAAATCATGACGTAATTATATATGAAAAAGACTCAAAAATTGGAGGAATCGCAAAAACTAAAACTGTAAATGGTGTAACTTATCATACAGTAGGTGGACATTGTCTAAATTCTAAAAATAAGCAAATTATGGAATTTATTTTTAATGAAGTTTTACCACAAGATAATTGGCATAAAGTTAAAAGGATAGCAAAAATATTTTTTAAAAATCACTATATATCATACCCAATTGAATTTTCAATTAAAGAGATTGCCGAGTTTGATGAAGATTTGGCTTTTAGGATTACGAGAGACTATTTTATAGCTAAAGATAAAGAGCATGCAACTAATTTAGCAGATTGGTTTGAGATGAAATTTGGAAAAACTTTAGCAAATGAATATTTTATTCCTTATAATAGAAAAATTTGGCAAAAAGATCCTAAAGATATGAGTTTTTTGTGGGTAGAAGGTAAATTGCCATTACCTAATAAAAAAGATTTTTTTAAAGCATTAATTAAACAAAATGAAGATACTATGCCTCACAATGAATTTTATTATCCAAATAGCAATAATCAAAATACTTTTATTGAAGCTTTAGCAAATAATTTGCAAATAATAACTAATTTTGAAGTTTTTGCTATAGAAAAAAATAAAAATAAGTGGATAATAAATAATAAGTTCGAATTTGATTTAGTAATTAATACTTCACCATTGGATAAATTACCTTTTTTAATTAAAAATTCTCCAGAAAAAATAAAAAATGAAGCAAGAAAATTAAAATACAATAAAGTGACAAATGTTTTATGGAAAACTAAACCTGTTAAATATACTTGGAGTTATTATCCTTCACCTAATACTATTTTTCATAGACATATTCACATTGGTAATTTTTTTAAACCAAAACAAAATTATACGATTACTGAGAGTATGGGGGAACATTCTTTTGAGGAAATGATTGAACATGGTAAAAGATTTAATTGTTTATTAGAACCTATTGATTATCATGTTTCAGATCATGCCTATGTTGTATATGATCAAAACTATAAAAATGCTACTAAAATTATAAAAGATTATTTAATTGAGATAGGGTTATATTCGATTGGTAGATTTGGAGAGTGGGAATATTATAATATGGATGTGTGTATGGAAAGTGCTATGAATTTAGTCAGGAAGATTGAAAATAAATTTAAATATTAGAAGGATGAAAAAAGGTTAAGAATGGTATTATATGAATCTATTCAAAAATTATCTGTTGATATTTCTAATTTTATAAAAAATCATATCCATAAATTTAATGGATTCAATGTTCGATCATTTTATGGAGAAACATTTGCTTTAAATCTTTTATATTTGACGAATAATTTAGATGAAAAGAGCAAAAAAATATTAATAAGTAATTATGAAAAATTAGATAAAAGTCATCCCGAGTTTCACTGGGAATTTAATAATTATGCATTACTTTATTATAAAACCGTTTCTGGTGATAATAGTATAGATAAGTTTATAGAACCTTTAATTTTTAAAAATACTCCTTGCACTAATTGGACTCTTTTAAGAAGTAATGCAAGGTTAATGGCAAAAAAAGATGAAGATTTAGCCATAAAAGAAGCAAAAGAAAAAATAAAAAAATATCAGCTAAAATCAGGTTTAATATTAGATGATCCAGGAGTTAAATCTTTTCAGTATCATTGCTTTTCTATGGCTATGATAATAGAAATATATGAGCAAATAAAAGATGAATTTTTTAAAACTTCCTTTTTAAAAGGGGTAGAATTTATAAGACATTTTATATTATCAAATGGAGAAACTCTTTATATAGGAAGAGGTCAAAATCAATCATTTGGTTATGGTACTTTGATATATATATTAGCTGTAGCATACAAGTATACAAATGATAAGACTTTACTTGGAGATATAGATTTAGTATTAAACTTTTTGTTAAAATTTCAAAGAGAAGATGGAAGTTTTCCTTTAGTGATGAATGGGATAGAAAAAAACATTCCAAAAGTAATAGATATGCAAAATCCAGAATTTGCAGGGTGGTATCCATATAATAATTATTTTGATTATTTGCCATTCATGGGATTCTTTTTAGCAAGAGCATATTATATTTTAAAAAATTTATACTGTAGGAATATCCAATATAAACAACAAAAAGAGTATAGGGATAATGATTTTATAAAAATAGTTAAACCTAATTATGAAGCAGTATTAAGTAGACCAGGGGGATATTGGACAAATGATTTACCTATTCCTTATGTTGTAAGTAAAAGTAAAAATTTAACACCATGTTATGGTGGTGAACAATTTCAGTCAAGTTTGTATAGTTTACAAGGTATAGCATTGCCCTTTTGTGAAACATTTAAAAAATCTATAAGATGGAAGGCTATTTTATTTTTTATAAAAAATCATTTATGGATAATTTCTCTTTTTGGTATAATTATAAGAGAGTATAAGTTTTTAGATGATAGAATAGAAATATATACTTATATATATTCACCTTTTAAATTTAAAAATATTTATTTGGAACTAGAAAATAAAGAAGTATTAAATGGTGATTTAAAATTTGAAGGATATGAATATTCTGCAAGTGGTAGGTTAAAAAAATATATAAATTTTAATAAGCGAGATAAAATTGTTATAAGGGTAAGTAATGATTAGTATTGTAATACCTACTTACAAAAGACCAGATTTTTTAGATAGATTGTTAAAAAGTATAGAAAAACAGACATTTAAAAACTTTGAAGTAATAGTCGTTGATGATAATTCACCAAATTATGAAGAATACTTGCCAGTAATAAAAAAATATAAAAAAATTTTTAAAGAATTTAAGTTTTTAAGAAACACTGAAAATAAAGGAGCACCTTATAGTAGAAATAGAGGTATAAAAGAAGCAAAATATGATTTAATAGCTCTTGTTGATGATGATGATGAATGGTTGCCTAAAAAGTTAGAGATGCAATTTGAAGTATTTAAAAATAGTAATGAAAATTTGGGATTAGTATATACTTGGGCAGATGCTATTGATGAAAAAGGGAGAATAGTTTACAAATATAGGAGTGAAATAGAAGGAAATCCAAGAAAAGAAATATTAAAAGAATGTTTTATTCCTTCTCCATCGGTAATGGTAAGGAAAAAAGCCATAATAGAAGCAGGTTTATTTGATGAAAGAATGCCAAGTTGTCAAGATTGGGATATGTGGACAAGAATTATTATGAAAGATTATAGTATAAAAGTTGTAAAAGATATTGTTACGATTTACCATAAGCATGGAAGAGAGAGTATAGGTTTGTCTAAAAAGGCGAAGATCGGTTACAGGATATTTTATAAAAAAAATATTAAATATGGAATACATCCATTATTAAAATATTTAAGGAGATTATTCAGATGATAACTAAAAAGCAAATTATCATTTTATTATTTGGAGTTTTTGCTACGATTTTGTTTTTATTTAATGAAGCAAAGTTGTTGTTTTATTTATCAATTGTTTATTTTGTATATTATATTGTAGAATTTATTAGATTTAAGAGTTTTAATATTGTTTATCTGGCACATGTGTTTATAAGTATATACTTTATTCTTGGTTTATTGGTATTTAATATTTACTATTATAGAGTGTTTTTTTTACATAATATTGATGAGTCGTTGTTTACATTTAGTAATTTATCTAAAGTAAACTATATTTATCTTATATCTTTATTGTTATTAAATTGGTTTTTTAGACCCACAAAACTTTCATTTGATATTTTAATTAGTAAAACTTACTTTGAAAAAACACATATTTTATACAGCAAATTTGTGAGTTTTTATATTGTAATATATTTGTTTGCTTTAATTTTCTCTTACAAATATTTGGACGGAAGATATATATGGTTTATTCAGGAAAATAAAGGTTCTTTTGAGTTAAATTTAATTTGGAGATTAATATCTAGTGGAGGATTATATCTGTCTGCTTTATTTCCATTATATAGAATAAATGATCATTATAGTAAAAGCAGATTTATTTATTTGTTTATTTTGGTATTAGTTTTCATTTTACTATTATTAGGAATAAGAATGTACGCTGCTTTATTAATTTTTGCTATGTTGTTTAATGCTCAACTTCGAGGATTTAGGTATCAGGGTGTTGCATTGTATTTGTATTATGTTGTGTTTGGATTAGGGATTTTAAGTTTTGCTATTTTTAGGTTTCAAACATTTGATTTTACAAATACTCTGAAAATTATTGAAACAATTGCGGGTGAGTTTGTGTTTCCGCATTCTTCTTCTTTTTATATTATTATAAATCCATATTCATATAGTTTTTGGCCATATAGTTTACAAGATTTATTTTTTCAAATACTACCATTTAAATTAAATAATGAATTTAAACCTGTATTGGAAAAATATGTATCATTTTTGCTATCAAAAGGTCAAGTTGCAGGATATGGAGGATATTTTATTATAGGGCAATTGTACTTTTATTTTGGATACTTATTTTTTATACCATTATTATTAATATCTAAATTTTTTAGTTTAATGGATACAGTTTTAAGAAAAAAAAGAAATTTATATCTTGCTGTTATATTTCCAGTCTTTTTACTAATTTTACCAAGAATGCAGATATGGACTTTAAAAGCATTATTTTATAACTTCTTCTTTGTATTGATTGTTATTTATATAATAAATGTTTTAAAAAGATCTAAATATATTAGAACTAAATATTTATGCAAATAATCTACGATAATATAATTTTTTCTCTTCAAAAAGCAGGTGGAATTTCTATTTATTGGTATGAATTAATTAAAAGATTACAAAGAAAAGATAATATTATTTTTTTTGAAAAAGATAATGAAAATATTTTTAGAAAAAAGTTAAATATAAAAACTCAAAATGAAATTAAATTGCCTGTTAAGATATTGAGATATTTACCTTTTTTGAAAAAATTGCCAGAAAAATCAATCTTTCATAGTAGCTATTATCGAGTTTCTTTACAAAAAGATGTTTTAAATATAGTTACAGTTCATGATTTTACATACGAGTTTTTTAGAAAGGGAATAGCAAAAACTGTTCACTCCTTACAAAAAGGCTTTACAATAAAAAAAGCAGATGGAATTATTTGTGTTTCAAAGAATACTAAAAAAGACTTATTAAAATTTTATCCAGAAATAGATGAATCAAAAATTAAAGTTATTTATAATGGAGTAGGAGATGAATTTAAAGTTTTAGAAAGTAAAAGAGAATACTTACAAAAACATTTTCCTTATTTACAAAATAAAAAATATATTTTATATATTGGAGACAGAAGTGAATATAAAAACTTTCATATAGTAGTGGAAGTAGTTAAAAAATTAGAAGATTTTTATTTAGTTATAGTTGGAGGTAAAGAGCTTCAACAATTTGAAATTGAGATGATTAAGAATAAATACTTTCATTTAAGAGGAATTAGCGGAGATGGATTAAATATTTTATATAACAATGCATATTGTCTATTGTATCCATCAAGTTATGAGGGGTTTGGTATACCAGTAGTAGAAGCTATGAAAGCAGGTTGTCCTGTAATTAGTACTAATTTATCATCAATTCCAGAGGTTGCGGGAGATGCCGGACTTTTAGTAAATAAGATAAAAGTAGAGAACTTTCTTACAGAAATTGAAAAATTAAAAAAGAAAGAGTTTAGAAATAAATTAATTCAGTATGGCTTAAATCAATCACAGAAATTTAGTTGGGATAAATGTTTTGAAGAAACATATGATTTTTATAAAGAGATTTATAAGGAGAAATTCAATTGTTAGTTTCAATAATTACTGTTGTTTATAACAATAAAGATACAATTAAAGATGCAATTGAGTCAGTTTTAAACCAAACATATGAAAATATAGAGTATATTGTAATTGATGGCGCTTCTACAGATGGGACAGTTGATATTGTTAAAAGCTATGGAAATAGAATAGATAAATTTATATCTAAAAAAGATAATGGTATTTATGATGCTATGAATAAAGGCATAAATTTAGCAAGTGGTGATATTATAGGAATTTTAAATAGTGATGATTTTTATGTGGATAGTAAAGTTATTGAAAAAGTTGTTGAGGTTTTTAAAGATAAAAATGTTGATAGTGTATATGGAGATTTAGTTTATGTAGATAAAGATGATACTGATAAGATTATAAGATATTGGAAATCAAAAGAATATAAAGAAGGACTTTTTAAAAAAGGATGGCACCCTGCTCATCCAACTTTCTTTGTAAAAAAAGAGATTTACAATAAATATGGAGTGTTTAATTTGGATTTTAAGATAGCGGCTGATTATGAACTAATGCTTAGATTTTTAGAAAAATATAAAATCACAACATCTTATTTGCCTGAAGTTTTAGTAAAAATGAGAATTGGAGGAAAAAGTAATATTAGTATCAAAAATATAATAAAAGCAAATATTGAGTGTTATAAAGCTTGGTGCATCAATGGTTTGTCACCACCCTTTTTTCTACCTGTTTTTAAGATTACAAGAAAGTTAAGTCAGTTTTTTATCGGTGATGAAAGTAAAAGGAGGAAACATGCCTAAAAAAATAGCCCTTATTACAGGAATAACAGGTCAGGATGGAGCTTATCTGGCAGAATTTTTACTTAAAAAAGGATATGAAGTTCACGGAATAAAAAGGAGAAGCTCTCTTTTTAATACCGAAAGGATAGATCACCTTTATAAAGATCCTCACGAGGAAGATGTTAATTTTTTTCTTCATTACGGAGATTTGACAGATAGTCTTAATTTAACAAGACTTATACAGAAAATTCAGCCAGATGAAATATACAATCTTGGGGCTCAATCGCATGTGGCGGTGTCTTTTGAACAACCTGAGTATACAGCCAATTGCGATGGTATTGGAACATTGAGGATATTGGAAGCTGTTAGGTTATTGGGGTTAGTGGATAAAACAAAGATTTATCAGGCTTCAACATCTGAGCTTTATGGTAAGGTTCAGGAAATTCCTCAAAATGAAAAAACACCTTTTTACCCAAGAAGTCCATATGCTGTAGCAAAGCTTTATGCATATTGGATTACTGCAAACTATAGAGAGGCTTACGGACTTTTTGCGTGTAATGGGATTCTGTTTAACCATGAATCCCCTATTCGTGGTGAAACTTTTGTTACAAGGAAGATAACAAGAGGAGCTACAAGGATTTTATTAGGATTGGATAAAAAACTTTACCTTGGAAATCTCAACGCCAAAAGGGATTGGGGGCATGCAAAAGATTATGTTGAGGGCATGTGGCTTATTTTGCAACAGGATAAGCCTGATGATTATGTTTTGGCAACAGGAAGAACGACAGAGGTTAGAGAATTTGTTAGAATGGCTTTTGGTGAACTGGGTTTAAATGTGGAGTTCGAGGGTAAAGGTATCAATGAGAAAGGAATAATTACTGATATTGACTTAGAGATTTTGGATGCCAGGTTAAAAGAAATTAGTGCTGATAAAAATATAATTCAAAACTTAAAATCCAGAATCCGAAGTTTAGCTGGTAAAATTGTAGTAGAGATTGATCCAAGATATTTTAGGCCATCAGAAGTTGATATACTGATTGGAGATGCTTCAAAAGCAAGAGAAAAGCTTGGTTGGAAGCCCAGGCACACTCTTGAAGATTTGGTAAAGGATATGGTTTTGGGTGATTTGAAGGAAAATTATAAGGAGCTTGTGCTTAAGGAGTTTGGATTTGAGGTGCCTAAAAGTTGCGAGTTGTGAAGCGATGAGCAAATAGTATGTGGATAGTGTATAGTGAATTGTTGATAGTAGGTTGATAGTAGGAGGAGGGGTGAAGGATTACAAGGAATTGAGGGTATGGAATGAATCTATGGATTTGGTTGTGGAGATTTATAAAATAATAAAAAAACTTTCCAAAAGAAGAAAATTATGTTTTGTCAGATCAAATAAGAAGATCGGTTATATCTATCCCATCGAATATTGCAGAAGGGACCAATAGAAACACAAAAAAGGAATTTGTACAATTTTTGTATATCGCTTTAGGCTCTTCTGCAGAATTGGAGACTCAACTTTTAATAACTAAAAGGTTGGGTTATGTATCAGATATTGATATAGAATTAAAAACAATTTCAAAAATAAGAAAAATGATAAATGCTTTAATTAAATCTTTAAAGGAGTAAAAACATGAATCATGAATCATTAGCCGATAGCCATAAACTATTAACCATCAACCATAACTCCAAAATAGTGGTATTTGGGGCTTCTGGGCTCGTTGGTAGTGCTATTGTTAGAAAGCTTATTGAAAAAGGTTATTCAAATATAATTGCTACATATAACACTAAAAAACCTGACTTTTCTTCCTATATATCTTCTAACCTTAACCCATATCCCCTAACCCTTATACCTATCGATCTTACAAATCAACAAGCAGTAACTAATTTTTTCAAAGAACATCGTCCAGACTATGTTTTTTTGGCAGCAGCTAAAGCTGGCGGGATATGGGCAAATAATGTTTACAGGGCAGAATTTATTTATCAAAATATTCAAATTCAAAGTAATGTGATTCATCAAAGTTATCTAAGCGGGGTTAAAAAACTTCTGTTTTTAGGTAGCACATGCATTTATCCAAGAGATTGCCTGCAACCAATGAAAGAGGAATATTTGCTTACAGGGGAGTTAGAATACACCAACGAGCCTTATGCAATTGCTAAAATAGCAGGAATGAAGATGTGTGAGAGTTTTAATTTACAATATGGGACAAATTTTATATCTGTTATGCCTACAAATTTGTATGGTTATAATGATAACTTTGATTTAGAACAATCCCATGTCTTGCCGGCTTTATTAAGGAAAATGCATCTTGGCAGGTGCTTGGAGAATGGAGATTTTGATGAAATAAGGAGGGATTTGAATAAAAATCCGATTGAAGGAATAGATGGGCAAGCAAGCAAAGAAGAGATTTTAAAAATTTTAGAAAAATATGGAATAAAATTACTATACACCACACACTATTCACCATCCGCTGTATCAATAGAGATTTGGGGTTCTGGCAATCCGATGCGGGAATTTCTCTGGTCGGATGATATGGCTGATGCGTGTGTGTTTTTAATGGATAATATAAATTTTTGGGATATAGCAAAACTGATTAACCCTAATTTGCCAGATATGGATAATAACTCTGTTGATCCAATTACTTTTGTTAAAAGGGGTTTTGAAATAAAAAATACGCATTTGAATATAGGTACAGGTGAAGATTTGACAATTAAAGAACTTACTTATTTGATTAAGGATATAGTAGGTTTTAAAGGTGAGATTTATTTTAATACATCGAAGCCAGATGGAACACCAAGAAAGGTTACAGATGTATCCCGGATTCATTCTTTGGGATGGAGGCATAAGGTATCTCTTGAGGATGGAATAAAAAAACTTTATGAATGGTATGTTGGGCAGGGGTGATAGATGATAAAAAAGGGTTAAGGAGTTAATAGCATGAAAGCAGTTATTTTAGCTGGCGGGAGTGGTACAAGGCTTTTTCCTATGTCAAGGAAGAATTATCCAAAGCAGTTTTTAAAAATCAACAATGATAAATCTTTATTTCAAAAAACCATCGAAAGAAGTTTGCTTGCCGTTAACCTAAAAGATTTAATCATAATAACCAATAAAGACTACCAATTCCATATCAAAAACCAATTCTCAGAACTTTTCCCTTCGCTCTTTCCTGCTTACAATTCACAATTCACCATTGACCATTCACTATTTAACCTAATACTCGAACCCATAGGAAGAAACACTGCTCCAGCAATAGCTCTGGCTGCAAAGTTTGCACTTGAAAAACTAAAAGTCCATAAAGATGAGGTTTTATTTGTATCTCCCTCTGACCATATTATTTCGCCTATGGAAAAGTTTGCTGAATATATAAAAGAAGCAGAAAAAATAGCAAAAGAAGGATATATTGTAACTTTTGGTATTAAACCTACAAAACCAGAAACAGGGTATGGATATATTGAGGATGATGGTGCTTTATCACTAAATAAAACTAACCACACCATTTACAAGGTGAGAAAATTCCACGAAAAACCTGATTCAGAAACGGCTAAAAGGTACTTAGAAAAAGGAAATTACTACTGGAACAGTGGAATGTTTGCCTTTAGTATAAAGACAATTTTTGAAGAATTAAAAAAACATGCACCTGAAATTTACAAAAAAGTAGAAAATAGGACATTTGATGAGGTTTTGGAGAACTTTGAGATAATGCCAGATATTTCCATAGATTACGCTGTAATGGAAAAAACAAATAAAGCTGTTGTTTTACCCCTTGACATAACTTGGTCGGATGTAGGTTCATGGGATGCTTTTTATGAAGTAATGGATAAAGATGAAAATGGAAATGTGAAGGCCGGTAGCGTTATCGGTATTGGTACAAAAGATTCTTTAATTTTAAGCGATAAGAGGGTTGTGTCGACTATTGGCTTGGAGAATCTAATAATTATTGAAACAGATGATGCTTTGCTGGTCGCAAAAAGAGGGGATAGTCAAAAGGTCAAAGAAATTGTTAACTTATTGAAAAAGGATAGTAAATTTGTTTATTTGACAGAATTCCATACAACGGTTTATAGGCCATGGGGTAGCTATACTGAGTTTGAAAAGGATGAAAGATATAGAATAAAAAGGATTACTGTAAAACCGGGGGAGGCTTTGAGTTTGCAGCTTCATTATCACAGGAGTGAGCACTGGGTTGTTGTCAAGGGCACTGCCAAGGTTATATTGGAAGATGAGGGTCGCGAGCTTAAAGAGTTTTTTATTCATGAAAACGAAAGTATTTATGTGCCAAAAACAAAAAAACATAGGCTTATTAACCCCGGAAAAGTGCCGTTAGAAATAATAGAAGTGCAGGTAGGTGAATATGTGGGGGAGGATGATATAGTAAGATTTGAAGATAAATATAAAAGATAGATATATAATTAATAATAATTTTAAAAAGATGAATTTTAGGTATAAAGTAATTTAAATATTCAAGTGAGTATTTTAGTATATAAAATCTATATTATCGCTATCAACAATATCCCAAAAAGGTATAAATAATACTTCAGTGTTGCCCACTTTTATTTTTTCTTTAAATGAAAGATTAATTATTATAGCTCTAAGGGGAGAATATTTTTCTATGAAACTTTTCATAGATCTTTCGAGAACCGGTTTCTTTATTCTATATTTAACCTCTATTGGTATAATTTTTTCCCCGGCGTTTAGTATAAAGTCAACCTCAGCTTTATCCTTTGTTCTGTAAAAGTGGATAGAGATACCACTTAATTTTATTTTTTCTTTTATTGTATTCAGAACAAGGTTTTCAAAGATTGCACCATAATCAATTAGGTTTCCAAACATGCCTATGCTATAGTTTCTTAAACCAATATCGTTAAAGTAATAAATTGGTGTTTTTACTATTTCTTTTCTTGGATTAGCGAAATAGGGTGTCAATTTCTGGAGCACAAATGTTTTTTCGGCATACCACAGGTAATTTTTTAGAGATACAACAGAGATATTTACTTCAGATGATATTTTTGAATAGTTTACCAATCTGCCAAGCTGACTCGCAATGATTCTTACTATATCTGAGAATGCTTCGATTTTCTTAATATTTAATAGATAAGAGATATCTTTTTCCAGATAGCTGTGAAAAATTTCATCAATAATAGCTCTCTTTTCTTTTTCTGATTCTGCCGTTATAACTCTTGGGTAACCACCATAATTTAGATATTCCTTTAGTAGGATTTCTCTTTTTTAGGTTTCTATGCTAAAAAAATCTTTTAGGTTATTTTCATAGCGATAATGCGTTTTAAAATTTATAAACTCTTCAAAAGATACTGGATTTAATTCAAAAGTTCTTTTTCTTCCAATTAGAGATTCGTGAATCTTTTCCTTTAGCTCGAGGCTTCCTGAACCAGATATAATAAATTTGTAGGGTAAATTGTAGTCAAAAACACCTTTTAAGAATAAACCGGCATTTTCTTTTCTTTGAATTTCATCTATGAAAACAAATCCTTTCTGGTTGCCGATCTCCAAACGAATTTTATTTATTAGGTTTTCCTGTGATGTAAAGTATTTTTTGTCAACCTCTCTGTCTAAATTAAGATATAGTGTTTTTTTGCCCCTTTGTTTTAGCTCTTTTTCTAAAAAAAGCATGAGTGTGGTTTTTCCTACCTGTCTTGCACCAACGATCAATGTAATCTCTTTTTTGTTTAAGTGATCCCTTATCTCCCTTATGAGTTTTCTTTTTATTATGTTGTCATGTTTATTGTTCATATTTTTATTTTACTCCGATTATTTTTAAAGTCAACTTTCAAAAAACTCGGTCTAAAACAATAGAATTTAAGAAGCTTGTTTTATAATTTCCTTGCCTGCCCAACTAAAAAAGGATAAACTTTATCAAATGGTTAAATCAGCGATTTTTGGTTTTGTTATATCACTTGTAATATGCTTATTATTGATAAAATTTAGCAAGTGGGGTGGTTTTGGTGTTGATGAGATAAAGAGTGGTCCGCAGAAGTTTCACGATAAACCCACACCAAGAGTAGGCGGGGTTGGTATTTTTATGGGTTTTGCTGTGGCTGTTGTGGAGCTTTATTGGGTAGCTAATAACAAAGAACTGCTTTTGTTTCTTTTGGCCGGAGTACCGACTTTTTTGGGTGGATTGGTTGAGGATTTAACACATAAGGTTTCTCCAAAGGTAAGGCTCTTTTTGGCTTTGTTTGCGGGTTTTTTTGTTGTGTGGCTTTTGAAAGCCTCTGTTGGCTATATCGCTTTTCCAGTATTGGGCAGATTGGATTTCCCGCTGTGGTTTAGCTGGATTTTTACGATCTTTGCCATTGCAGGCGTTACAAACTCCATCAATATTATTGATGGTTATAACGGCCTTGCCTCAATGGTTTCTATAATGATCTTGCTTGGCCTGTTTTATGTGTCTTATAAATTAAATGATAAACTGCTTATGCAGCTAAGCCTTATTTTGATTTTTTCAATTGCTGGATTTTTTATATGGAATTTTCCTTTTGGCAGTATTTTTATGGGCGATGGCGGAGCCTATTTTGTGGGGTTTTCGATTGCAACAATATCTGTGTTGTTGGTGGATAGGCACAGATCAGTGTCTGTGTGGTTTCCTTTTTTGCTTGTGATTTATCCTGTTTTTGAGACACTGTTTTCTATTTATAGGAAGAAATTTTTAAGGGGAATATCTCCAGATCAGCCAGATGGATTGCATCTACATATGTTGATATATAAAAGGGTTGTTAAGTTTCTTTTTAATGAAAGCTCGCAGCAGTACAAGGTTTTTAGAAATTCATCTACCTCACCTTTTTTGTGGTTTTTGACAGGTCTTAGTGTGATTCCTGCTATTTTGTTCTGGAACAATACAAATATGCTTTTTCTGTTTTGTTTGATTTTTATTGCTATTTACCTATATCTTTACTTTTCGATTGCCACATTTAAGACGGGCAGGTTTTTGCGATTTTTAAAAGGACAGTAATTACCTGTTTATCTGCTTTTTTTAAGATTTTGATTGACATATATCCTGTGTGTTTGTATATTTGATAACTAAGTTATTTAAAAATATAGAGTTGTTTGTAATAGTTGATATTTAGCGAAGTAAGGCTTTTGCTTTTGGAAGGGGCGGGTGTGCAAAATCTATTTTTTGAGGTGGAGATGAAATGAAAAAGCTCTTGCTTTCGTTTTTGGCTGTGATATTTATGACTGCCTTAGCATTTGCAAAAGTTAACTTAAATACCGCTAATGTTAACGAACTTGTAAAGCTAAATGGCATTGGCAAAACAAAAGCTCAAGCGATTGTTGATTATAGAAAAGACCATCCCTTTAAAAAGGTTGAAGACCTTCTCAATGTCAAAGGCATTGGCCCAAAGATTTTAGAAAAGAACAAAGACAACCTCTGTGTAGGTAGCGACTGCTAAGCATATACCCGCCCCTTTTAAAAGCAAAAGCCCCCAAAGAAGGGGGCAATAATCAATATGTTTCAACCTCTTCGTCTGTTAGGTCTTCTTTTGTGATAGCGTTTTTAAATAGCAAATGAGCCCAGATCTGATATGCTATAACAATCGGCACAAAGATTACGGCCACAATCAGCATAACCTTCAGCGTATACTGGCTGGATGATGAGTTGAAAATTGTAAGATTATATTGTGGATCTATGCTTGATGGTATAAGGTTGGGGTATAGTCCAACAATGCCAGTAAAAACAACCGTTATAATCTCAACCAGGCTTGCAAAGAACGCTTTGGCATAGCTTTCTTTTGAGATAAAAACTCTAATTAAAAGCAGACTCAAAACAGCTATTGCAGGAACAATAAACCATACAGGATGTGCAAAATAGTTGTCGTATAGATGTGTTGCAAATTTTGTATAGATTAAAAACAAAACAGCAACAATTAAAAGTAAAGGCCAGATTTTTTTTGCAACAGAGCGTGAATTTTCAGCAACAGAATTGCTTGCCTTAAAAGAAAGCCACAATGCACCATGCTCAAGGAACATCAATACAAAGAATATGCCCGTTAAAAGTCCGTATGGGTTTAGAAGGCTAAATAGGGTTCCATGATAACCGTTTGCATCCATCGGCAAGCCTTCAAAAATATTGCCAAATGCCACACCAAACAGTAGAGCTGGTAAGAATGAGAAAAGGAATATTACAGCATCCCAGAACTTCTTCCAGCCTTCCGATTCAATTTTGCCTCTGAATTCAAATGAAACACCTCTTAATATCAATGATGCCAGAATGAGAAATAGAGGCGTGTAAAGGTAGCTGAACATATAGGCATAGGTTGTTGGAAATGCGGCAAATGTTGCACCGCCTGCTGTAATAAGCCATACCTCGTTGCCATCCCATACTGGACCAATCGTGTTTATAACCATCCTTCTTTGTAGATCATCTTTTGCTACAAACGGATGTAGGATTCCAGCTCCAAAGTCAAATCCATCAAGGGCAAAATACACTGCCCACAAAAGTCCCCACAGGGCGAACCATATTGTATTCAACATCGCCATACCTCCTTATTTGCCAATTTTTTCCGGTAGTTGTCTGGCATATTTTATGAGCAGATAGATATCTATAAAACCAAGAACCGAATAAAGTAAAACAAAACCGCCTATGGTCATGATAATCTGGGCAGGTGATACTGCCGTTGAGGTTGCATCTGCCGTTTTCATTAATCCATAAACAATCCAGGGTTGACGTCCGACCTCTGCAACGATCCATCCAAACTCATTTGCTAAGTAAGGTAGGGGTATGGCAAGCACCATTAATCTCAAGAACCACTTTTTATCGATCAGTTTATCTTTTTTGATGAGATAAAACGCAAACAGTGTTAGTAAAACAAACAGAGTGCCCAGACCAACCATTGTTCTGAATGAAACAAATGTGATTGTTACAGGTGGTCTGTCATCTTTGGGGAATGCTTTTAGACCTTTTACTGTAGCGTTTGGATCGTGATAGGCAAGAACGCTTAGCATCTTTGGAATACCGAATAGCTCTACAATATTCTTTTCATGCTTTTCATCGGGGATTAAAAACAGATACATCGGTGCACCTTTTTTGGTTTCCCAGATAGATTCCATCGCTGCAAGCTTTGTTGGCTGGGTTTTTGCAACCTCTGCTGCATGCATATCGCCTATAAAAAATACTGCTAATGCGGCAAACAATCCAAAATAAGCACCGATTTTGAAGGATTTTTTAAACAGCTCAACCTCTTGATTTTTCAATAGATGGTAAGCTGATATGCCCATTACAAAGAAGGATCCCACAACATAGCCTGCTGTAATGGTGTGTAGAAATTTGAGTATTGCATAGGGTTGAAGTGCTGCTGCCCAGAAATTTACAAACTCAGCTCTACCGTTTCTTAAAACATATCCCACCGGATGCTGCATCCATGCATTTGCTATTAATATCCACAGAGCCGATATGTTTGTGCCGAATGCAACAAGCCACATCGAGATGGCATGCATCTTTTTTGAAACCTTTTTCCATCCAAAGATCCAGACGCCAAGGAATGTTGACTCAAGAAAGAATGCCAATGTTGCCTCAATTGCCAGTGGTGCACCAAAGATATCACCAACGAATTTTGAATACCTTGCCCAGTTCATACCAAATTCGAATTCAAGCGTGATACCTGTGACAAGACCAAGTGCAAAGTTGATCAGGAAGAGTTTTCCAAAGAATTTTGTCATCCTTAAATAATCTTCATTGCCCGTTTTAACATAAGCCGTTTCCATAATGGCAACTAAAAACGACAGGCCAAGTGTCAGAGGCACAAAAATGAAGTGAAACAATGCTGTTAGAGCAAACTGCAACCTCGCCAATGCTACTGCATCCATACTCACCTCCACCAATTTAATTCTTTTTTAAATTTTAATATTATCCTTCTGCTTGTCAAGAAGAAATTTTAATTTTATTACTTAAGAAATATTTTCCAATATGGGACTACATGCCCCAATCCCTTAAATACCTGAAGTCTATATTGATGGTTCTTGTGCTGATTTTTGCAATAATCGGCGGGAGACGCTTGAACTGATTTTTCCTAACCCTTTGAGCTATACCTTCAACCAAGTCTTTTGAAAATCCTAACTTAACCACCTCATCAATACTCCATCTTAAATCAAACAGATGATAAAGAATAATATCTGCCTCATCGTATGAAAATCCCAGTTCATCCTCATCGCTTTGACCCACCCATAAATCGGCAGATGGCTTCTTTTTAATGATGTTTTCTGGAAGATTGAAGTATCGTGCAAGCTGGTAGATTTGATTTTTATACAGGTCTCCTATGGGGTTTAGGCTTGATGCCATATCGCCATACCATGTGCCGTAGCCAAGCAGTAGCTCTGTTTTATTGCTTGTGCCAACAACAAGTCCACCATAGGCTGATGAGTGGTCAAACAGCACTATCATACGCATCCTGGCAAGCACATTGCCCCTTCTTACATTGTTTATTTCTTCAAAGTTTTCTAAATATGCATCGGCTGCTTTTGTGATCTCTACTATTTTGTGGTTTATACCGGTATCCTCAACCACCTTTAGGGCATCATCTATACTTTCTTTGCTTGAGAGTTTATACGGCATCAGGATTCCATAAACATTGTTTTTGCCCAGTGCCTCTTTTGCAATATATGCAACAAGGCTTGAGTCTATACCGCCTGATAAGCCTATCACAGCCTTTGTAAGACCTGTTTTTGTAATCTCCTGTCTGACAAACTCAACAAGATAGTTTGATATTAGCGAGCAATCTATCTTTAATTTTTCTATCAATCTATCCATACGCCTTCCTCGTTTTTTGAAA
The DNA here is from genome assembly GCF_000744435.1 of Hippea jasoniae. Classification (NCBI taxonomy): domain Bacteria; kingdom Pseudomonadati; phylum Campylobacterota; class Desulfurellia; order Desulfurellales; family Hippeaceae; genus Hippea; species Hippea jasoniae. The sequence goes on from NZ_JQLX01000015.1 coordinate 27,308, forward strand.
TGGGTGTAATCATCCTGATTCTTTGAACCTCTTTTTTATCTATTTCTGCAATAATCATCTCCTCTTTAAACAGCTCAGCCTCGGCTATTATTTCTCCAGCTGGATTGACAACAAATGAATTGCCAAAAAATCCTATGCCATCTTCGAAGCCAACGCGGTTTGCAAAGGCAACATAGCAGCTGTTCATAATGGCTGATGTTGTGCAGATATGCTTCCATAGATCGGGCTTTACCATGTTGTGATTGCACCAGAACGGGCTTGCCGAATGGATAACAATCAAATCGACCTGTTCGTTAAATGCCTCGCAATGGCTGTTTATGTGGAATGCATCCTCACAGATCATGATACGAGCTTTACCAAAAGAAGTATCGTAAATGGAGGTTGATGATAGCTGGCTGCCGCTTGTAAAGTATCTACCCTCCTCAAACATCCCGTAATCGGGTAAAAATATCTTTCTGTAAACCTCAATATTGGAATCCTTGATAAAACAGGCGCTGTTAAAGAAATGGCTTTTGTATTTTTCGGCAAAACCAAATAGAATCTCAATTTGAGATGATTTTGCCTTTAGATAATCAAAATAGGGGCTGTCAAAATCAACAGCTGCATCAGATACAAGGTCGCGTAAGCTGTACCCACTTGTTGCAAGCTCTGGAAAGATAACCATATTGCAGTTCTTTTCTATGGCTCTATCGGTGTAATGTTCGATCTTTTTTATGTTTCTTTTAACATCTCCTAAAATCGTATCGATTTGAGCTATAGCTATTTTAATCATAATCTACTCCACAAATTTCATATTTATATCAACCCAGCAGGCGTGGTGTGTTATTGCGCCAAGTGAGATAAAATCTACACCCGTTTGAGCATAATCTGTGATGTTGTTTTCATCAATATTACCACTTGCCTCAAAAAGTGCTTGATTTTTGAATGTTTCTATGACTGTTTTGATCTCTTCTGGTTTCATGTTGTCAAGCATAACTATGTCAACTTTTGAATCCAGAGCCTCTTTAACCATATCTATATTTGCGCATTCCACCTCTATTTTTGTGGTAAACGATATGTTTTTTCTCACAAGCTCAACAGCCTTTCTTATGCTGCCAGCTGCTTTTATGTGATTGTCTTTTATTAATACTGCATCAAATAGACCCATCCTGTGGTTTGTGCCGCAGCCTACTTTAACTGCGTATTTCTCAAAGAACCTCAAACCCGGCGTTGTTTTTCTTGTGTCTGTTATTTTTGTCTTGTAGGGCTCAATAAGCGTGGCTATTTTTTTTGTTTTTGTTGCTATGCCGCTTAATCGCTGAAGCAGGTTTAGAAGTGCTCGCTCAACATATAGCAGGCATCGATCGCTTGCCTTTATAATAGCAAGCTGATGTGATTTTTTGACTATATCGCCGTCTTTTTTTAATAACTCAATCTCAAAATTATCACAAACCGTTTCAAATAGGGGTTTTATAAATATCAAGCCAGCCACTACAAAATCCTCTTTGGCTTTGACTATAGCTCTGGCTGTTTTGTCTGTTGCTATAGAATCTGTGGTTATATCGCTGTAAAATGCATCTTCCAGTAAAAGATATTCAAAAACCTTTTTTAAATATACGGGGTTCATTGGTTTCTTTTGATTGATATCATTCTTTCAATCGGTTTTTTTGCCTCTTCGATGGTTTTTTTGTCAAGTTTAATTTCAAAACGCTCCTCTTTAAGCGATAGATATAGATCGTTGAGTGTGATCTTTTTCATATTTGTGCAAACAGATCTACTGCCAATGATGTAGAATTCTTTGTCTGGATTGTTTCTTTTAAGTTCAAACAGTATGCCTTCCTCTGTGCCTATAATAAAGCGCTTTGAGGATGAATTTCCAACAAAGTTTATAATGCCAGAGGTTGAGCCGATAAAATCGGCAGCCTCCCTTATAGCCCTGGGTGATTCTGGATGCACGGCAACTGCGGCATCAGGATACTTATTTTTTAGATCATAAAGCTGCTCTATATCGTAGGCTTCATGGACAGGGCATGCACCATTCCATAAAATAATCTCTTTATCTTTAACCTCACCTGCAACATAATCACCAAGGTTTCTATCCGGCACAAAAAGTATTCTTTTCTCTTTCAAGCTTTTTACAACATTAACGGCGTTTGCTGAGGTGCAGCATATATCTGAAACGGTTTTAACATCCACATTGGTATTTACATAAGAAACAACGGCCACATCCCCAAGTTCTTTTTTCTTGTTTAAAACGGATTCTTTATCAGCTGTATCTGCTAAAGGACAGGTTGCATCAATAACGGGTATAAGCACCTTTTTGTTGGGTGAAACCACCTTTGCAGTCTCTGCCATAAATTTAACGCCGCAAAAGACTATTATTTCTGCATCAAGTTTGCTTGCCTCTATTGCAAGTGCCAAAGAATCGCCTCTAATATCGGCAATCTCCTGTATCTCATCCATCTGGTAGTAGTGAGCCAATATTACGGCATTTTTTTCTTTTTTTAGCCTGATTATTTCGTTTTTTAAGGTTTCCATCCAAAACCCCCACAAAATTGTTAGAAAAGGATATTACAACACTCCTTTAAAATCAAGCAAAAACGGGATATATTTAAATGTGGTTGAAATTTTACCGTTTTTTTATATCATAGTTTTGGAATTAAAAAATAATAAGGGGTGGTGATATGGCAGAGATGCACACATATAAGGTGCTGGCGCTTGTGATTTACAGGGATGAGAGAAAACTGGTTACTACAAATATTGTAAGGGCAAAGGATAAAAAGGATGCAAAAAAACAGATAGAGCGAAAATATTTAAGGCTACCTGATGCAAGCGAAGTTATAATTAATGAAGAGATCGATATTATTAAACTGGTATAGGGAGGTTGAAAGATGGGAAAGATTTATGGCTATATTCAGTATGAATCCAACAGTGATAGAATAATCCAAAAGGCTGCAATAGATAAGTTTGTGAAGGAAAAATTCAATCTAACGCCTGATGATATAGAATACCTTGAGGAGGAAGTCAAGCCATACATAAGCTGGAAAAATAGAAAACTGGGTAAGGAGCTTCTGCCAAAATTATCCAAGGATGATGTGCTTGTGGTGTCTGAATCTAAAAGGCTTGGGGCAAGCTCACCTGAGGTTGATGTCTTTTTAATGTATGCAACCGATAAAGGTGCTGTAGTTTATGAGGCGCGGCTTGATACAAAAATATCTGGATATTAAAAAAAGGAGGGCTTAAAGCCCCCCCCTTATTGTTAAAGAAGTCCTGCATCTTTTAAGATGCCGTCGATGTAATCTTTTAGTGGATCAAGGTCTTTGTAGAACAAGCACTCAGGCATTGTTTTAAGGTCGTCTGCCACTTCTGGTTTGAAATCCATCTTTGCTATAACATCCTTTTCTACATCAATACCGGGTGCTATTTCGATGAGTTTCAATCCTTTCTCAGTTAGCTGGAATACGGCTCTTTCTGTTATGTATAGAATGTGTTTTCCAGATTTAACTGCCTGAGGACCGCTGAATACTATCTTAACAAGTTCCTTATTGAATTTTGTAATATTTCCATCCTGTTTGATGATCAATTTGCCGTTGTCAGCTTCGATGTCGAATTTTCCAGCTGTGAATCCACCTGCAAAGAATGTTCTTGGGCTTCCTGCGCTGATTACGGGGAATCCACCTGGACCTGAAACCCTAACGGGGCTGTAGGATGGGTTAACATTACCTTTGTCGTCAATCTGCATAAATCCAAGTGATGCAAAATCTATAATTCCACCCTCATAGTTTGAGAACATATCGGGCATAGGAATGATGGCCTGTGGAGAAATTGCAACACCGAAGTCCTGTCCAACTAAGGCAATACCACCGACAGGACCAGGCTCAACAGTTAACGCCAACAGATCGCTGTATCCAAGCTCTCCTGCAAGCCAGCTGACATAGACCGGGATTCCAATTCCCAGGTTTCCAAAGAGCGGTTTTTTAAGCTGAGCTGCGAGTCTCATTGTTTCAATCAAGACTCTACCAGCTGCGATTCTGTCTCTGATTTTATCGGGTGTTGGAAGAAGTGATTCAAGTTCTTTTGTTTTCTGAGCTTTAACCTGACCTGAAAGCCTTGGATCTGTTACATAGCTGCCGCTAACCCTGTGATATTTATCTGCATCGGGTGATACAACAGCATAATCGATTAAAGGCGCTGGAACAACAACATCCCTTGTCGGAATTGTGTCTTTTCTTGCAACATATTTAACCTGTGCTATAACCTTTCCTGGATTTGGCTGAGCCTTTGCTGCTTGAGCAATATTTAAAACTGTGCCGTAGAAGCCTTCCTCTGTCATTGTGAGATTGCCATCTGTATCGATTGTTGTGCCTCTGATTAGGGCTACATCTGGAGTTGGAGCTGTGTACATTAGCCACTCTTCGCCGTTTATATCCATCAACTCAACTTTGCATGTTTTTTTCTCTTTTGCTATTTCATTGGATGCACCGCCATCTATTCTTGGATCTAAGAAAGTGCCAAGACCAACCTTGGTTAACAGACCAGGTCTTCCGCTTGCAACTTCTCTAAACCAGTATGATGTAGTGCCTATAGCATAGGAGTAAACCTCAATTCTGTTTTCAAGGGTCATTTTCATCAAGGCCGGAGACCAACCAATAAATGGCATTAAAACGCCTCTAATGAAGTTTTGGTTTTTGTCCTCATAGAGCTCCTCAAATACTTTATCAAGACCCCTGCCAGGAACTGCTGGAAGTGTGTCTGAAATAATAAAGAGATTGTTTGGATGGCCTGTTTCTTTGTACATCTCAAAAAGTTCTAAAATCAGATACTCTGGTGCTGTTGTAAGGTTAAAACCTGAGATTGCAACAACATCTCCATCCTTGATGACGCTTAGAGCATCCCTTACTCCAACTACTTTGTTAGATAGCATATACACCCTCCTAAAGAAAAAGTATTTTTTCAAAACTAACTAAAATATAAAAAATAATTTCTAAAATGTCAATAATTAAATTGTCTTTGGTTCATAATTTAGTAAATATTGAGAAAATAGTAAAATTATAACAACTTAAAATTACCTTTGTTACACTCATCGCCACGCTTATTTTCTTCTTAGAAAGATAAATTTTTGTAGTTCTATAATTAAACGCATTTTACCATAATTTTTTTGTATATCAATATTAATATAATTTGGTTAAAGCATATAAAAAACTCGTCAAATAAGCAAATTTAAATAATATTATATTTTTAATATAACAAAAAAATACCTTGATAATGGAAAATTACTGGTAATAAAACTAAAATTATAAAAAATATGGATGAAAAATTGATTTAATTAATTAAAAAATTTCTTGACATTTAATAAAGCATATACTAAAATGCAACTGACAGTAAAAAACTATAGTGAAGGAGGTGAGAGGGGTGATAGCTTATCCAAAGTCGTTTAGAGAGCGGTTGAGCAAGCAGCAAGAAGAGATTCAAAAGCCCAAGAGTAAAGAGTCTATTGAAGTATGGAAGGCATTAACCTCTGAGGTATGGGAACTTGCCATGTCCAACTACTATTTTGAGACATGGATGTGGCAGTTTAAAAAGGTTCCTGCAGCTATTACAAGGATGTCTCAGCTTGTAGGAAAATTGCAGGAGAAGGACACCGCCGAGATTATGGAGACAGAGCTTAGAACAAAGCTTGATTACATCAAAAATGCCAAGGAGATGCTTGAATTTGCCGAGGGCAAGATTGAGGATACATTGAGAATGCTCTGGGCAAAAAAGAGGGAGCTTGAGTAAATGAGTGGAGATTTCTCGGTTTTGCCGGGTAAGATCATAGGCGGTGGCGAATATATCAGTTTTGAAGAAATTATAGAAAAGGCGAAACAGCTGGGTAAAATCACAAAGACCGGTGGCTCAAGCTATAGACTTGTGCCTTTTAATATCAGCGGCGAAGATGTTTTAGATTTTGATGATATGTATCCCACAGTTTACTTTAATGTAGATTATTCTGTGGATTTTTACATTACCGGCCTTAAGTATGAAAGGGTTGTGGAGTTTATAGAAAAATTATCCGATGTATTGGGTGTTCCTATTGAGTATGCCGATGTAGGCAACGAGGAGCCCGATCCAGAGGAGGAGGTAAAAAAATTAGAAAAATTCTTTGAAGAATTTGGAGGGTACCATGGCAGAGGAGAAAAGCAAGATAATGTCGGTTCAGGAGATCGTTAAGAGGTTTATCAAACCAAAAAGAGCCTGGTGTGTTGGTGGCTTTGGTTACACAAGAACAAATGTTTCGATTCCTCGTGAGGTTATCAGACAGAATATTCCCGATTTGTATGTTCAGACAAACGCTGGTGCAACACCTATTATGATGATGGGTGGTGCAGGTCAGCTTGCATGGGTTGAGATGACATACCTTGGTCTTGAGACGATTCAGCCTGTTTCCTATGAGGTTAGAAAGGGTCTTGAGGATGGTCAGATTGAAGCTGTTATGGATCACACCAACTACTCCTGGGCATTAAGAACAATAGCCGGAAAATACGGCATGCAGTTTGTTTCGGGTATGACAGAGCTTGGCTCAGATCTGCTTGAGTATGATACTTTTGAAAAGGCAGGTTTAAGAGGCAAAGATGATAAGGGTATGTGGATACATCCAGATATTCCTCCAAAGAGACATGCAATTATTGAAGATCCATTTGATGCATGGGGTTTGAGACCGCATCAGTATGATCCAGATAACAAGTATTCAAAAGGTGATGTTGAAGAGCCAACAATGAACAAAACAGCAGCAGAAGAGGATGGCATTTACTATGAAGCTTTAAGAAAGAGGGTAAACAAATATACAGGTAAGAAGGGGCCGATAGCCATTCTGTATCCTCCTGCAATTCCTTATGTAACAACAACGCATGTTCAGAGGGTTGGTGAGAAGGGTACAGCAAGAATCGAGGGATTGCTTGTTCCTGATGTTGAGCAGTCAATATCTGCAAAATACCTTGTAATTTCAGCTGAAAAGATCGTCCCAGAAGAAGAGCTAAGACTAAGAGCATCTGAAAACCAGATTCCATTTGTTCATGTGGATGCAATTCTTGAAGCTCCTTGGGGATGCTACCCAACAGGAAGCACATACTACTACGATTACGACTGGATGTGGTGGATGTTCTACATCAAAGCCAACAGGGCAGCAGGAACAAACGATGGTAAGAAGGCTTTGGCAGAATACTGGCACAACATAGTTGGCAAAGATGAATGGGATTTCCTGGAGAATAAAGTCGGCACAGACTACTTTAAATTTGGAAACATCGAGGCTAAATACACCTGCCCAAGCGGCGCAACAGGCTTCAAGAGGTTGTATGAGTTAAGGGCAGATGCAAAATACGGTTATAAACCAGATCTCTACAGACCTATCTAATTTGTTTGGAAGGAGGAAAAAATGGCTGTAAAGGTTCCAGTAAAAATATCGACGGTTGATGAAATTATAGAATTAACCAAAAATTTCAGCAGTGGTATTAGTGATGCGGAGTATGAGGCATATTGCAAAGAGTTTGATCTACCACCGGATGAGTTTACCACAATCGAGCTTTTAGCTATCTCTGGTTCAACAATGATTCCTTATGGAGCATCGATGTTTGTTGGAACAGGTTTGCCAGTTTTGACAATGGCTGAAGCACAGCATACAATCAACCCTGCTGCTATCACAGTTATGGAAGCAGGAATGTTGGATCCTAAATTTGAGCATATACCGATTTCGGTTGCCGATATTCGTGGTACGTATATGTCTTCAACGGCACTTTCCATGGCTGATGCATTTGGAACATATGAGCAGCGCGGTTATGTTACAGGTGGTGTTTTGGGTGGTGCTGAGTATGATGAGTATGGTAATATCAACTCAACGGCTATCTGGGATAAAAGCGGGAAAGATGGCAGGGATTACTGGCCATCTATTATTAAGAAAGGCGAAAGAAGCCAGAAAGAGAGAGAGAATGATGTAAAAGTCGGACCACCTGTAAGATTCACTGGTTCTGGTGGTGCAAACCCAATCGGTCAGCAGTCTGACTTTACACTGGCAATTATGGTGCAGGAGAAGAGGAGATTCCCACCCCATGTATGTTACCTAACTACAATGGCAGCTGCAAGGGGTCCTGAGGGTGAAACAAGATGGGATTACGGTGCACCAAGGGGTGGAAAAGGACTTATGGCATCAGATATTTGTGTTCTTGAGAACTATCCTGAGGATGGTACCTACGACATGAGGTTGAGGAGTGTACACCCGGGTGTAAGCTTGAAAGATGTTATCGAGAATGTTGGCTGGGAACTTAAAGATAGAAGTGGCAAGGTATTGAAGCCAACCGATGACATTCCTGAGACACCATCTCCAACGATTGAGCAGCTGAAGGTTTTGAGAATGATAGTAGACCCAACAAGGATTTACCTAAGCAGAAAGACATTGCGTGAAGTTGAGTATGAGAAAGAGCATGGTAAACCCTGGAGGGTGAAGGTTAAAAGCTAAAAATAAAGGGGGCTTAAGCCCCCTAATCTTTTTATTTCTGGAGGTAGGTTGTGAGGTGTAAATTTTGTGGAAGAGAAATGAAAAGAGTTGTTACCCCTTTTAGAAGGCCCGTTAAAGGTGAAATGATTGTTGTAAAGGATATAGAGGTATATAGGTGTCCTGAATGTGGGGCTATGTATGTACCTGAGGATACGATTAAACACATAGGCAGAAAAACAGGAGAAAAACTGCTTAAAGAGGCAAAAAAACGCGGCAGAATCAGAGATGAAAAAGAGCATTTAAGGAAAATGCAAGAGAAAGCAGCTAAAGATATAGAAGAGGCAATCAAAAGGGGTGAGATTAAAAAGAGAGAGGATGCTCCGCTAAAGGTATTTACCTAAAGACTTTGAAGGAATCTTTTAGGGATGTAATAGTATTCCTTACTGTGTCTATTTCATCTAAGTTTATTTCAGAAACAGTTAAGTCTTCGTTGGTGTAGGCGGATTTTATGATCTCACCCCATGGATTGATAATTGAAGAATGACCGGCAAGCTCCCATTTGCCGCTTTTTTTTGTTCCGTTTGCTGTTAATAAAAAGTATTGATTTTCTATAGCTCTTGCTGCTGTAAGTGTGAGCCAATGATTTAGTCTGTTTACAGGCCAGATTGCTGGGTGTAGATGGATTAAAGCTCCTCTGAAGGCTGATTTTCTAAAAAACTCCGGAAACCTTAACTCATAGCAGATACTTACACCAATTGTTATATCCTCAAGCGTAAATGTGTTTTTCTGGTTTATATCTCCTGGAATAAAAAATTTATCCTCTCCCGTTGTGGCAAACAGCATCGTTTTTTTATATTCAAAGATGATTTGCCCATTATCTATAGCATAAAATATGTTAAACACCTTGTTGGATGATTTATCATCAACAACATAGCTACCACAAATGCAAATATCCTTTGAGATTTTTTTAAGTTCCTCTAAAATTTCTGGCGTTTGTATGGATAGATCCTTTAGCTTTTTAAATAAAAATCCTGTTGTCCAGACCTCTGGCAGTAATATTAGCCTACACTGTTTTTTTATAGCCTCACCAATAAATGCCAAACCTTTATTAAAGTTTTTTTCAATATTTCCCGGTGTAATCTCAAATTGAGCTACAGCTACCTTCATTTTACACCACCTTGATATAGGATAGTTTTCTGCTCCATTTGTTTGATATCAGATCCTTTAACGCATCACTAAAAGGATATCCTTTTTCTACTAACTGTTCAACATCGTTTTTTGCAGCTTCTATGAGTTTTTTGTCTTTTATGATGTTTATATAGTTAAACGCCTTGCCGTGCTGCCTTGTGCCAAAGATATCGCCGCTGCCTCTAAGCATAAAATCAAGCTGGGCAATCTTAAATCCATCGTTTGTTTTAAGAAGAACCTCTATGCGTTTTTTTGTTTTTTCTGATATGTTATCGGGTGTTATGAAGATGGCGTATGAATCAAATTTTCCTCTGCCAACCCTGCCTCTTAGCTGATGTAGTTGAGCAAGACCAAATCGCTCGGCGTTTTTTACTATAATCACCGTGGCATTTGGTGAATCTATGCCCACCTCTATAACGGTTGTTGAAACAAGGCAGTTTATCTTGCCAGACCTGAATCCATCTATTGCAGCCTGTTTCTGTTCATCCTTCATTCTGCCATGCAAAAGAGCCACATTAAAGCCCTTAAGTTTATCTGCTATCTCATTAAACAGTTTTTCTGCTGATGCAACTTCATCCATTTTGTTTGATTCTTCTATTAGTGGTGCCACGATATACGCCTGATGGCCTGCATGAAGCTGCTCTTTTAAAATGTTGTATGCTAAAGCCTCTTTGCTCTGTTTCAGGTGCATGGTTTTAATTTTGCCTCTGCCTTTGGGTTTTTGTTTGATTGTTATGAGGCTATCCTTTGAATATAAAACCATCGATAAGCTTCGTGGAATTGGTGTTGCGCTCATAATCAAAATATGGGGGTGCAGACCCTTTGATGTTAGTGTTTTTCTTTGTTCTACACCAAAGCGGTGTTGTTCGTCGATTACGATAAATGCAAGATTTTTAAATACTATCGATTCCTCAAGTAACGCATGAGTGCCGATTATACATGAAATTGAACCGTTTTTTAATTGACTGTAGATTTTTTCTTTGTTTTTTGTTGAACTTATTAGAAGCTCTGTTTTTAAAGAAAAATTGTCAAAAAGCTGTTTTGCCTGTAGAAAAAACTGTTTGGCAAGTGGTTGTGTTGGAGCCATTATGGCCGTTTGAAAGCCTTTTAATCCAACAGCTAAAGCTGCAATTAATGCCACGATTGTTTTTCCGCATCCCACATCACCTTGCAGTAGTTTCATCATCGGCGTTGAACTGTTTAGCCCTTTGAGAATGGAAAAGATGGCCTTTTTTTGATCGTTTGTAAGGCTGAATGGCAAAAAACCCTCAACTGTTTCTAAAAAGTCTGGTTTTGTATCAATTTTAATGCTTTTTGATTGATTTATTTGTTTCTGGTGCAGTCTTAAAGCTAAAACGGCAAGAAAGATCTCTTCATATTTAAGTCTTTTTAATATTTTTTCATTTATGCCTCTGCTGTGAAGCATCTCAAACAAATCGCTTAGAAGCGGGAGTTTATTTTTTAAAATGATATTGTATGGTAGATAATCAAACGGCTCTTTGGGTTTTAATTTTAAAGCCTCAGCTATTGCTTTTTTGATACTGCTATTTTTCAGGTTTGATACTGCAGGATATATTACATCGATCTGTTCTTTAAACTGGTTTTTTTTGAGGATTTGTGGATGGTTAAGCACTAAAAATAAGCCCTCTTTTGAGACTTTACCCATGCATACGATTTCTTCGGCAATTTTTATTGATGAGATGATTTTTTTTAGATAGTTGGATAGGTTAAAGTAGTTGCATCGGATGTGGACTCCATTTGAGTTGATAATAATTGATGTGATTTTTGGTCTGGAATTTTTTGAAACAACAACACCTTTAAATGCTCCATATTCACTATCCTTTACATCAACTGGATTTTTTAGGGTATAGTCCTCAACCCTTAAAGGCAAAAGATAGAGTAAATCTTCAATGGTTTCTAAGCCTTTTGATTTGAGTTTTGTTTTTATATTTTTTGAGATGTTGAGGCTATCGATAGGGGTAAACAGCCATTTTACCACCTTGTGGGGTTTTAAGATGCTTTGCTGTTTTTTTGCAAGGAGTTTTGCTGCATTGAAATTTTTTTTAAAAAGCTCCCCAAACAGGGAGCTTTCTAACCTTTTTAATGTTTCTGTGTAGATTGCATTATTCATAGAAGGTTGTAAAAACTTCTACCTCATCCCTTGGCATTCTGAGTTTATTGATATGTGCATCCTTATCAGGGTATCCAAGAACAATCGAATAAACGATCATTTTGTTTTCAGGTATACCTAAAACCTCTCTAATTATGTAGGGATAGGCTGCTATAGATGTTTGCGGGCATGTGGCAAGGCCAAATTCAACAGCCGTTAGCATAATGCTCTGACCAAACAACCCTAAATCGATAAATGAAGGTTCACCAAGCTCTTTTTCTCTCATGATAATCAACACAACCGGCGCACCAAAGAAGCGGAAGTTTTCCAATATATGCTCCATCAATTTTTCTCTATCCTTTTTTGGATCTATGTTTTTGTGCTCAAAAACAAGTGTGTTGCACTGTTTCCTTCTGCGGTTGATAATATCAGGCAACTCTTTTGGTCCATAAAAATAATCATATTTCCTTTCTGCTTTGTTTTTTACAGCCTCAACAAGCTTTTGAGAGAGTTCCTCTTTCTTTTTACCCATTACAACGGCAACCTCCCACGGTTGCATATTGTGTCCACTGGGTGAAAATCGTGCTATGTCTAAAATTTTGTACACAAGCTCTTTTTCAACCGGTTTATCCAGATAAGCTCTAACAGAGAATCTTGCCTTGATTGCATCAACTACATTCATGTTTCACCTCCCCAGGTATTTTTTGATCAATTTATCCATTTTATGTTTAACATCCTCAGTCATTTCTATGTCATCAGGCCACTCTCTTTCAAATCCTTCACCCTTTAGTTTCTTTGTTGCATCGATACCCATTTTTGATCCGAAGTTGGGCAGGCTTGAGGCATGCTCCAATACATCAAGTGGGCCTTTTGTAAAGATTATATCCCTTTGCGGATCAATATTATTGCCAAGTCGCCAGATTACCTCACTTAAATCCTGCACATTTACATGTTTATCAAATATTACAATGATTTTCGTTAAACTCATCATACCCAATCCCCATAGAGCGTTTATGACCTTAAAGGCGTGGCCTGGAAATTGTTTGTCGATAGATACAAAAGCAAAATTGTGAAATATGCCCTCAACAGGCAGGTTTATATCAATAATCTCTGGTAAAATCTTCTTTATGATGGGTAAAAACAGCCTTTCTGTTGCCTTGCCTAAAAAACAATCCTCCATCGGGGGTTTGCCCACGATTGTGGCAGGATAGATGGGATCTTTTCTCATTGTAATGCGCTGAATGTGAAAAACAGGATAATAATCGGCAAGTGAGTAGTAGCCTGTATGGTCTCCAAATGGGCCTTCAAGCCGCAGTGGCTCATTGGGGTCAACATAACCTTCAAGTATAATTTCTGCCTCAGCTGGCACTAAAATCTCTGGATAAAGCGTCGCTTTAACAAGTTTTACAGGTTTTCTTCTTAAAAACGAGGCAAACAGCATCTCATCTATATCCTCTGGCAGCGGCGCAGTTGCCGAATATATTGTTATCGGGTCTGCACCGATAGCCACGCATACGGGCATTCTTTTGTTGTTTTGCTTATACCAGCGATAGTGGGATGCGCCGTCTTTGTGGATGTGCCAGTGCATGCCTGTTGTGTTTTTGTCAAACACCTGCATCCTGTACATACCGCAGTTTTGTTTGCCTGTTAAAGGATTTTTTGTAAATACAAGCGGCAGTGTAATAAACCGTCCACCATCCAATGGCCATGTTTTTAAAATGGGGAATTTGAATAGATCAACATCGTCTGTTATAATCTCCTGCGATGGGGCTTTATCTACAATTTTTGGTATAAATTTACTGAACTGTTTTAATTTTACGATGTTTTTTAGTTTATCCCAGAAGTTGTAGGGAATTTCGGCATTTACAAGTTCCTCAACCCTCTCTGATAACTCATCCAGACTTTTAACGCCTAAAGCAAATTCTGTTCTCTGTTTTGTGCCAAAAAGGTTCATTGCAAGCGGTATATCGCTGTTTTTTGGATGCCTGAATAATACCGCAGGTCCTTTACCTTTAATTAGCCTATCAGCAATATATCCAGCCTCATAAACAGGATCTATTGTTTCTTTGATTTCTATCAACTCGTTGCGTTTTTTTAATGCGTCGATGTATTCATGAAGATTTTCAAATACCATTTTAAACCTCTAAAATAGCTTTAACTGTTTTAATATCCTTTTCAATCTGCCCAACAAGGTCGTCGATTTTTTTGAATTTTTTCTCATCCCTGATAAAGTCGATAAATTCAATCGTTATTTTTTTGCCGTATAGGTTGCCGTTGAAATTTAGAATGAAAGCCTCAATATGTTTTATATTGCCCTTAAATGTTGGATTTGTGCCGACATTTACCGCTGCGTTGAATCGTTTTGAGTCTATCCAAACATAGGCTGCATATACGCCGCTTCTTAAAAGAATTTCGTTTTTTGGATAGATATTTGCCGTAGGAAAACCAAGAATGCTGCCGCGCTGATCGCCTTTTTTTACAACGCCCGAGATGGTGTAGTTTCTGCCTAAAAAGAGATTTGCCTCTTTTATATTGCCGTTTCTTAAAAATTCCCTGATTTTTGTTGAGCTCACCACAACCCCATCTATTTTAACGGGTGGTATAACAAGTAGCTCAAAATTATATTTAAAAGACAATTGCTTGAGTGTTTTTGGATTGCCTGCGCCGTTTTTGCCAAATGTATAGTTATGCCCCACACAAATAGCGTGAGCGTTAAAATTTTCAAGCAAAATATCTCTAACAAATTCTTCAGGTTTTAAATCTGCAAACTCCTTTTTAAACCTTGCACAGATTATCACATCAACACCCAAATTTTCGATAATCTTTGCCTTTTCCTTGAAGGTTTGAATAAGAAACGGCTCATCGATGTTTTTGATTATGCGGTTTGGGTGAGGATAGAAGGTAAAAAGAGCCGGAGTCAAAGAAAGCCTTTTTGCAAGCCTGACGGTTTGCTCGATGAGTTGCCTGTGTCCTATATGGATGCCGTCAAAGTTGCCCAAAGCAACAGCTGTGGGCTGTATATCACATTTTTTAAAAACATCCCTTATGATCTTCATACATTGAACCTGAAATAGACGACATCACCGTCTTTCATTATGTAATCCTTGCCTTCAAGCCTCATTAGACCTAACTCTTTTGCCTGTTTTTCACCGCCTGCTTTGATGTAATCCTCATACGGTATAATCTCAGCCCTGATAAAGCCACGCTCAATGTCTGAATGTATCGCACCTGCGGCTTTTTTTGCCGTTGTGCCATTTTTAATAGTCCATCCACGCACCTCTTTTTCTCCGGCTGTAAAGAATGTTATCAAACCAAGCATTCTGTATCCAATTTTTATCAGTTTATCAAGGCCCGATTCTTCTATATCGTACATCTCCATAAATTCTTTTTTTTCTTCATCACCAAGTTTTGAAAGCTGCTCTTCAAGTTTGCCTGAAAGCACAATCACAGGAGCATTTTCTTTTTTTGCTATCTCTTCAACAATTTTTGAATACTCATTGCCGTTTAGATCGTTTTCTGAGACATTTGCAACATAAATTACCTTCTTTGCACTTAATAGCCTTAACTCTTTATTTAGGTTTTTTTCTGCTTCGTTTAGGTTTAAGGCTCTTATTGGTATGCCTCTTTCCAAATGCTCTTTAAACTTTTGTAGAATTGCAAGCTCCTCTTTTGCCTCTTTTGAGCCAGTTTTTAAGAGTTTGCCGGTCTTTTGCGTGCGGTTTTCTATTGTCTGAAGATCTGCAAGTATAAGCTCTGTATCGATGATTTCTATATCCCTTTTTGGGTCAATCTCCCCCAGTGTATGGACTATATCCTCATCCTCAAAGCATCTTACAACATGCACGATCACCTCTACATCGCGTATGTGGGATAGAAATTTATTGCCAAGGCCGGCTCCTTGGCTTGCCCCTTTTACAAGACCTGCAATATCAACAAATTCAACCACAGCGGGTGTGATTTTTTTGGGTTTTACAAGCTCAGCTAACTTATACAATCTTTCATCGTTTACCTTTGCTATGCCAACATTGGGGTCTATGGTGCAGAATGGAAAGTTTGAGCTTTCTGCATTGCCCCTGCTTAGAGCGTTAAAGGTTGTGGATTTACCCACATTGGGCAGGCCCACAATACCGCATTTGAATCCCATTTTATTCTCCCTCTATTGCACTTTCTTTGAGTTTTTTTGCCTGATCATCCACAATCAATGCCTCGATTAGCTCATCCAGTTCACCTTCCATAATTGCATCTAATTTATACAGCGTCAGGTTGATTCTGTGGTCGGTTACTCTGCCCTGTGGAAAGTTGTATGTTCTGATTCTTTCGGATCTATCACCTGATCCTATCTGGCTTTTTCTTTCTTTGGCTCTTTCTGCTTCTTTCTGTTTTCTGAAGAAATCATAAAGTCTCGTTTTTAAAATCCTCATCGCCTTTTCTTTGTTTTTGTATTGAGATTTTTCGTCCTGACAGCTAACAACGATGCCTGTGGGCAGGTGCGTGATTCTTACGGCTGAATCGGTAGTGTTTACATGCTGACCGCCGTGGCCACTTGCCCTGAAAACATCTATTCTTAAATCATCTGGATCGATCTGAACATCGACATCTTCTGCTTCGGGTAATACAGCTACGGTTGCAGCGGATGTATGGATTCTGCCCTGAGATTCGGTTATCGGTATACGCTGAACCCTGTGCGTGCCGCTTTCGTATTTAAACAATGAATATGCACCCTTTCCCTTAATCTCTGCAATAATCTCCTTAAATCCTCCTGTATCTGACATGCTTTTGCTCAAAATCTCTATATTAAAGCCTTTCTTTTCGGCAAATCTTGAATACATCCTGAATAGATCTGCAGCAAATAGGGCAGCCTCCTCCCCACCTGTGCCAGCCCTGATTTCAAGTATAACATTTTTCTCATCAGCCTCATCTTTGGGAAGCAGCATGATCTTTATTTCCTGCTTGAGTTTTTCTTCCTTTTCTTTTAGTTTCTTTATCTCCTCTTTTGCAAGCTCCTTTAGCTCTTCATCCTCTAAAAGTTCTTCATTTTCTTTTATCTGGTTTAGGGTTTCCTTATATTCTCTGGCTTTTTCCACAACAGGTTGTAGCTTTTTTAGCTCAAGTGATAAATTTTTGTATTTTTCTCTATCTTTGATAATCTCCGGATCACCAAGCTGTGTTTCTATCTGTGTATATTTTTCCTCTATCTTTTGAAGCTTTTCAAGCAACATTTCAACCTCCAATGCGGTAGTGTTCAATCAGTTTATCATCCATTGCATCTATTTCAAGCTCAAGTGTTGCACTGCCTGAGTATTTTAGTTTTTCTGCTTTTGGGGCGTATCTTTTGAATATGGAGGCTGCTGTTTTTATCGTCTCTAAATCAACCTCTTTTGTAAAAATACCGATGCCTGCTGGTCCTTTTGATGAAGTTATATGCGGCAGGTCTCCAAACAGCTCTTTCATTGTTTTTGTTTCGTTTTCGTTTCGTGAGATAACAAACTTTGAGCCGTTTATTCTAAAATGCCTGCCGTAGTCTAAAAGCTGAATGTTTAGTTTGTCTATTTCGCCGCTTTCTTTTAAGTCTTTAAGTTTCTTTGAGTAGTAAAGATCTGTTAAAAGGCATCCTCCAGCAGGTGTTTCAAAATCATCTAAACTAAACTGTTTTGCAAGTTCAAACTGTGGTTTTCTCAAGCGTCCTTTTATGCAATACAACTGCTCTCTTTTGATTAAGCCAGCCTTTTCAATTTTTGTTTCTGGCAGGCAGGCTGCAGAGAGAGGCCTTAGGACAATATCTTCTACGCCGGCGTTTTTTTCAATAGATCTTAAGATGCTATAACTTCGCTGGCTCATCGGCCTCTGGCCAACAACATCACCTGTAACAAAAAATGAAGCATCAATATTTTTAGCGACTGCTTTTGCCTTCTTTAGAAAAAAGATTTTGCAGTCTATGCAGGGATTGAAGTGTTTGCCATAGCCGTATTTTGGGTTTAAAAGCATCGAGATATAACCATCAAAATCATCTACAACAATCAAATTTAGATCGTATTTTTTTAATTGCGTTTGTAGTTTAGATATATCCTTTTTGTAAAACGGCGTTTTGACAAAAACAGGAAAAACCTCAAAGCCTAAGTTTTTCATTATCAAAACAGCAAGCAGACTATCCAGCCCTCCAGAGTATAACGCTACGCATCTTTTGTTGAATGTTTCCATATCGTTTTTTGATGTGTTTAGGATTCGCCCATCAGATAGATTGCAGGCAGATCTCTGTATTGCTCGTTGTAATCCATGCCAAAGCCTATAATAAATCCGCCATCTAAATCAAACAGGTAATAATCCGGCTCTATATCCTCAAGCCTTCTTTCATGTTTGTTAACGGCAACGCAGATCAAGCACTCCTTTGCGCCGTTTTTTAAAAGATACTCTTTAACCCTTTTTATCGTCTGGCCAGTATCTAAAATATCATCAACCAGTATGCATGTTTTATCTTTAATATCTATAGATGGTTTTTTTAGCCATTCGATTTTGCCAGAGCTTTGCGTGCCTATGTAGCTTTTTACCCTTATGCTGTCGGTGATAGGTTTTGTTTGCATTTTGGACAGCAGCTTTTCAAAGAAAGGTTTGCCACCCTTCTCAATATACATCATAACAGCATCCGCATCCATCTTTTTTATTTTTTCATCTATTTTTTTTGCAAGCTCCTCTGTTTTTTTGTCTATCAAGTGTTCATCAAATAACAGCTTCACCTTAACTCTCCACCAGATCTATTTTTTCGCCGCAATAGGCGCATCTGCCGTCTTTGATTTTGTATTCTATAATCTCATAGCCATATCTACCTATTACGATTTCGTTGCATTTTGGACAGTAGGTATGCTCGCCTTCATCACCTGGAATGTTGCCCGTATAAACATATTTTAGACCCATTGATAAACCGATCTGTCTGATGTTTTTTATCAACTCAACCGATGTGGGCATAACATTATCGAATTTATAAGCAGGATAGAAACGGCTAATATGCCAGGGAATAGATTTATCGATCGATGCGATGAATTCAGCAATCTGCATCAGCTCTGCAGGATCGTCGTTCACCTCGGGAATAACCAGTGTTGTAATCTCAACCCATATACCTTTTTTCTTCATATATTCAATAGCCTCTAAAACAGGCTTTAGGCGTGCCCCACCGCAGATCTGAAGGTAATAGGCATCGGAAAATGACTTTAAGTCGATGTTTGCAGCATCGATCAATCCGTCCATCATATCTATCGCTTCTTTTGTCATGTATCCGTTTGAGACAAAAATATTTTTAAGTCCTTTCTGTTTTGCTATCTTTGCTGTGTCTATGGCATATTCAAAAAAGATTGTGGGCTCTGTGTAGGTGTAGGCAATCGATTTGCAGCCTGAGACGATCGCATCCTCCACAACACTTTCAGGAGGATAATCCTCACCAACGATCTGCATCTTGTTTTCTTTGGGATACTGACTTATCTGCCAGTTCTGGCAATAGAGGCATTGAAAATTGCATCCAACAGTGGCGATGGAGTAGGATTTACTGCCCGGTAGAAAGTGAAACAGAGGTTTTTTTTCTATTGGATCAGTTGCCTTTGCCACAGTTTTGGGATAAACGAGTGTGTATAATGTGCCTTTGATGTTTTTTCTGACGCTGCAGATACCGTATTTATCCTCCCCCAGTTTGCATCTAAATGAGCATAAATTGCATTGAACCTTATTGTTATCTAATTTTTCATACAGATACGCCTCTTTCATTTTACGCTCCTATAGCAGCATGCTTGCAAGTGGTATAACAAACCATGCATAAATGACATTAAAAATCCCAAAAAACAGCAAGCCTATTACGATGTATATGCCGTAGGGTTCTATTCTTGAAAACTTATAAGCCATTTGGGGTGGCAGGAAAGCTGCAAGAATTCTGCCGCCATCAAGTGGCAAAATCGGTATCAGGTTAAAAAAGGCAAAAATGAGATTGATCTCCACGCCGTATGCACAGCTCAACACTAACGGCTGGGCAATAGCCTCAACAGGAATCAAAAAACTTATATGATAAAGAACTGCAAAAATGACTGCTAAAATTAAATTGGTTATAGGACCTGCTGCTGCAACAAAAGCAGAATCCCTTTTTGGGTTTCTTAAGTTAAAGAAATTAACAGGTACAGGTTTTGCCCATCCAAACATAACAGGTGAATGGGCAAGAAGCAATAGGGCAGGCAAGATAAGTGTGCCAAATATATCGATGTGGGCTATCGGGTTTAGCGTTAGCCTGCCAGCAAACTTTGCCGTGTTATCACCCAATTTGTATGCTACATAGCCGTGTGAAACCTCATGAAACACAACGGCCACAAGAAACGGCACAATCATTAAAAAAATCTGCGGATTAATCATATCCACCCCTTAAGAAAGGATGCCTTATTGAAGCCAAAAAGTCAAGATAATTGATGGATAGAGTCATTTTCTATCCAAAAATAATAAATACGGCAATAAACAAAAAAAGCATGTATGCTATGTATATGTGAATCTTTGAGTTCATCACAATAATGCTAATTCTATAGGAAATAACTCTTGTTATTCTTATCAGGACTGTATAAAAAGTTTCAAATATATCTATAATTTGGACATATGCGCGTTTATTTTGGATTATTTCTTTTGTTCTGTATAAAATTCTCAAGATATACTCTATTGTGAAAGAAAAGGCATTTGCTGTAAAATACTCACTCTCTTGCAAACTCAATCCACCGTTGAAGGATACCACTCTTTTTGTTGTTCTGGAGGTTTTTAGATAAACGATTAGTGGCACTATGAATAGACCTGATAGAACAATGGCAAAAAATGCAGGTGAAATTACACCAAAAACAGGTTTAGCAGATGCAATAAGCCATCCCTGCGGAACGCCCAAGGCTCCTATAATAAAATTTTTGTATCCAAGGGTGTATATTAATCTACTGGCAAAGAAGCTAAATCCTATAATAATCAACATAAGAAGAATCTGGGATGTTTGCATAAAACTTTTTGGCATGGGTATAGCTTTTTTGTTGTGATGGTAGCCAACGGCAGAATATCCTATAAGCTTAATCATGGCAAAAGATGCAAAACCTGCCGCAAGAGATAACAAAACACCGGCAGTTGAACTTACTATTCTATCGGACAGGGTTGAGAATTGATAGGATTGAAATATTGCCTCAAGCATCATCCATTCTGCAACATATCCTATTAATCCTGGAAAAGCTGAGAAGGATAAGCCCGAAATCACTATGCCCAATGCAGGTATTTTGCCAACACTTCTGTGAATTCCCCTTACATTATCTATATTTTCTTCATTTAGTTGTTCTTTTGCCTGACCTACAGATAGAAATAGCAGGGTTTTTGCAACCGTATGGGCTAAGGAAAGCATTATCACAACTATGAAGGCAAAGTCTGCTAAAGTTGAAGCATGGTTTAGATGTCTGGCAATCGCCACAAAGCCAAGCATTGATAAAATCATGCCGTTGTTTTCGACCGTTGAATAAGCCGGCAACACCTTTAATCCTTTTGCTGAAGCAGCTCCTATAGCACCAAAAAATGCACTTACAGATCCTAAAATAATTGCAACTATTCCCCAGCTGTGTATATAACCACTGATACCTAATACTCTAACAAGCCCGTATACACCCATTAATGTAACGGGTGCACTCAAGAGAGCCGACACATTGGATGGAGCCTTTGCATGTGCCTGTTTAAGCCATGTATGAAACGGCAAAATGCCCATCTTTACAATAAAGGCAAAGGATGCAAAAAATAAAAAGGTTGTATTTTCCATGTGTTTGGGGAAAACAAAACCTGATGTTTGTCTAAACAGTGCAATTGCAGCTATAATCAATGATAATGTTGACAGTTCGCTAAAAGATAAAAACTGAAAAGCTTCTTTAAAGGAACCTTTATGTTCCACTATCAACAAATAGGAACTTATTGTCATTACCTCCCAGCCTATTAGAAAGGTTAACATGTCATGGGCATATAGGATAATAACCATACCAAGCATATCTAAGTTTAACAGCACGGCCATTCTTTTTGAGTAACGCATTCCAAAATCTATAGAAAATAACGATACAGCCATAAATGAAAGAGAGCTGATAAACAGAAATAATCCTGTTGTTTTATCAACTAAAAAACCCATATACACTGAATCAAAAGCCTTGAATACAACGGCATTACTATACCCAAAAAATGCTGCTTTAATTGATATAAACAAAGCTATAGTTGATGCTATAAATGCTATTATGTAGCTTATCTTTCTATTGAAAAAACCCGCAATGGCTCCTATTAAATAAAGGATAATCATAATGTGCCCTCCTTAATATTCAATAGCAGTGATACTATTTTATCTGCAGAGAGGTCTTCATCAAAAAAACCTATAACATTAGGGAGACCTAAATCTTTTAGGCTTTTTCCTATGCTATTCTTTTCTTCAAGCAACAGGATGCCATAAGGTTCAGGAAGCTGATTAACCGCTTCAAATAAAGGTTTTTCCATGGACGGGTTGCATTTGCCAAGCACAATCAGTAAATCAGCGTGTCTGGGTGTTTGTGTTGAGAATATGCCAAATCTGTGAATATTGTATTGTGGCGATAATACAGCATCCATCTCAAAAAGTAATCTATTTGAGCAACCGCTATCTAAAACAAAAAAGTGCAGTGATTTTTTGAATAAAGTAGAGATGGATTTTGCCTGGAATTTCCATTTTGGTGGAGTTTCTGTGAGTTTATGTGTTAGTCCAAATATTGCCCACGGTTTCATTTTTACCTCCTATCTTGCAGCATCGGCAAAATTAATCCCAAATGAATCGAATGCAAAACTAAAGTCGGTAAATATATGGCCTGCAAATGTATCGCAGAATGCCTTAAAGCCAAAAACAGATGGTGTTGATATATAAACCTGCTCAATCTTATTATTTTCAAATTGTAGATAATAAACCACAAGGCCGCTTGGTGATTCTGCATAACCTATAGCTTCTTTTGTTTTTTGGTTTTTGATTTCAATATTATCGGGTGGTTCTATTTCGTTAATTAAATCTATTATCAGATTTATCGAGTATACAGCTTCTTTTATGCGCACAATAAGCCGTGATAGTGCATCACCATCCTCCTGAGTTTGAATGTGAAAGTCTTTATATATAGGCTCAAAGCACCTTAAATCTTCTTTTATACCGCTTGCCCTCAAGCTTGGTCCGGTTATGCCAATTTCTATAGCCTGTTTATCTTCTAAAACGGCTGTTTGGTAAATTCTATCAACAAAATTATAGCTGTTTAGAGCATGCTCAAGTAGCTCCTCTAGCTTTTCTTTTATTGATAAAAGTTTTTGTTTAATTTTAGAAAAATCCTGTTGCTTAATTTTGCAGGAGCCTATTTCTATAACATTTGACAGGAATCTATCACCACAGAGTTCTTCGTTAATACGCAAACTGTCCTCATATAAAGCCTCTAAATGGCTTGCAAGCACCTGCTGGGCTGCTCCCCTTGCCAACTTGCCGAAAAGGTGAATATGGTTATAAATTCTTTCAAGCTCCAATGCTATGACTCTTATTTTTTCTGTGTTTTTGCCTACATTGATATCAAAGGCTTTTTCTACTGCCCTTGTATATGCTAAAGCGTGTGAGACGCAAAAGTTTGTGACAACAGCCTTTGCAAATGTTAGTCCTTCTTGCGGTGTTTTATTTATCATGAGTTTCTCTATGTTTCTTTTTTTGTAGCTTAAGTCAATATTAACTGATAGTATGCGCTCACCAAATGTATATATATTGAATACACCAGCCTCCCTAACACCGCTTGTGATAGGTCCGTATCTAAAATTAAAAACGCCTTCCCCTGTTATAGGGTTGCCTCCAATAACAGTATCCCTGTTTTTTAGAAAATTGTAATTTTTAAAGGTTTTCTGGATATTTTCATTGCTTTCTACAAAAAACCTGTTTTCATCCTGCAAAAGCAGTTTTTCATTTATTACACCTAACAGTCTCATTTTATCATCCCCATAAAAAGAATCTTTTCAATAAAGCCTATGAAAAATATCACCAAAAAGGACATTGCGACATTGATAATAGGTATTAAGCTTGAGATGTTTTTTGAAAGGTCTGGTGAAGTTTTAGAGTTTGAGAAAGACATCGATGCAACTTTATAATTTATACTGAAGAAGGCAATTCCCAGAAAGCCTACAAGTATGAGTGTATAAAAGAGGCCAAATTTTGAATAAAAGGCGTATATTATTAAAAGCTCACCAATGAAATTTCCAAAAGGCGGTGCCCCACCTATTGCAAGTGATGAAAATACTAATGCATAAGCTGTTTTAGGGATATTGCCTGACAAACCCCTTATGCGATTGATCATACGGGTTTTGTATAAGTTTAATATATTACCCGTTGAATAAAACACCGAGGATTTTGCAAATGCATGAGAGATCAACAGAATTATAGCCCCTAATAATGCATATCTATTGTTTAGAGATAAACCTATCAGAATCATGCCCATATTCTCTATTGATGAGTAGGCAAACATACGTTTGTAAAATTTCTGAGAGACAAGAAATATAGCAGCAAACCCAACCGACAAAAATCCTAAAATAATGCTGAATGTTCTGACTTTATCGGGGGAGAATTGCTCAACTCTATAAACCGCATAAAGTGCTGTGGGCAGAAGTATTGCAGAAAATATGGCGCTTACAGGTGCTATTGAACGTCCATGAACATCTGGTAGCCATGTATGTAGTGGAAATATACCAGCCTTTGTGGAAAACCCAACAACCGATAAAGCAACACCTATGGTTAGAAGTTTTGTGTTTACATGTTTAATGTTTAGGAGTTGTTTAATTGATAGTGTGTGTGTTGCACCGTAAATGAATGAAATACCTACAAGCGATATAATCAAGCCAACAGATACGATTATTATATATCGCCATGAGGATTCTATGGCCGCTTCGTCGTTATCTATTGCCACAAGCAGGGCACTTGTTATTGTTGTGGCCTCTATAGATACCCACAAAAGGCCTATGTTATCAACAACGCTGCTAACAAGCATTGAGAGCACAAACAGGTTTAAAAATAAAAAATAGATATTGCGCCTAAGGAGAGGTTTTTCCACATGGTTTAAATAGCTTTCAGAGTAGATGGCAGTTGTAAGATAGATAAATGAGATGGTGAAAAAAAGAAGTTTTGAGAATCCATCTATGTATAACATGCCTTCTGTAGTGACTGGTACATAAAAAAGTTTTAAGGCTATCAGGGTGTCTAATAAAGCCGCAAAAGTAGTTGCAACATATGCGAGAATGTTGTTGTTTATAAGGCACAGAATAGAGGCAATTAGAGGTAGGACAATCCCTATTACAACAATTTCCATAGCTACCCCCTGAACTCTTCAAATTCATTAACTGTTTCTGGTAAACTTTTCTCCCTTAGTTTCATTATAATTGCCGAGATCATAACAATGCCTATAAGATCAAGTAAAATACCTCCTTCAACAATAAACGGTAGCTGATAAAACATATAACCAGCAAATAAAAAGATACTGTTTTCCATAACCATATAACCTATTAGTTGGATAAAAGCATTGTTTCTTGAAATAACCAAAAAAATGCCCTGAAGAATTATCGCAATTGCTATCGATCCAGCCTTTAGTTCCACGATATTGTAAAGTGTAAAACGATAAATAATATATGCCAGCACTACCAACATCAATGAAATAACAATCGATAGGGCTGTTGGGATAACCGCTTTTGGTTGCCTTGCCTTGAAAGGGGTTCCGATCTTTTTCAATATATATGCAGGGATAAAAAAAGCCCTTACAAGGAGCGTTAAAGCTGCCAGTATTAGCAGTTCTATGCTGTTTTTGTATATCCCGTTGGCAAATAAAAATAATGCTATAAGCAGGGATGAGAAGGCAAAAGTGAGGACAAATTTTTTTAGGTATATCTGCCACTGCATGAATATAACAAGTAATATCTGGGCAAAGCCTATAATCATGTAAAACTCTTTCATATATTACCTCCGCTTGCAAAGTAGATGATAATCGCAAGAAATGCTATAGAGAATGCAACAGCTACATACTCAAAATTCTTAAATAGCTTGTACTTTGATACAGTTGATTGAATAACTGCAATAATGAAAAACAAAACTGTTAGCTTGGCAAGATGTATAATGCTATAAATAAAAACAGACGCTATTGATGGTTTCATGGGTACAAAGAAAGGAAAAAGAAAGTCATTTAAAAATACACTTGCAAGCAAAAATTGCTTTATATAACTCCCCCATTTCATAAAAGCTAATTCGCTACCAGAATATTCAAGCTCTATTGCCTGATCGATCATACCGAATTCGTTGGATGTGTGAGATTCTATGGGTAGTTTTCCTGTTTCAACAAGAAGCGCCATAAAGAAGGCAACAACAACAAACCAGTGGATCAAAGACATATACCAGTGAGATGATGTCTGAAGTATATTGTTAACCACATATGGATTGTTGGTATGGGATATGACACCAAAAGTTATAAAAATTAGCACTACGATTGGCTCTGATAATGCTCCAATCGATGAAGCACGTGAAACACCTAAATGTGAGTAGTTGTTGCGGCTATCCAATGATGCAATCTTTTTTAAGGAAGCAATAGCTCCGAAAACAAGACCGCCGCCTATAAAATCTACAACGGGGCCAAATGTTAGAGGGAATGCCGTAATTATGGGTAAAACAAGCGTAAGAAACATATACATGGCAAATGTAAGATAGGGTACAACCCTAAACAAACCGCTTGCAACCTCAGGCACCACGCTCTGTTTACCAAAAAGTTTAAATAAATCGTAATACGGCTGAAAAATCGAAGGACCTTCCTTTGACTCAAATATCTCTGTGAGTTTGGCAAATATGCCTGCAATCAGAGGGGCAAAAATAACTACATAGAGCAACTGTAATATGCTCAACGCAAATAGCATAGGGAACCTCCCTACAATATGATTTAGCAGGAGTTATTGGCCTACCTGAGGGTAAGGCGGTTAATAGGCGAACTCCTCCGCCTGTTAATCGCAAAGCCAATTATACCTGCGAGATTGTGAATGTCAACTTATTGTTGCAATTTTTTAAAATGCTTGACACATATGCGGTTTTTTTATATACCAAGACCAGAAAATTAAAAAAGCAATTAGGGATGAAGAAAATAAAAATTTTTATAGAAAGGAGAGCAGAAGATGGCTGAGAAACCAACGATTGTGTGGACTAAAACAGATGAGGCACCCTATCTTGCCACATTCTCTTTATTGCCTATAGTTAAGGCATTTTTGAAGCATGCTGATGTTGATATGGAGCTTAGAGACATCTCACTTGCAGGTAGAATCCTTGCAACATTTCCAGAGTATTTAAAAGAGGATCAGAGGATTGAGGATGATTTGGCCTATTTAGGTGAGCTTGTTAAAAAACCTGAGGCCAATGTTATGAAACTGCCGAATATTTCGGCAAGCGTTGTCCAGCTAAAAGCAGCTATTAAGGAGCTTCAGGAAAAAGGCTTTAATGTGCCTGATTATCCAGAAGAGCCAAAGGATGAGAAAGAAAAAGAAATCAAGGAAAGATACGCAAAGGTTTTGGGTAGTGCTGTCAACCCTGTGTTAAGACAGGGTAACTCAGACAGGAGATTGCCCACATCGGTTAAAGAGTTTGCCAAAAAATTCCCCGATTCTATGGGATTGCCGCTTCAGGATTGGCCAAAAGACTCAAAAACACATGTTGCCCATATGGATAGTGGCGATTTTTATGAGCATGAAAAGTCATTTACCGCTGACAGAGAAATGGACATCAAGATCGAGTTTGTCGATAAAGATGGCAACAAAAAGGTAATGAAAGAGTTGCACCTTTTAAAGGGTGAAGTATTTGACGGAACATATTTGAGCGTTAAAGCATTGAGAGAGTTTTATGATAAAGAGATTAAAGATGCAAAAGAAAAGGATGTACTGCTGTCACTGCACTTAAAAGCCACCATGATGAAGGTATCAGACCCGATTATGTTCGGTCATGCTGTGGAAATCTACTTCAAGGATGTGTTTGAGAAACATAAAGAGACCTTTGAAGAGTTAGGTGTCAATCCAAGAAACGGTCTTGGCGATTTATACGACAGGATTTCAAAACTTGATGAGGCAAAAAGAAAAGAGATTGAGGCAGATATAGAAGCGGTTTATGAAAAGAATCCAGAGCTTGCTATGGTTGACTCAAGAAAGGGTATAACAAACCTTCATGCACCCAATCTCATCATTATTGATGCTTCAATGCCTCCTATGATCAGGGATGGCGGTAGAATGTGGGGTAAAGACGACCAGCTTCACGATACAAAAGCCATTATTCCCGATAGAAGTTATGCAACGATGTATAAAGAGATTGTTGAGGATTGCAGACGCAACGGTCAGTTTGACAGAACAACAATGGGAGATGTCTCCAATGTGGGTTTGATGGCTATGAAGGCTGAGGAGTATGGCTCCCACGACAAGACCTTTGAAGCACCAGCCGATGGTGTTGTTAGGGTTGTTGATGAAAATGGCAATGTTTTGATTGAGCATAATGTTGAAAAGGGCGATATCTGGAGGGGTTGTCAGGCAAAGGATGAGGCTATCAAGGATTGGGTTGGTCTTGCAGTAAGAAGGGCAAGGGCAACCGGTTATCCTGCAATTTTCTGGCTTGATGAGGATAGGGCTCATGATGCCCAGCTTATTAAAAAGGTTAATGAATACCTAAAAGATTACGATACAGAGGGTCTTGATATAAGGATAATGAAACCTCAGGATGCTATGAGATTCTCACTTGAGCGCATCAGAAGAGGAGAAAATACAATCTCTGTTACTGGTAATGTCTTGAGGGATTATCTAACAGACCTGTTCCCGATTCTTGAGGTTGGCACAAGCGCCAAGATGCTTTCTATCGTGCCATTGCTTGCAGGTGGTGGTCTGTTTGAAACAGGTGCAGGCGGTTCAGCACCAAAGCACGCCCAGCAGCTTATAGAAGAAGGCCATTTGAGATGGGATTCGTTGGGTGAGTTTGGCGCATTGTTTGCATCGCTTGAGTATATAGGTGAAAAGTATGGTAATAAGAGAGCAAAAATTATGTCTGATGCCGTTGATAAAGCGATGACAAAGATCCTTGAAAATCAACAATGGCCTGGCAGAAAGGTCGGTCAGCTTGATACAAGGGGCGAGCATTACTACTTTGCAAAATACTGGGCTGAGGCGTTGGCACAGCAAAATGAGGATGAAGAACTTAAGAGGATTTTTGAGCCTATAGCAAAAGAGCTTGCAGAAAATGAAGAAAAGATTATAAAGGATTTGACAGATTGTCAGGGTGCACCTCAGGATATCGATGGATATTACTATCCTGATGAGGAAAAGATTGAAAAGGTGATGAGGCCTTCAGAAACATTGAATAGCATCATAGAAAAGATATAAAATAGGTGGGGCGCTTAGGCGCCCTTAAAATTTTAATGGAAGGAGAGGTTTTATGGCTGAAAAACGCTTGCCTGTTGAGATTAACGAAAAGCTATGCAAGGGTTGCGGGCTTTGCGTGCATGTTTGTCCAAAGAATGTGCTTGAGATGGTTGAGGATTTGCATGTATGGATGGGTACAATTGCAAAGGTTGTTAGACCTGAGGATTGTATCAGATGTAAAATGTGTGAGGATATCTGCCCCGACTTTTCTATCAAGGTAGCAGATGTTGGTGTTGAGCTGACATTTGAGGATAGTAAGGGAAATCTTATCACAAAGAGCAAATAGGAGGAATCAATGGGAAGAATTGGATTTATGGATGCAAACGCTGCTATAGCTGAAGCAGCAGTTGTTGCTGGATTGGGTTTTTATGCGGGTTATCCGATAACTCCATCCAGCGAAGTGCCAGAGAGACTGGCAAAGATAATGCCCGAGCGTGGCGTTCCGTTTATGATGATGGAAGATGAGATAGCAAGTATCAACGCCTGTGTAGGTGCTGCAGCAAGCGGCGTTAAAGCTATGACTTGTACAAGTGGACCGGGTTTGTCCTTAAAACAGGAAGCCTTCGGTATGGCGTGTATGTTTGAGGTGCCTTTAGTGGTAGTTGATGTTATGAGGGGCGGTCCATCAACAGGTCTTCCAACAAGACCAGCTCAGGGTGATATTATGCAGGCAAAGTGGGGAACTCACGGAGACCATCCTGTAATAGCCGTGGCACCCTGCAATGCTCAAGAAGCTGTATTTGAAACAATCAGGGCATTCAACCTTGCAGAGAAATTCAGACAGCCCGTTTATATTTTAACAGATGGATCCCTTTCTCACCTTCATACAAAGATCTACATCCCCGATCCAGAAGAGGTTGAGATTATTGATAGAGCTCAGCCTACTGTGGAGCCAGATGAGTATTACCCATACGATTACAACTACGAAATTCCGCCGCTTGCAAAATGGTGGACAGAGGATGGAAAGAGCTATAGATACCATTTATCGAGCCTTGTTCATGATAAAACAGGTTTTCCGACTGTTGTGCCAAAATATGTTCAGTGGCTTGAGACAAGAATGATGAACAAAATCATGAATCATATCGACGAGATTGAAAAGTTTGAATACTACAAGATGGATGATGCCCAGACATGTATAATTGCATTTGGCTCAACGGCAGAATCTGCAAGGGTTGCAATAGATGAGGCACGCAAAGAGGGCATAAAGGCTGGTATGTTCAGGCCAATCACGCTGTGGCCATCCCCAGAAAAGCAGATCAAAGAGATAGCCAAAAATGTTAAAAATATAATCGTTGCAGAGATGAATCTGGGTCAATATATACTTGAGGTTCAAAGGATTGTGGGTGATACAGCAGAGGTTTACGGCATAAATCAGATGACAGGTACCCTGATTAGACCATCCCAGATTCTTGATAAAATCAAGGATCCGTCTAAGAAGGTTGAGCTCATCATGACAGATGATGAGATAAAGAGGTTTGGAGGAGGCGAATAATGGCTGTAGATTACACAAAATATTTAAGAATGGAGAAGATGCCGCTTTACTGGTGTCCAGGCTGCGGCGATGGTATAGTTTTGAAATGCTACCTTGAGGCAATTGATGAGCTTGGATGGAGCAAGGATGATTGCGCAATGGTATCTGGTATTGGATGTGCTGCAAGGGTTACAGGTTATGTTGATTTCCACACATTGCATACAATTCACGGAAGGGCTATAGCTGTTGCAACAGGTATTAAAATGGCCCATCCGGATAAGCATGTATTTGTGTTTGGCGGTGATGGCGATATCGTTCATATCGGTGGAAATCATCTTCTTCATGCATGCAGAAGAAATGTAGATATTACAGTAGTTTTGATAAATAACTGGATTTACGGTATGACAGGTGGTCAGCACTCATGTACAACACCACCCGGTGCAAAGGCTACAACAGCGCCGAGGGGAAGCTTTGAGCCAACAATCGATGTATGTAAAATGGCAATTGGCGCTGGCGCTGGCTATGTTGCAAGGGGTTTTGCAGGCGATCCTGTCAGGTTGAGAAAGTTGATTAAAGAGGGACTTGAGTATAAGGGATTCAGCCTTATCGATGTTTTCAGCCCATGTCCTATCAACTTTGGACGAAGAAACAAACTTGGCGATCCTGCCAAACTACTTGAACATATGAAGAGCTTCCTTGTAAGTTCAGCCAAAGCCAAGAAGATGTCTGAAGAGGAGCTTAAAGGCAAGTTTATAACAGGCGTATTACATAAAGATGAGGAAAAACCAGAGCTTACGCAGTCTTATCAGGAGCTTGTAAAGAAGGCTCAGGCATCAGATGAATACTGGGCAAAGTATGCTACGGGAAGATTAACCGATGAGGATAGATATAAGATCAGCAGAGAGGAGCTAAAGGGTCTCTATCCCTACGATGTTGAAACACCATTAAAAGAATGGAAAAAACTATAAGGAAGAGGTAAGAAAATGGCATATCATTACGAATTGAGATTTGGAGGAGTTGGAGGACAGGGTTCTCTGACAGCTGGAACCATACTTGCCCATGCAGCGGTTTTCCGCACAAATTACTACGCGACACAGGTGCCAACATACACCTCTCAGGTTAGGGGTGGTGCTGCAAAAGCTGATATAATCATTTCTGATGAGCCTATTGTTTTTCCTGAGTCAACCAATGTTGACTTTTTCCTTGCCACGCATCAGAAGGCATACGATGCCTATAAGTGGGATTTGAAAGAAGGCGCTGATGTGCTTGTTGATCCAGGTCTTGTTGTTGTGCCTGATGAGGATGCAAAGAAATACAAGATTTATGAGTATCCGCTTGTTTATACGGCAAAGTATGAGATCGGCAATGTCGTTACGATGAATATACTTGCTGTTGGGATTTGCCTTGGATTGACAGAGGTGTTGCCTGTTGATGCTGTGAGGGAGACGGTCAAAGAGGAAGTGCCGCCTGCTTTTATCGACATGAATATGAAGGCTTTTGAGATGGGTCTTGAGGCTGGAAGAAAGTTTAAAGCCGAAGGTCCGACAAAGAAGTAATTTGCAGGTTTAAAGTTTATCTAAAGGGGTTGCAGGCTTTCCTGCGACCCCTTATTTTTTTGTGTAGGAGGTGAGTTGTGAGTATGAATCCAGAGTTGTGGCATACAGAGAAATATACCCAAAATTGCGGTTTTACATTTAAGGTTAAAGAGGTGTTGCATACCGAATATTCAAAACTTCAGAGACTTGATATTCTTGAGACTTACGATTTTGGCAGGGTGATGCTGCTTGATGGATTGATTATGTTTACCGAAAGGGATGAGTTTGTTTATCATGAGATGATAACGCATCTGCCATTATTTGCACACTCTTCACCTAAAAGTGTTTTGATTATTGGCGGAGGTGATGGGGGTTCAGCAAGAGAGGTTTTAAAACACAGCTATCTTGAAAAAATCGTGCAGGTTGAGATAGATGAAGTTGTTGTGAAAAACTCAAAGAAATACACGCCATTTGTTGGTAGTAGTTTTGACGACCCTCGCCTTAATTTAATTATCGGCGATGGCATAGAGTTTGTGAAGAATAAAGAAAATGAATTTGATGTTGTTATTATCGACTCAACAGATCCGTTTGGACCGGCTGAAGGGCTGTTCAACAAGGAATTCTATGCCAATGTTTATAAAATTTTAAAGGATGATGGTATCGTTGTTGCTCAGGCAGAAAACGCCTATTACGACCCGAAGTGGATGATGCGATCGGTGAACAACATGAGAAAGAGCTTTGGCAAAAATGTTACTATCTATCAGGCTGCCATACCAACATATCCCTCAGGCATGTGGGCTTTTTCTATCGGCTGGAAGGGCAAACACCCAAAAGAAAGCTTTGATCAAAAGCGATTTGAAAAGATGGATTTAAATTTGAAATATTACAACCCTGAGATTCATAAGGCAGCTTTTGTTTTGCCCAACTTTGTAGAGGAGATTTTAAAACAGAACAGCTAAAGGATAATAAAAAAAGCGGCTCATTAGAGCCGCTTTGAGTTTTTTGTTGGAGTTAATTAGAAGCTGTAGGTATACTGAGCGTAGAAGAGATCACCTTTAGCCTTGCTGTCTTTTTGTTTGTCATATTTTGTTGAATCATGCTGCCATTCAAGACCAAGCGTTGTGTATTTTGTTGTTTTGATATTTGCATTGATGAAATATGCACTATTTTTCTTAAGAAAACCAGTATAAGTATTAGGTTGATCTGTTAAATTTTTGAACTTGATGTAATCATAACCTAATGCTACTGAAACGCATGGCATTGGCGCAACTTTTGCTTCGATATTCCATGCATCAAATTTAGACTGTGTTATGCCGTTTTCATTTTTGTTTATATAAACATCAGGAGCTACTCCTTCAGCGCCAGCACCCTTAACACCTGCCAATTTGCTCATACCTTTTGCATGCTGATACTGCGTCTGGAATGTAACCATTGATACGGGCAATACTAAACCTGCTGTGTATGCATAGCTTGTTTTGTTTGTTGCGTTATATTTGCTTGTAACATTATCATAATATGTGTATTTCTGGGTTGAAACAAGTGTCGCTGCATACACCCTTGCAGGTGCACCAAAACCTGTATCAAAGTTTACGCCTAAATCAAGTCCAAAGGCAGGCATTTTTTTAGTTGCATCTGGGGCATTAGGTGTCCACAAGCCAGGTGTAAATGCAGCAAATTTGAAATCAAGGCTTGCACTGTCAGCTATATCTAAGTTGCCGCCAACCATAACCTCTGGTGTTCTGGATGATAATATATTCCAGCCAGCTGTTACATTGGGTGCTATAGAGAATGAATGCTGCTCATAGGGAACACTTGTCTGACCTAAAAGTACATACAAACCGTTATTAAATGAGTGTTTAATATATGCATGTCTGAGATAGTTTCCGCCAGCATTCAATCCGATCTCAATTTTACCGCTAATATTGGCATCTTTGTTTGAGAAGTTAACGCCCAACTTTGTTCCGGCACTACTCATTGAGAAGTCCTGGAAGTTTGTTTTGTTTAGTTTTTGGTAGTCTACAGCCTTATCTGTAGCCATTGCATTATCAGCCCATACCTTATTTCCAACATTGCCGTAGCTATCAAGCTGTTTTGTCCAGCCCGTATAGATCTTTACACCACCGTAGAGCTGAACCTGTGTGTCACCAGCTACCGTTACCGTTCCAGCCTTTGCAGCTGGAGCCTGTGCGATGGATATACCACCTACCAATGCTGCTGCTGCAACCAATGAAATCAACCTTTTCTTCATGTTTAAAACCTCCCACTAAAAATTTTTAAGTTTTTGCATCGCAATGCAATAATAAGCCCGTTTATCCACTTTGTCAAGTTTTTTTGCATATTTTTCTTACCTCTCACCCCCTTTTAAAACAAGTTTTACTAAATTTTACTCTTTTTTTTAGCTTTGTCAACATTTTTTTATTGAGATTTAATTTTTAATTACTTGACAGTGTAAAATTTGTAAATAAAATTTAGCCACTATAGATAAAGGGGGGATACATAAGATGTTTGAGGCTAAAGATGGTAGGTTTTCTAAATTTTTTAACAGTATAAAACCATCGGGTTTGAGGCTTGCCCAGACAGTATTTGAAAAAAGAGCCCAAAAGGATAAAGCAGAAGGCAAAAACGCAATAGAGGCGGTTAATGTTGCAATAGGTAGCGTGTCCTTAAAAACACATCCAAAGCTACTTGAGAGGTATTTAAACCCAAAAGATGAGCTTTTAATAAACGGTATCTGGCGATATGGAGAAACACCGGGCACGCAAAAGGCAAATGATGTGTTTATAAAAATAATTAGGGCTTTTTTGGATGATGATAATCCTGTTGAGCTTTATTCGATTGTTCAGGATGGTGGCTCGGGAGCGATGAGAACGGCAGTGCTTGGTTTGTGTGGTGAGGCTGGCAGCGATGATAGGCCTCTGCTTGTCATGAACCCCACCTACACAAACTACAAAGCTGTAGCAGAGGAGCTTGGCAGAAAGATCGTTGCTGTTGAGCGATATCTTGACAGAAGCGGTAATTTTAACCATGTGGCGGTGGAGGAGATTGAAAGGGCTGTTAAAAAATACAAACCCGGTGCATTGCTTATCATTCCCTATGATAACCCATCGGGTCAGCTGATGAGGCAGAAAACAATCAACGAATACGCCAGAATCTGTCTTGAGAACAACATATTTATCATAAGCGATGAGGCATATAGGGGGCTTTACTATGTTGATGAGCCGCCGCCCTCTATCTGGCAGATAACAGATAAAGACTTACCCGGTATTGAAAAAGCAAAAATCAGGATCAGTATAGAGAGTTTATCAAAGACATTCAACGCGTGCGGTTTGAGAATGGGTGCGCTTGTAACGGATAATGAGGAGTTTAGGGATAAAGCTTCCTTTGCAAATACAACCTATCTATGCCCTTCAATCATTGACCAACATATAGTTGAGGCACTGTATGATGAATCAAAGGAATCGATCAGAAGCTGGATTTCCTCTTTGAGGGATTATTATAAAGGTTTGCTTGAATATATGTATGATGAGTTTAAAAAACTTATGCCTAACGCTATCGTTTCAAAGCCCGAAGCCTCTATATATATGGTAGTCGATTTAAGAGAGATTGTTGGTGATGACTTTGATGCAGAGGATTTTGTTATGTTCTGTGCAAAAGAAGGAGAGGTAAATATTAACGGCAAGCGATATACACTGCTTGTGAGTCCTATGTGGGGTTTTTACAATGTTATCGAGGGCAGAAATCCCGGTCATACGCAGGTTAGAATCGCCTGTGTTGAGCCTGAGGATAAGATGAGGCTTGTTCCAAAGCTGTTTAAGGAGTTGCTTGAACAGTATTTAAAATCAAGAAGATAACTTTTTTATATAATTATTTATTATTGCAAGGATGTTAAATTTTTAATTGTAAAGGATATTGACTTTTTTTATATTTTTTCATATAAAAATCAAAAAATGGTAGGGGGTTGTTTTAATGAAGCATAACATGGAAAATTACGAAGAAGAGGTTAAAAACTTTAGACTTGAGGTGCCTGAGTATTACAATTTTGCCTTTGATGTTGTGGATAGGTGGGCAGAAGATAGAACAAAACTTGCCCTTGTGTGGGCTGATACACGCGGCAGAACGATAAAGAAGTACTCCTTCTGGGATATATCTGTTATGTCGAATAAATTTGCCAATGTACTACTGAATCTTGGCATTAAAAAGGGCGATAATGTTTTTGTTATGGTGCCGCGTATAGTTGAGTGGTATGCAGTGATGCTTGGTTTGAATAAGGTTGGTGCTGTTGCACTGCCTGCGCCAAATATTTTGATGCCAGAGGATATTGCCTATAGAATCAGAAAAGCTGAGGCTGTGATGGCGATTGCTTCGGCTTCCAATGCCTCCAAAGTTGATGCAGCCTGCAAAAACGACAACTGCCCTTCACTGAAGGTAAAGATGATAATAGACGGTGACCTTGAAGGCTGGTTGTCTTATGAAAATCAGATGGATAGGGCAAGCGATAAGTTAAATAAAGATGATATAGAGCCCACAAAGTCAACAGATCCGTTGTTGATATACTTTACATCGGGCACTACAAAATATCCAAAAATGGTTATGCATGAGCAATCCTATGCTCTTGCACACATTGTTACGGCAAAATACTGGCATGACCTTCAGCCTACCGATCTACACTGGACGATTTCTGATACCGGCTGGGGAAAGGCTGTGTGGGGTAAGCTTTATGGTCAATGGCAGATAGGATCGGCTGTGTTTATGCACAACGCCGGTGCTCATTTTGATCCAAAAATAACGCTTAAGCTTTTAACAACGCAGGGTATAACATCATTTTGTGCACCGCCAACGGTTTATAGAATGCTGATTCAGGAGGATTTAAGTAAGTATGACTTTTCATCCTTAAGACATTGCACATCAGCTGGAGAGCCTATAAATCCAGAGGTTATTAAAGCGTGGAAGAATGCAACAGGCACATTGATTTACGATGGTTATGGTCAAACAGAAAGTGTTTTGTTGGTGGCTAATTATCCCTGCATGCCGATTAAATACGGCTCAATGGGCAAACCTGTGCCGGGCTTTGATGTCAGGATTGTGGATGATGATGGCAACGATATGCCAACTGGCGAGCCCGGCCATATAGCTGTGAGAATTAAACCAGAGCATCCAATTGGTTTAACACGCGGCTATTATAAGGATGATGCAGCAACGGCTGAGGCATTCAGGGGCGAATTTTACTATACTGGTGATAGGGCTTATATGGATAACGATGGATATTTTTGGTTCTACGGTAGGGCTGATGATGTAATAAAATCCTCAGGCTACAGGATTGGTCCGTTTGAGGTTGAAAGTGCGCTTCAAGAGCATCCTGCGGTTGTAGAAAGCGCTGTTGTAGGAAGCCCTGATCCAATCAGGGGAACAATTGTTAAAGCGTTTATTATACTTGCCGATGGTTATGAGCCCTCTGAGGAGTTGATTAAAGATATTCAGGATTTTGTAAAGAATAAAACAGCTCCGTATAAATATCCAAGGGAGATAGAGTTTGTAAAAGAGCTGCCAAAAACAATAAGTGGTAAGATTAAACGGGCCGTTTTGAGAAGGATGGAGATAGAGAGGAAATTGGGTAAAAAGAACAACAATGAAATTGTGTGAGGTTTGCCATGTTAAGTTATGCATTTGAAGGGTCAACGACCAAATTTATAGCAAAAACAATCGGTGATGTACTGGATGAGGCAGCCCAGAAGTATGCAAATAACGATTGTATAGTTGCACTACATCAAGACATACGGATGACATATAAGGAATTTAAAGAAGAGGTTGATAGACTGGCAAAGGGTCTTTTAGCACTTGGTATTAAAAAAGGCGATAAGGTTGCTATCTGGTCAACAAACAATGTTGAGTGGGTTTTAACCCAGTTTGCAACGGCAAAGATCGGTGCAGTTTTAGTAACTGTAAACCCTGCCTATAGGACAAATGAGCTTGAATATGCCCTAAAGCAGTCTGAGGTAAACACGCTGATTTTGATAGAGAGGTTTAAAACCTCCGATTACATCGATATGTTTTATCAGGTTGCTCCATTTGTTAGAGGTGCAATTCCCGGTCAGATCCATTCAAATAAACTACCTCATCTGCGCAATGTTATCTGTATTAGCGATACAAAGCACACGGGAATGTTTAAGTGGAAGGATATATTGGATATGGCTTCAAAGGTGGATGATAGTCAGCTTAGAGACAGACAGGCAAGCCTTGATTTTGACGATGCGATAAATATTCAATACACTTCGGGCACAACAGGATTTCCCAAAGCTGCCACACTTTCACATTTTAACATACTCAACAACGGTTTCTTTGTTGGCGAGGCTATGAAGTTTACGGATAAGGATAGGTTGTGCGTGCCTGTGCCGTTTTATCACTGTTTTGGCATGGTTATGAGCAATCTTACATGTGTAACGCACGGTGCAACAATTGTTCTACCCAGCGAGTATTTTAACCCGCTTGCCACGCTAAAGGCGGTTGAAAAAGAGAAATGCACGGCTTTGCATGGTGTTCCCACTATGTTTATTGCAGAGCTTGAGCATCCGGATTTTAAAAAGTTTGACCTATCCAGCCTACGCACGGGCATTATGGCAGGTTCGCCCTGTCCAGTTGAGGTGATGAAGCGGGTGAATAATGAGATGCATATGAGCGAGGTAGAGATAGCATATGGCCAAACTGAGGCAAGCCCCGTTATTACACAGACCTTGGCTGATGATACGCTTGAGCATAGAACAGAAACGGTGGGAAGACCCCTGCCGTTTGTTGAAGTTAAGATAATCGATCCGCAGACAGGGGAGATTTTGCCTGTAGGAGAGCAGGGGGAGCTTTGCGCTCGTGGCTATAATGTGATGAAGTATTACTACAACAACCCGCAGGCAACAAGAGAGGCTATAGATGAAAACGGCTGGCTACATACGGGTGATTTAGCAACGATGACTGAGGATGGCTATTTCAAGATTACCGGTAGAATTAAGGATATGATAATCAGGGGCGGTCAGAATATCTATCCAAGGGAGATTGAAGAGTTCTTATACACACATCCAAAGGTTGCAGATGTTCAGGTTATAGGCGTGCCGGATAAGAAGTACGGCGAGGAGGTTTGCGCCTGGATCAGGCTTAAAGAGGGTGAGACGGCAACAGAGGAAGAGATTAAAGAGTATTGTCAGGGCAAGATTGCACATTACAAGATTCCACGTTATATAAAGTTCACCGATTCCTTCCCGATGACTGTAACGGGTAAGATCAGAAAGGTTGAGATGAGAGAGATTTCAATAAAAGAACTGGGTCTTGAGGATGTTGCAAAGATAAAAACCGCTTGAGACAGGGGCTTTTGCCCCTTTTGCCTTCCTTTTTATTTGCTTGACAAAATCTACCAAATATAGGAATTTAAAAGACAATGAGCTGTCTTGATGTAATTAAAAATTTTAACCCTGCAGATCTGTCATACGACTCAAGAAATATAAAAGAAGGTTTTGTGTTTTTTGCCTATAAGGGTGCTAATGCCGATGGAAACGATTATGTTGAAGATGTTTTAAAAAAAGGCAGGGTGCTTGTTGTAAGTCAGAGGGATTTTAGCGATAGTCGATGTATCAGGGTTGATGATGTTAAGGAGTGCATGGGAAAAGCGGCTGATTGGTTTTTTGGCTATCCTTCAAAAAAGCTCAATGTCGTTGGCATTACAGGCACAAACGGCAAGACCACAACTACCTACCTTCTAAAGGGTATCTTTGATAACAGTGAGGTTGTTGGCACTATCGGTTATACGATTAAAGATAAACTGTTTAAGCTAAAAAATACCACGCCAGAGTCTATTGATCTACATAGGATTTTTGCAGAGATTTACAAAAACGGCAGCAGGTGGGCGTTTTGTGAGGTTTCAAGTCATGCTGTGAGTTTGAATAGAATTGCAGGGATAGAATTTAAGCTTAAGGTGTTTACGAATATCTCTCAGGACCATCTGGATTTTTACAAAACAATGGAAAATTACGCAAAAGCCAAACTCTCGTTTTTTAACAAAGGCGATTATAAGGTTGTTAATATCGATGATGAATACGGCAAACTGCTTATTGATGAAAGAGCGATAACCTATGGATTTGACAGTGGTGCATTTATAAGACCTGATGAGTTTGAGTATTCGCTTGATGGCATAAAGGCACGATTAAAGGTTGGCGGCAGGACTATGGAAATACATTCGCCGCTTATAGGCAGATACAACATATACAACATTATGGCTGCTGTGGGTGTGGCTGTATTCTTTGGTGTGGATTTTGCAAAGATTGAGGAGGCTATTGCAAAAAACAGAGGGGCAAAGGGAAGGCTTGAATTCTACAGACATGATGGAGTTTATGCTGTTGTGGATTATGCCCATACTGATGATGCAATGAAAAATGTACTTGAGGCACTAAATGGTGTAAAAAAAGGCAGGATTATAACGGTATTTGGAGCAGGTGGTGATAGGGACCGCTTAAAGCGTCCAAGGATGGGCAGGGTGGCAGAAAGCTTAAGCGATCTTGTTGTTATAACAAGCGATAACCCAAGAAGCGAAGACCCAGAGCGTATTATTGAAGATATTCTGGGCGGAATTGAAGATAAAAAGAAGGTGATTGTTGAGCCAGACAGGTTTGAGGCTATAAAAAAGGCACTCAAGATAGCCCAAAAAAACGATATCGTGGCGATTCTGGGCAAAGGGCATGAGGATTATCAGATTCTGAAGGATAAAACGATTCACTTTGATGATGCAGAGGTGGTTAAGAAGCTTTGGGGATTAGCTTAGAGGAGCTTTTAGAAGCCGTTTCACCAAAAAAGATAAATATCGAAAAAGATATAGATTTTGAAGGTTTTAGTATAGATTCGCGTAGCATTAAAAAGAAAGAGGTATTTATTGCCCTAAAGGGTAAGCGTTTTAATGGAAATGAGTTTGCTGAAGATGCCTTTGAGAGGGGTGCTGCGTTTTGCATAACAGACAGAGCTGTTAACTGCCCCCACATCGTTGTTGATGATACGCTTGAAGCTTTAAAAAAACTTGCTGCTTTAAATTTAAAAAAAAGCAAAGCAAAAGCGATAGCCGTTGTGGGTTCTGTGGGCAAAACAACAACGAAGGAGCTGCTTTATAGGTTTCTGGATTGCAAATTTAAAACATGTAGAACAACTGCCAATGAGAACAATGTTATAGGAGTATCAAAGACGCTGCTTTCTATAAAGAATGAGGAGTTTTGCGTTGTTGAGGTGGGTATAAATCACAAGGGTGAGATGGAGGAAATTGCTGAGTTTTTTAAGCCTTATGGAGTGTTGTTTTTGAATGTAAGCTACACGCATACAGAGTTTTTTGACTCAATTGAGGAGATATTTGAAGAGAAATCAAAGATTGTAAACAGCAATACAAAGCTGCTTTTTAATGGCGATGATGATCTATTAAGGAGTAGTTTTGAAGATGTTTTAGATAAAGCCTGTTTTGGTAAACATAGTGGATGCGATTTTGTGTATAGTATTACAGATGAAAGATTAAGGCTAAGTGGTTTTGATTTTTCTATAAAGCCTCAAGTTCATCCGGTTTGCCTTGCTGCAGCATTGAGCGGTTTTTTGTATTTTGGATCGGGTAATGAAAAAGAGTGCGTTGAGGATAGATATTACGATTTTAATCCTCCTGGCTTGAGGATGAATTTTAAGGATATTGATGGGGTTAAATTTATCGTTGATTGTTATAACGCCAATATCGATTCGATGATGTATGCCATTGAGGTTTTGGATAGATTTGATGGCAAAAAGCTTGCCGTTTTGGGTGATATGCTTGAGCTTGGGAGTCTCTCAAAAGAACTACACAGAAAAATAGGCCTTTTTTTGAACGATACGGATGTTGATGTTGTGTTTTTTGGAAAAGAGATGCGCCAGGCAAAAGAGATTTTTAAAGGTAGATCGGTTATTTTTAGCTCAAAGGATGCATTGATATCTCATATTAGAGAGATTTATAAACATTATGATTATATTTTGCTTAAAGGCTCACGCGGTATGAGGCTTGAAGATGTGTATTTTGCTTTAAAAGGAGAAAAATAATGCTTTACTATATTTTTTATCTCAAACTGCACCATCTGTTTTCGCCGTTTAATGTATTTCACTACATTACATTCAGGATGATTATGGCCTCTTTAACATCGCTGTTTTTGTCGCTGTGGCTGGGCAGGCAGATTATTCCTTTTTTAAAGCGTATGCAGCTTAGCGATCAGTTTAAGGGTTTTGAGCCGCAATCACACAAAACAAAGAGTGGAACACCAACGATTGGCGGATTGATTATATGGGGCGGTTTTTTTATCAGCGCACTTTTGTGGATAAGATTTGATGTAAGATTAAACTGGATAGTGCTTTTTGGTGTTTTTGTTTTTGCCTCTATTGGGTTTTTGGATGATATTTTAAAGGTGAAAAGGGGTAAAAATAATGGTCTTAAAGCCAAAACAAAATTCAGTCTGCAGATTTTAGCAGCTATTTTGGTAGCATATCTGTTGTTTGAATACCATAAGTTAAACGGTTTGTGTGCAGGTTGTATTTTTTTACCGTTTGTTAAAAATGGTATTATCAATTTGGGTGTTTTTTATATTGCCGTTGCTGTGTTTGTGATTGTGGGAAGCTCCAATGCCGTAAATCTCACAGATGGTCTTGATGGACTTGCAACAGGCCCCACGCTGACAACGATTATGCCACTTATCATATTTGCCTATATTTCTGGCAATGTGATCTTTGCGCATTATTTACATCTGCCCTACATTAGGGGGGCTGGTGAGTTGAGTATTCTTTTGAGTGCTTTAGCTGGCTCTCTGCTTGGTTTTTTGTGGTATAACTGCTACCCGGCTGAGATTTTTATGGGCGATACAGGCTCACTTGCCATTGGGGCTTTTTTGGGGATTATTGCTGTGGCTATAAAAGAGGAGGTTGTGCTTGCCATTGCAGGCGGTATTTTTGTTATGGAGACACTTTCGGTAATTATTCAGGTTGCAAGCTATAAAACAACAGGCGAAAGGGTTTTTAGGATGGCTCCGATTCACCACCATTTTGAACTGAAGGGTTGGCCTGAGTCTAAAATAATCGTGCGTTTCTGGATTATTT
Source organism: Hippea jasoniae (assembly GCF_000744435.1). Lineage (NCBI taxonomy): Bacteria > Pseudomonadati > Campylobacterota > Desulfurellia > Desulfurellales > Hippeaceae > Hippea > Hippea jasoniae. Next base: position 70,645 of record NZ_JQLX01000015.1, read on the forward strand.
CACTTGTTCTTGCACTGTTATCTTTGACAGCGCTTAAATTGAGGTAGAGATGAGGGTTGCTGTTATTGGTTTTGGCAAAAGTGGAAGGGCGGCTTATGAAATTCTTAAGCGGCACAATATAGAGGCTTTTGTGTTTGATGAAAAGCTAAAAGAGCAAAGCAGTGATAATATGTTTTTTGGTCTGGATGCAGAGCGTTTTTTTGATTTTGATTTTGACAGAGTTGTTGTAAGCCCGGGGGTTAAACCATCCCATAGATTTGTGCAGTATGCTGAAAAAAACACAATTGAGGTTATAAGTGAGCTTGAGCTTGGGTTTGAATATGCAAAAGGAAAAATTATAGCCATAACAGGCACAAACGGCAAATCAACTACGGTAAAGCTTGTTGAAAAAATGTTAAAAGAGCAGGGAAAAGAAGCGATAGCATGCGGGAATATCGGTCTTGCATTTTGCGATGTTGCTGATAAAGATTTTGAGTGGTTTGTGGTTGAGGCAAGCAGTTTTCAGCTTTACTATACGCATAGTTTTAGGCCGCATATAGCTGCGATTTTAAATATCGCTTTTGATCATTTAAGCTGGCATGGCAGCATGGAAAACTATATAGCAGCAAAAAGAAAAATATTTGGGAATCAGAATGAAAATGATTTTTTTATAAAAAACAGAGAGGATCAATATATTTTTGATGGCAGGGCTGAATTGTTTGAGGTTTCATCAATGGATAAAGAGGCAGATGCCTTTTTTGGTAAGGATTATGCTGTTGTAAATAGACCCAAAAGGTTTATAATAGAAAAAACAGCTATGTTTGGTTCAAAGGCGTTTGAAAATATAGCATTTGCTGCAATGTGTGGATTGCTGGCTGGAGTGGATGAAAAAATTATAAAGGAGGTGAGTCAGAATATGGAGAATTTGGAGCACAGGATTGAGTATGTGGATGAGATAGATGGGGTTAAGTTTTACAACGATTCAAAGGCGACCAACCTTGATGCAGTAGAAACCGCTATAAACTCATTTGATGAATCTGTAAAGCTTGTTGTGATTTTGGGTGGCAAATATAAGGGCGAAAGCTATGCAAAGCTTCTGCCACTGCTGCAAAAGAGGGTAAAGGCTTTGGTAGTTTATGGTGAGGATAGAAAAATGATTTTGAAGGACTTAGAAAAATTTATACCTGTTCCTCTGCCTGCTTTAAATATCTGGGGTGCTGTAAGGGCTGCTTTTGAGGTGGCTGCAAAGGGTGATGTTGTTTTATTTTCGCCTGGTGGTGCATCGTGTGAGCCTTATAAGAATTTTGAAGAGCGTGGTGAGGCGTTTAAAAAGGAGGTAAAGGTATTCAAAGAGGAGTATGAAAAAGCCCCTCTTATATAATCCAGCGTTTATTGTTCTGCCATATTTTTTACTGATGAGTATCGGGGCTTTGGAGGTATGGTCTTCATCTTACTATTTTGCATACAGGTTTCACCACAACCCCAATTTTTTCTTTTTCTGGCAGCTTAAGTATGTGGTGGTGTCGCTTGTTGTTGCTGTTTTTTTTAGTTTTTTGAATTACAGGTTTCTTGATAAGTTAACCGTTTTACTTGTTGTTTTTTCTCTTTTTTTATTGGTTTTACTGCATTTTAAAGGGGTAAACATAAGGGGTGCAACGCGCTGGCTAAATATAGCAGGGCACAGGTTTGAGCCATCCTTTGTGGCTGAGTTTTCTTTGCTTGTTTATATGGCACATTTTATTTCCAAAAGGATAAACAGGGGGGAGGAGCTTTCTGAAAGCCTGTATCCGTTTGCTTTAGTTGTTGGTATATTTTTTGTTTTGATTGTAACAGAACCCGATGTGGGTTCGGCTGTTCTTGTTGCTCTTGTTTTTATGGGCGTTATCTATGTGTATGGTTTTAGGTTTAAGAGTATTATTTTACTTGGTTTGCCCATTGCGGTTATTGTTGCTTTAATTATATATAGCCACCCCGAAAAGCTTCAAAGAATAATCAATTTTTTTATAACAAAGAAGGTTAATTATCAGATTCATCAGGCGCTTGTGGCTTTAGGCAGTGGTGGTGTGTTTGGCCAGGGTGTGGCAAAGGGCGTTTATAAAACGATTTTTGTGCCAGACTCGTACAACGACTTTATTCTTGCAGGCATTGGAGAGGATTTTGGCTTTGTGGGTGTTGCCTTTGTGCTTTTGCTTTTGTTGAGTATTATCTGGTTTGGTTTTGAGGTTTCAAAACGCTGCAGGGATTTGTTTGGCAGTGTGCTTGCATTGGGTATTACACTGTTTATATCGATTGAGGCTTTGATGAATATCTTTAGCGTTCTGCATCTAATTCCACCAAAAGGTATTACGCTGCCGTTTGTTAGCTATGGTGGAACGAGTTTGATTGTTCATGGTGCCTATGTGGGGATTCTGCTGAGTATATATTCGAGGTGTGGTGGTGGAAAAAAAGGTAAGCTATCTGTTTAGATATAAACCTATTGATCTGTTTATCATCAGGCATCCTGAGGTTGAGAATTATGCCGATTATGTGTTTAACGGCACAATCGATGTTGGTTTAAGCAAAAAGGGTTACAAGCAGGCTGAAGCTATAAAGAAGTATTTTTACGATAAAGATATAGAGGTTGTTTATACATCTCCTCTTAAACGCTGCAGGATTGTTGCAGAGCAATTTAAAGATATATGCAGAATTGTTGTTGATGAGAGGCTTAAGGAGAGAAATTTTGGTGTTTTTGAATCTTTAAGCTGGCAGATGATTGAAAAACGGTATCCTAAAGAGGCTAAAGCGTTTTTGGAAGATCCGTTTAACTATAAACCGCCTGAGGGTGAGAGTTTTAAAGAGGTGTTTGAGCGGGGGGAGAGTTTTTTGAATGATTACTTTAGCAGCTTAAAAAATGCCATTGTCATAGCCCACGGCGGTGTTAACAGGGTTTTGATTACAAAACTATTGAATATAAAAAAGGATGCGATTCTGTCAATTTCTCAAGATTATGTCTGCTTAAACCACTTCCAGACAGACGGTAGATATGTGCTTGCAAAGATGATTAACGGGAAGGTGTGTTTTGATAGGGGTTTTTGATTCTGGCGTTGGTGGCTTGAGCGTTGTAAAGCATCTGATTAAGAGGTTTAAATCAGACATCGTTTATTTAGGCGATACGGCGCGTTTACCCTACGGCACAAAATCAGCCCAGACGGTTGTAAAATACGCTCTGCAGAATGCAAGATTTTTGACAAATATCGGCGTTGATGCTATTGTTGTAGCATGCAATACGGCAAGTAGCGTTGCTTTAGATGCTATCAAAGAAGCTTTTGAGCTACCTGTGTTTGGTGTTATTGAGCCTGCGGCAAAAAAGGCAGCCCAATTTGGGAGTGTGTGTGTGATCGGCACGACTTCAACGATAAATAGTAATGCGTATAAGAGAAAAATCGAATTGTTTAACAATAAATGCGAGGTTAGGCAGAAAGCATGCCCTTTGTTTGTGCCGCTTGTTGAGGAAGGACTGATTGATCATGAGATTACATATCTTGCGGCTAATTATTATTTAAAGGGTATAAGATGCGATGCGATGATACTTGGCTGCACGCATTATCCACTTCTAAAAGGCGTAATAAAAAGCGTTATGGGCGATACGGTGTTGATAGATTGCGGCGAAAGCCTTGCAGAATCGCTTGATGAGTATGAGGATATATTTAAAGGCAGCTTGAAACTTTCCTTTTATACAACGGATTCTGAGAAAAAATTCGCTATTTTGGGCAGGATGTTTTTGGGTGAGGACTTTAACAGTGTAAAACTTGTGGATTTAGGTTGAGAGATGGTTAGAATTGCTGTAGTTGATTATGATAGTGGCAATGTAAGAAGCGTGCTTAAAGCGGTTGAATTTGTGGGATCAGAAGGGGTTTTAACTCATGATAGCGACATTATAAAAAACAGCGACGGTGTTATATTGCCCGGTGTTGGTGCATTTGGTGATTGCATGGACAAACTTAAAAAATACAACCTTGTTGATACGATTAAGGATGTTATAGATAGTGAAAAGCCGTTTTTAGGTATATGCGTGGGGCATCAGCTGCTTTTTGAGACAAGTTATGAGTTTGGAAAGCATAGGGGTTTTGGCCTTATTAAAGGTGAGGTGAAAAGATTTCCCTCAAAAAGAGGCTTCAAGATTCCGCATATGGGCTGGAATAGGGTTGAGTTTGTTAAAGACAATAAGCTTTTTTATGGAATCGAAAGCGGAAACTATTTCTATTTTGTCCACTCCTTTTATGGGGTGGCTTTAGATAATTCAGAAATAGCAAAGTGTAATTATATTGTTGAATTTACTGCAGCTGTGAATAAAGGCAATCTGTGGGGGGTTCAGTTTCATCCAGAAAAAAGCCAAAAAGCTGGCCTAAAGGTTATTGAGAATTTCTGCAAGATCTGTGAGGGTGTTTTATGATTGTTATTCCTGCTATTGATATTATGGATGGAAAGGCTGTGAGGCTTAAAAAAGGCAAAAAGGATACGGCTGTTGTATATAGCGAAAATCCGCTTGAAATAGTAGATTATTTCAACGATATAGGGATTGATAGAATTCATATTGTGGATTTAGATGCTGCATTTAGTGGTGGTAGAAAAAACAACAGGGAATTGATAAGAAAACTTGCAAGCAGGGCAAAGGCCTTTGTTGAGGTTGGCGGCGGTGTTAGGAGTTTGCTTGATGTGGAGGAGCTTTTGTGTTGTTATGTGAATAAGGTTGTAGTAGGCACAATGCCTGTAAAAAATCCTGGAGAGTTTGAAAAGGTCGCTGAGCGTTTTTCTGATAGGATTATAGCCGGTGTGGATGTTGAAAATGGTTTTGTTAAAATTTCTGGATGGGAAGAAAATCCTCATATCGATTACATAGCTTTTTTGCTTAAGATGAGGGATATGGGTATTAATGAAGCGATTATTACAGACATAAAAAAGGATGGCATGCTTGAGGGCATAGATTTTGAGTTTTATAAGGATATAGCGCTAAAGACAGACTTAGAGATAATCATTTCTGGTGGTGTGAAAGATATAGCGGATATAAAAAAAGCTAAAAAGATTGAAAAATACGGCATAAAAGGGATTATTATAGGTAAGGCGTTTTATGAAAAAACCATTTCTTTAGAAGAGGCCTTAGAGGTGGCAGGATGATTAAAATCACCACTATTGTGGAAAATACTGCAACAAAAGCGAGATTTAAAGCAGAGCATGGATTGAGTATGCTTGTTGAGCGCGATGGAGAGACCGTGCTGTTTGATACAGGTCAGACGGATGCCTTGATTCACAATGCAAAGCTGCTTGGTATAGATCTTTCAAAAATCGATAAGGTTGTTCTGTCGCATGGGCATTACGACCATGCCGGAGGTTTGAAGTATCTGCTTGAGATTGCAAAACCTAAGATTTATGCGCATCCAGAGATCTTCAGAAAGAGATATTCAAAGCTCAGTGATGATGGAAATTTACGCTATATTGGTATTGAGGATAGAGAGTTTTATGAACAGCTGGGGGCTGAGTTTGTTTTAAGCAGTGAGCCTGTGGAGGTGGCAGATGGCATCTATACGACAGGCTTTGAGAAGATGGTAACCGATTTTGAGGAAGTGGATAAAAATTTTGTTTACTATAAAGGCGATAAGCTTTTTAAGGATTATGTGGATGATGACATGAGCCTTGTGATTGACACGAACAGGGGTTTGCTTGTGCTGTTTGGTTGTGCACATAGGGGAATAATCAATATTATGCTGGATGCACAAAAGAAATTTTCCAAAGAAGTTTTTGGTTTTTTGGGCGGCACGCATCTTGGTGTAGCAGGCGAATTGCAGCAGCAAAGAACAATAGAAGAGCTTAAACTTATGGATCTTTCCATAATGGGTCCATCTCATTGTACGGGGATGCTTATGACAGCAAAACTATACTGTGAATTCAAAGAGGCGGTGGTATTCAATAATGTTGGCACTATAACATTGATTGCTTAAAGGGGGCAGATATGAAGGCTGTTGTGTTTGATAAAAAGGAGGTTATTCCTTCAAAGGTTGTATGTATCGCCAGAAACTATGTTGCCCATATTGAAGAGTTGAAAAACGAAATGCCCGATCAGATGGCTTTGTTTATAAAGCCAAACAGCGCAATATGTGATGAGTTGATTTTACCTGAACTTGGAGAATGCCATTACGAGGGTGAAATAACATTCATTATAGAAAATGGAGGATTTGCAGGTGTTGGGTTTGGTCTTGATCTAACCTTAAGGGATATTCAGGGACAGCTGAAGGAGAAAGGCCTGCCGTGGGAGAAAGCCAAAGCCTTTGATTGTGCTGCTGTGTTTAGTGAGTTTGTGAGATTTGATGGCGATATAAATAGATTGGGTATTGAGCTTTACATAAACGGTGTTTTGAAACAGCAGGGTGATGTGTCTTTGATGATAAACAAACCCGATGCTATTTTAGACGAGGCAAAAAGGTATTTTACTTTTTATGATTACGATTTATTGATGAGTGGCACACCAAAGGGTGTTGGTAGTTTTGAGAAAAACGATGAGTTTTTAGGCAGGATTCTGTATGATGGAGAGGTGATTGTTGAGAAACGGTGGGTTGTAAAATGAGCAGTAAGTATATGCCGCTTAAAATTTTTATCGTTTTTATCTTTGCCGTTTTTGTGGCTTCTTTTTATTACAGATTCCATCAATATCAGGTGTGGGAGGAGTATCCCCAGGTTTACATGATCGGCACAGACCATCCTGCTATGACAACGCTTGATGCCTACTACTGGCTTAGGTATGCAAAGGAGTATAAAAACGGCAGCTATTATATCAATGATAATGATACACTCAGAGCATTTCCTGAAGGTACAAAAAAGCCAGAACCTGTGCCTTTGATAAGTTTTATAATTGCCTGGATATCCAAAATATTCAATACGGGGATCTACTATAGCGGCTTATATATCATTCCCCTTTTTGCCAGTTTATTTGTTTTTCCGCTTGGTTTTTATCTTTATAGAAAAGAGATGCCGATTGCAGGGATTGCAGCTTCTGTTGTGGGTAGTTTTGCATGGATGTATGCGATAAGAACGGCGATGGGCAGGGTTGATACCGATCTTTTGCAGCTGTTTTTTCTTTTTGCAGGCAGTTTAGGTGTTTTTGCTGTATCTAAAACCGAAAGCGAAAAAAGGCGATACATCTATTCTTTTCTTTTAGGCTTAAACTTCCTTTTGTTTGGCTGGTGGTATGCACATTTTGGTATAGATGTTGTGTATCTTCTTGTTTTGATTGTTATGCTTATTATCAGAAAGGTTCCAGCAAAGCAGATAGCCACATCTGTTTTATTGTTTATTATCTTTGCCAATCCTTTGTGGGTTTTTAGTGGCTTTAGCGGTGTTTTTGAATTTTTCAACAGTTATAATAAAATAAAAACCGTTTCGGGTAATTTCCCAAACGTTAAACTTACTATCACCGAAGCAGAGCATCTAAATATTGCAAAGACGCTTAAATATATGCTGTCAAATCCATTGTTTGACACACTGGGAATTGTCTTTGCAATAGCTGCATTGTTGTTTATGAGGTGGGATGCAATTCCCCTACTGCCCATATTTTTACTTGGACTTTTATCGTTTAGAAGTTCAAACAGGATGGTGATGTTTCTTGCGCCATTTGTTGGTTTGGGATGGGGTTTTTTGCTTGATATGGTTATGAGGTTTATTGCTCAAAGAAATAAAAATGAGTTGTTTTTGAAGATTTCTGCTGCAATTATTGCTTTTGCTGTATCGTTTAGCCTTCTTCAGTTTGGTGCTTACAGATTTGTGCCTGCACCTTCTATTGCAGCCCCTATAATTAAATCATTTGAGGAGATACACAACAGATTTAAAAAGGGGGTAATCTTTACCTGGTGGGATTACGGATATGCCATTGAGGATATAGCGGGTTTTGCTACATATCAGGATGGAGGCGCACACGGTGGTGCACGCACATACCTTGTTGCGCATGCATTAAGTGTTGATAATCAGACACTACTATACCATACAGTGTCGTTTATGGATCGATTTGGTGTAAAACCTGTTATGAAGGCGATTCATGATAATATTTCTACAAGGAAAGCTGTTGAGAGGGTATTTGATTATTCAAAGCCTATAGGCAGCCGTGATAATTATTTGCTGTTTAGCTACGATATGATTGGAAAGTTTTACTCTATCAGTTTTCTTGGCAGGTGGGATTTTAAAAGAAAGAAATCACATCCATTATCCTATGAGATATTTAATTGTAGTGGATTTAAAAACGGTATGTTTTTCTGCAGGCAGGGTAATATCGATATAAATCGGGGTCTTGTTATTATTGGCGAAAGAGCTATACCAATAAAAACACTCTACTTTATTGAAGATGGATATGTAGCAAGAACAAAGAGCTTTGAGTATCCACGAGGAGCTTATCTTGAGCTTTGTTTTAAAAAAGGCAAAAAACTCACATTCCTGTTTGGTCTTTTAACAAACAAAGAGGTGGTAGATAGCAATTTCAACAGGTTATTTATTATGGGCGATTATAACGACAAATACTTTGAGGAGGTTTATAACAACTTCCCCTTTGTGAGGATGTATAGGGTTAAATAGCTTGTAAAAGTTGTCTGATTTGTATATAAAATGCTGACCACGCACATCCCTTAAAAAGGATCCCTTTTTAGGGTGAGGGGTGGTGGAAAAAATCCTTTGAGGAGGTTTGGTAGATGTCTTATGTAACGATGAAGGAGCTGCTTGAGGCGGGTGTGCATTTTGGCCATCAGACCAAGCGTTGGAACCCCAAGATGAAGCCGTTTATCTTTGCGGCGAGGAAGGATATTCACATCATAGACCTTCAGAAAACCATTGTTTATTTTGACAGAGCTTATGAATTTTTAGAAGAACAGGCTGCACAGGGCAAAACGGTTCTGTTTGTCTGCACAAAAAAGCAGGGTAAAGAGGAGATTAAAGAGGCTGCTACATCCTGCAATATGCCCTATGTCAATGAAAAATGGCTTGGCGGTCTGTTAACCAACTTTGGCACAATTCAAAAAAGCATCGAAAAGCTACAGCGTCTTGAGGAGATGGAGGAATCAGGAGAAATTGAGGCTTACACAAAAAAGGAGCAAAAGATTTTAAGGAAAAGGAAAGAGAAGCTGCAGAGGTATTTGACAGGCATCAGGGATATGAAGGAGCTGCCCGATGTTGTGTTGATTATCGACATCAAAAGAGAGGAGCTTGCAGTAAAAGAGGCAAAAAAATTGGGGATTCCCATTGTTGCCCTTGTTGATACAAACTGCGACCCAGATCCGATCGATTATGTGATTCCCGGAAACGATGATGCAATCCGTTCTATAAAACTTATGGCAACCAGGCTTGCAGAGGCCATTAAAAACGGTCAGGCAAGGTATGAAAAGGAGCTTGAGCTGAAAGCCGAAGAGGAAGCTTTTGAGGAAGGCAGAGAAGAAAAATTAGAGGCAGAATTACAGGAGGAAGAGGAGTAATGGCAAATATAACAGCTGCAATGGTTAAGGAGTTAAGGGATAGAACCGGTGCAGGTATGATGGCCTGCAAAAAGGCTTTAGAGGAAACAGGCGGAGATATAGAAAAGGCAATCGATAAACTCAGAGAGATGGGTCTTGCATCTGCTGCCAAAAAAGCTGGTAGGGAAGCAAAAGAAGGTAAGGTTGCAAGTTATATCCACGCAGGTGGCAAAATAGGTGTTCTTGTTGAGATTAACTGTGAAACAGATTTTGTTGCGAATACCGATGACTTTAACGCACTCTGCAAGGATATAGCCATGCATATAGCAGCAGCAGCACCTGAATATGTATCAAGGGAAGAGATACCGCAGGATGTTGTTGAAAAAGAGAAAAATATCATGAAGGAACAGCTGAAGCAGCAGGGCAAGCCTGAGCATATACTTGATAAGATCGTTGAAGGTAAAATTGAAAAGTTCTACGAAGAGGTATGCTTGCTTGAGCAGCCGTTTATCAAAGATCCTGATATGAAGGTAAAAGACCTCGTTCAGAATACGATAGCAAAGTTGGGTGAGAATATTGTTGTCAGGAGATTTGCACGCTTTAAAGTGGGTGAATAGCAATGGAAAAACCTGTCTTTAAAAGAATACTGCTGAAATTAAGCGGGGAGGCCCTTATGGGCTCCCTTTCCTATGGTATCTGTGAGGATACGATTAAAGGCATCGCTCAGCAAATTAAGGATGTAAGAGAGTTGGGTGTTGATGTTTGCACGGTAATTGGTGGAGGAAATATTTTCAGAGGCGTTAAAGGTGCAGCAATGGGTATGGACAGGGCAAGTGCTGATTACATGGGAATGCTTGCCACTGTTATTAACGGTCTGGCACTGCAGGATGCTTTGGAAAAGATAGGGGTGCCAACAAGGGTAATAAGTGCCATTGAGATGCGTGAGATTGCAGAGCCCTACATAAGAAGGAGGGCTTTGAGGCATCTTGAAAAAGGAAGGGTTATCATTTTTGTGGCAGGCACGGGCAATCCCTATTTTACCACAGATACTGCTGCATCTTTAAGGGCTATGGAGATGGGTGTTGATGTTATTTTGAAAGCCACTAAGGTTAATGGTGTGTATGACAAAGATCCGCTTGTTTATTCAGATGCCAAATTGATTAAATCCATCACTTACATTGAGGTTTTAGACAGAAATTTGAGGGTTATGGATTCAACGGCTATTTCAATGTGTATGGAAAATAAGATGCCGATAATTGTTTTTTCAATCAAGCAGTATGGAGCACTGAAAAAGATTGTTTTGGGTGAAAATATCGGCACAGTAGTTAGATAGGGAGGTGTGCAATGGATGAGGCTGGATTGGATGCGATTTTAAAGGATCTGGAAGAGGCGATGAAAAAAACCATCTCGTCTTATAAAAAGTATCTTACGACGGTAAAAACAGGCAGGGCTCATGTTTCTGTTTTTGAGAATCTCAGGGTTGAGGCATACGGTCAGCAGATGCAGATAAAGCAACTTGCAACATTGTCAACACCGGATGCAACAACGGTTATTATCCAGCCATGGGATGCAAGCACACTCAAAGATATAGAAAAGGGAATTCTAAAAGCGAATATCGGTTTTACGCCTCAGAATGATGGAAAAACGATAAAAATCATTATTCCTCCAATGACGGAGGAGGATAGAAAAAAGGTTGTAAAGTTATTGAAACAGGAAACAGAAAGCTATAGGGTTGCTCTGCGCAATGCCAGAAAAAAGGCACTTAAGTCTGTAAAGGATCTTGAAAAGGACAAGGTTATCTCAGAGGATGAGTCAAAGAGGGCAGAAAAAGACATTAAAAACAAGCTTGATGAATATTCAAAGAAGCTTGATGAGCTTTACGAGTCAAAAGAGAAAGAGATAATGAGTATTTGATGGTAAGGATTCCTGAACATGTTGCAATTATAATGGATGGCAATGGCAGATGGGCGCAAAGTCATGGCAGAAGAAGAACATACGGCCATTATATAGGCTCAAAGGTTGTTGATGATATAACAAAAGCGGCGGTTGAGTTTAAAATAAAATATCTAACCTTATATACATTTTCCACAGAGAACTGGAAAAGGCCAAAAAGCGAAGTCAGGTTTTTAATGGGACTTTTGAAGTCATCTTTAAAAAAGAAAAGAAAGCTATTTAAAGATAACAATGTAAGGTTTAATGTAATTGGTGATGTGAGTGTATTTGATGAAATAATACAAAACCTACTTATGCAGCTTATGGATGAAACAAAGGATAATGAAGCAGTTGTATTGACACTTGCTCTAAACTACGGCGGTAAACTGGATATCCTCAGGGCTGCAAAAACCATAGCTAAAAGGGTTGAAGATGGAGAACTTTCTTCTAAAGATATAAACGAAAAGCTATTTGAAGCCCATCTTTATACAGCTAATATGCCTGATGTTGACCTTTTGATAAGAACGGGGGGCGAAAAAAGGATCAGTAATTTTTTGCTGTGGCAGGCTGCCTATGCTGAGTTTGTTTTCTTTGATAAATACTGGCCTGAGTTTACAAAAGAGGATCTCTGGCAGGCGATTGAGGAGTTTTCACAAAGAAAGCGTAGATTTGGCGGATTGTGATAAAAAGGATTATCTCCGCAGCTATTCTTATACCGTTAGTTATATGGCTTTTGTTTTATGCAAAGCTGTATGTAATTAAGGCTGTATTGATCGGTGTTGCCAATTTAGGATTTTATGAGTGGAGCGGTTTTGTTGGTGTTTCAACGAAAGATAAAATTTTTTACTTTTTTATTCTGAATATTATTTCAGTAAGCTTTCTTTTTTTTGAGAATTGCTTTATTGAGTGTCTGTTTTTTGTCTTTGCTGTGCATCTGATATTTTCCTTTTCGTCTTTGAAAGAAAAAAGGCTTTTTGAAAATTTTTATCTGTTTGGTGGTATTTTATATGTTTTGCTGTATCTTTTTGCGGGCAAAGTTGTTGAGTTTAATAAAGGAAGAGAGCTTTTATTTGTCGCTTTGGTGGTTGTATGGGCTGGCGATTCATTTGCCATGTTTGGTGGCAAGGCCTTTGGCAAACATAAACTTGCAGCATTGATCAGTCCCAACAAAACTATTGAGGGGGCTGTTTGTGGTATTTTAGGTGGTATTTTTTTTGGCGTTGTGGCGGGTATCTATTTTGATTTTAATCTGCTATTTCTTGTTTTTGTAAGTTTAATTGCCTCAGTTGTTGCAGTACTGGGCGATCTATCTGAATCGGTTGTTAAGCGGTTTTTTAATGTAAAGGATTCTTCGCATTTGATACCCGGCCATGGGGGTATACTTGATAGACTGGATAGTTTCTCATTTGTAGTTTTCTTTGTTTATCTGGTGTTGAGATGCAGAGAGTTGTTGTTTTAGGTTCCACCGGCTCCATAGGTGTCAATACGCTTGATGTTTTATCGCATATGGATGTGGAGGTTGTGGCTTTAAGCTGCAACAGAAATGTTGAGTTATTGAGAAAGCAGGTTGAACAGTTTAAGCCTGAATATGTGTGTATTGGTGAGAATGCCGATAGAGAATATCTTAAAGATTTGCCTGTTAAGGTGTTAATTGGAAGTGACGGTCTTGTTGAGTTGTGTAATCTTGAAAATGTAGATGTGGTGGTTAATGGCCTTGTTGGATCTGCCGGTCTTCTGCCGAGCTACACAGCTTTAAAGAATAAAAAAACCCTGGCACTGGCAAATAAAGAAAGCCTTGTGATTGCAGGTAATATTTTGACAAAGCTTTCAAAAAAGGTAAAAAAGGAAATCGTGCCGGTAGATTCAGAGCATTCAGCTATCTATCAATGCCTTGAGGGTAGAAAAAAAGAGGATATTGAAAGAATAATCCTTACAGCATCAGGTGGTCCGTTTTTTGGGAAGGATAGTTTTGAAGGTATAACTGTTAAAGATGCTCTTGCCCATCCAAACTGGAATATGGGAAAAAAGATCACTATCGATTCTGCTACCATGATGAATAAGGGCTTTGAAATTATTGAGGCTTACTGGCTATTTGATTTTGGTGGCGATAAGATATCGGTTGTTATTCATCCAGAAAGCATAATCCATTCAGCTGTTGAATTTATCGATGGCTCGATTATCGCTCAGCTTGCAGACCACGACATGAGGATTCCCATAGCATACGCTCTATCAAAACCAAGAAGAATAAAACTTTCAAATAGAATTTTGCTTGATGAGCTTTCTAAGCTTACCTTTAAAAAAGCCAATTTTAAAAAATTTCCCACGCTTGCTTATGCCTATAAGGCGGTTGAAAATATAGATAGGAATTTGGGGCTTGTGTTGAATGTTGCAGATGAGTGTGCCGTTGAGTATTTTCTTGAGGGAAAAATCGATTTTGTTGATATATTTGATATCTTAAGAAGAAGCATGGAGATATTTGAAAATAATCAAAGTAGTGATATATTTGCTATAATGGATGAGATTGAAAGGCTAAAAAGGGAGATTGTGGAATTGATAAATAAAGATTATGTGAGGGTGTAAATGGTTCTTGTATACGGACTTTTGGGCCTTGCCTTGATGGTTTTAATCCATGAGTTTGGTCATTTTATTGTGGCAAGAATGTTGGGTGTGGGTGTTGAGCGTTTCAGTATTGGTTTTGGGCCAAGGCTTATAACAGTTAAGGGCAGAAAAACTGAATATATTATATCGCTTATTCTCCTTGGCGGTTATGTAAAACTCAAAGGGGAGACGCAGCAGGATGGTGTCGCAGATAAGGATTCCTTTTTTATTCAGCCCTTATGGAAGAGATTTTTGATTGTTCTTGCAGGACCTGTTTTTAATATCGTATCTGCCGTTATTTTTCTCTTCTTTGCCTACTCTATTGGCACAACCCAGCTTGCGGCAGTTGTTGGTGAGGTTATGAGTAATTCAGCTGCAGCAAAAATGGGCATAAAAAGCTCTGATAAGATAGTGCAGATTAACAACAAGGAGATTAGAAGCTGGGCGGATATGGCAGAAGTTATTAAAAACAATCCCGATAAGGCTGTTGTTGTAAAGGTTGTAAGAAACGGCCATATTGTTGTCTTAAAAGGCAGAATGGGCCACAGAAAAGGAATGCTTGGAAAAAACGATGAGATCGGTTTTTTGGGTGTTAAACCCAAAGGTGTTTATATCCACATAAGGTACTCACCGGCTGAGGCTTTGATAAAAGGCATTAACGATACTGTGTATTATGCAAAATTGACTGTACAGGGTTTATACTGGGTGATATCTGGTATTGTACCGGCAAAAGACCTTGGCGGTCCTATTATGATAGTTAAATTTACAGGTGAGGCAGCAGAGGCAGGTCTGGGCGCTTTTTTAGCACTGATAGCTGTAATTAGCATAAACCTTGGTATTTTAAACCTTCTTCCCATTCCGGTGCTTGATGGTGGGCATTTGATGTTTTATACGATTGAGGCGATAATTAGAAGACCTGTAAGCCTGAAAACGCAGGAGAATTTCCAGAAAATTGGTATAGCAATACTGGTGCTTTTGATGATCTTTGTATTTGCCAACGATTTGAGGCGCTACAAGGTGTTTGAAACAATTAAAACCCATATAGAGAGGCTGGGTTGAGCTGGATAAAAAGAAGAAAAACACGGCAGATAAATGTTGGTGGAGTAAAAATAGGTGGAGATGCCGATATTGTTGTCCAGTCGATGACAAATACAGACACCCGTGATATTTCTGCCACTCTTGATCAAATCAATAGGCTTTATGCAAAGGGTTGTGAGGTTGTAAGATGCGCTGTTGTAGATGAAAATGCAGCCAAAGCTTTGAGGCAGATCAAACAAAAAAGCCCTATTCCCGTTATTGCAGATATACATTTTAACTATAAGCTTGCACTAAAGTCTATAGAAAGCGGCGTGGATTGCGTTAGAATCAATCCGGGCAACATCGGTGACTTTGGAAAGGTTAAAGAGATTTTAAGGGCAGCAAAGGAAAGAAATATGCCTTTAAGAATTGGTGTAAATAGTGGGTCGCTTGAGAAAAGGCTGCTTGATAAATACGGTTATCCTTCTTTTGAGGCATTGGTTGAAAGTGCTTTGGGCTGGATAAAAAGAATTGAGGATTACGGGTTTTTAGATATGAAAATTTCGATTAAATCATCAGATCCTAAAACAACGATACTGTCAAATGAATTGCTTTCTGAAAAGGTTGACTATCCGCTTCATTTGGGTGTAACTGAGGCTGGCAGCGGCATGGAGGGGACTGTTAAGTCTGCAACTGCTTTAGCTGTTTTGCTAAGGGAAGGAATAGGTGATACAATAAGGATATCATTGAGTGAGCCGCCAGAGAATGAAATCGATGTGTGTTATGAGTTGCTGAATGCGTTGGGTTTAAGAAAAAAACGCTCCATAGATTTTGTTTCATGTCCAACATGCGGTAGAATCGAAATAGATCTGATTGCTCTAACAAAAGAGGTTAAAAGCAGATTGTCTCATATAAAAAAGCCCATAAGGGTTGCGATTATGGGCTGCGTGGTCAATGCGCTTGGAGAGGCAAAAGAGGCAGACCTTGCAATAGCAGGCGGCAGGCATTTTGGTTTGATTATAAAACAGGGAAAGATTGTTAAAAAGGTTAAAGAGGATAATCTTGTTGATGAATTTGTGAGTGTGGTTGAGGAGTATGCTGAAGAGATTTAGTATTGTTTTGATTTTTTTGTTTATTGCTCATACGGCATTTGCCTATTCGCCAGACGATGTCTATGTAAACTATCACTTTTTGAAGGGCTATTATGAGCTGTATAGGGGTGAATTTTCAAAGGGTGCAGATGAGCTTTATCTTGTATACCGATATGTAAAAAAACCATCGTTTTATGATGAGCTCAGTGATATTTTAATCTATTCAGGTAAGCTTAAAAAAGCTGAAAACCTACTTAAATACGCAATAAAACTGTTTCCCAAAAAAAGCGAGTTCTACTACAAGCTATTTGATCTATACACAATTGAAAATAAAAAAGAATCAGCTCGTCTTCTGATGAATAAAATCAAAAAACTCTTTAAAAACAATGCAGAAATTTTGAAAAAAGAGGCTTTAGAGGATCTAAGGCATGCAAGATATAAAGGTGCGTATAAAAAACTAAAAAAATATGTTTCCAAAATCAAAACCGATGCAGATGCATACTACTGGCTTGCAAAGATATGTCTTGAAGAAAATAAGACAGATGAGGCTGTGATTTATGGCTTTGATGCTTTAAGGCTTAAAAAAACACCGCAGACGATCATTCTTATGGCGCAGATCTATGAAAGAAGGGGTAAATATTTAGAGGCTGTAAAGTTTTATAAGCTTCTTAAGGAGAATTACCTTATAGATGTAGCCATTGCAAACGATTTATATATGGGTGGAAAACCAAAGGAAGCTATAGACTACTACATGAGGGCTTTTAAAAAAACAAACAGAATCGATTTTTTGGAGCATGTTGCATATATTTACTTAAGTTTAAAGGATTACAAAAAGATTTATCAATTAAAAAGAGATTATCCCGAGTATTTCAACAGCTCTGAAAAACTACTTGCCATTCTTGGTATGGCTTATGCGTTGGATAATAACTGCAATAAGGCTTATAAGGTTTTTTCAAAGGTAAATAAAACGGTAAAGTTTTATGGCGATGTTGTCTATGGAGAGTCTTACTGTTTTTTCAAAGAGGGCAGGTATGATGAGATAGAAAAGCTAAAAAAATATGCAAAGGATAAAAAAACATTTTTTATGCTTGCCGATTATTTGATTAAAGCAGGGAGATATAAAAAAGCCATTGCTGTTGTTGATGATTTTATAAACAAAAGCAAAAACAATAAAGATAAAGCAGAGGGCTATTTCTTTATTGCCGATATATATTTTGATAAGCTTAAAGATATAAATTCGTGTATAGAATATCTAAAAAAAGCGATAAAACTAAACCCCTCAAGCGCTGAAGCTTTGAATTATTTGGGTTATCTTTATATCGACAAAGATATAGATGTAAAAGGCGGTATGCAGCTTGTTATAAAGGCTTTAAAGATAAAACCCAACAATCCATATTACCTTGATAGCTTGGGCTGGGGGTATTTTAAATTAAAGGATTATAATAACGCTGTGAAGTATTTAAAAAAAGCTGTTGAGCTGTTTAAAAAAATGCCTTTTGATAGGGAGGCTGTTTTAGAGAGCCTGAGGCATTTAAAAGCAGTTTATGAGAAATTAAACAATAAAGAAGAAGTAGAGAAACTCAACAATTTAATAAAACGCTATTCTTCCAAAAATAAATGAGGTTTATCTGTGGTATTGTGGTAGCTATAGTTTTTGTAAGTGTTGCTGCAGAGGGTTTTAGTATTAAACAGGTGTTGAAAAACGGAGAAGTTGTTTATACCAATATGCCAGAGGGCATCGGTGGTCTGTTTTTTAGGAGGGCTTATAAATACTCACATATCTCAAAAGCCCGAATTCAAAAATTAATTGAAACAATCGCCAGACGATACGGTGTAAATCCTGAGTTGGTTGATGCTATTGCAAGGGTTGAGTCTAACTACGATATCAATGCCGTATCAGATGCAAATGCTAAAGGGGTTATGCAGCTTATGAAACAAACGGCGCGCTACTACGGCGTTGAAGACCCTTTTGATGCTAAACAGAATATAGAAGGCGGCGTGAGGTTTTTAAAACATTTGATAGATAAATATCACGATATCAGGCTTGTTGCTGCAGCATACAATGCAGGTGAAACAGCGGTGGATAGATACGGTGGGATTCCTCCTTTTAAAGAGACGAGGCGTTATGTAGTCAAGGTGCTTAGGGTTTTAGGCCATAGCAACAAAAAACTTGCCCTGAAAAATATTACCTATAAAGCACGACCTGTTATTGAAAAAAACGGCGTGTTTACCAATATTGGTGGCTTATGGTAAAACATATACCAAACTTATTGTCTGCCTTTAGAATCCTGGTTTTAATAGCTATAATTCTTTGCCTTGATGAGGGTTTAAATATATACGGTTTTGTTCTGTTTTTGTTTGGAATTGCAAGCGATGTGCTGGATGGCTATCTTGCAAGAAAGCATAAAACCGTTACAAAGATCGGTATAATATTAGACCCGCTTGCCGATAAGATCCTTGTAATAGGCATTCTGATAGCTTTAATAAAGATTATGGATATTCCATACTGGATGGTTATTGTTATTGTTTTCAGGGAGTGCGCCGTTACAGGTTTGAGGGTTGTGGCAGCAAGTGAGAATATTGTAATATCGGCAAATATCTGGGGTAAGCTGAAAACAACATCGCAGTTTGTTGCCTTGAGTGTTTTGATTTTAGGATATAGACAGATAGGTATTTATCTGTTGTTTATTGCTGTAATCTTAACCCTGATTTCTGGCTATATCTATTTTTATAACTATTTTAAGGATAACGATGTCTTCGCTTAAAAAATTTTTGAATATGATAAAGGTGGAACATAGTATATTTGCCCTGCCGTTTGCCTATGTGGGCATGATACTGGGCCTAAAGGGTAGTTTTTCGTGGAGAGTATTTTTGCTTATCACTGTTGCGATGGTTTCTGCCCGATCTGCAGCTATGGCTTTAAATAGAATTATCGATTTAAAATACGATGCATTAAATGAAAGAACAAAAAACAGAGAGCTACCAGCTGGCAAGATAAAACTCAGAGATGCCTATTTTTTTAGCTTTTTATCTATTGTGATTTTTGAGCTATCAACATATTTTATTAATGATCTGGCTTTTAAGTTATCGCCGATTGCCCTGTTTTTTGTTATTACCTACTCCTACACCAAAAGGTTTACATCCTTGTGTCATCTATATTTAGGCGCAACAGATGCTATAGCTCCACTTGGGGGTTATGTGGCAGCATCAAACAGCATAAACGGACCAATATGGTATATTGCCCTGTTTGTTATGCTTTGGATAGCTGGTTTTGATATTTTGTATGCCCTGCAGGATAGGGAGTTTGATAAAGAGCATGGTTTGCATTCAATCCCTGTTAGTTTTGGCATAAAGGGTGCGCTGTGGATTGCAAGGGTCTTTCATATTATAGGTTTTGGTTTTTTACTGTTTGCCATAAAGCTGTTTAATCTTTCAGTTTTTGCCTATGCTGGAGCCTTGATTGTGGCGTTTTTGCTTGTTGTTGAGCATAAGCTTGTTGACCCCAACGACCCAAAACGGATTAATCTTGCTTTTTTTAATATCAACAGCTATATTAGCATTGTATTATTCTTTACTTTTCTGTTAGGAAAGTTTTATGGATGACAAAAGGCATGATAGAAGAATAAAAAACAGGGTTGATGTTTACTATAAAAGGCTTGATAACGGTCAGGTTGATGAGGCAAAGGATGAGATTTATACAACCGTAGAGCCGGATGATTCCTTTAGTTTTTTTATGTCTTTAAAAAAGCTGGATTCAAGCTTTGGCGATTTGAATAAAGCGTTTGTTTTGATGATGAAGCAGATGGATTCAAAGCTCAACTATTTGATTAAGCTTTTAAGGGATAACGGCAGAATAGATGAGTTTGAGGGATTTGAAAAAAGCTACAGCTGCGATTTATCATCAAAAGGCTTATCGTTTGTGGCAGAAGGCTTAAAAGAGGGTGATGCTGTTTATCTAAAGATCTTTTTGCCTATTGCTATGCATCACTGTATAAAGGCTGTTGGAAGAGTGGTAAGAGAGACATCTATTAACTCAAAATCCTGCTACGGTATTGAGTTTGAAGATATAAGCTACGAAAACAAAGAACTCATTATCCACTATATGATTTTTGTTGAAAGAAAGATAGCAAAAAACAAGCTCGAGCATGATGGATAATTTTTGGCTTTTTCAGATTATGTTTGATATAGGCGTTGTGGGTTATATTTTGTTTAGCAGATATATAGAAAAGAAAGAAAAAGAAAGCCTCTTAAGGCTTGTGGAGAGCTTGAGGAATCTTGTAGAAAAACAGAAAAAACTTATAGAGATAGCCAATGTAAGAATCAGTGAGCATCAGGAGAGACTGGGCAGGATCTTCGATGATATTCAGAAGAAAAACACACTTTTGACACAACTTTTGAGCACGATAAATGCTAAAACGCTTGGCAAAGATGTAAAAGAGCAGATTATCATGCTTTCAAGAAGCGGCAAATCAACAGATGAGATAGCAAAGCAGCTTAAGATGAACAAGGGTGAGGTTGAGTTGATTATAAAGCTTTATGAGGAGGATACTTAGATGAAAAAGGTTGAAGCTATTATCAAACCATTTAAGCTTGATGCTGTAAAAGAAGGGCTTACAGAGATTGGTATAAAGGGTCTGACGGTTTCTGAGGTAAAAGGATATGGAAGACAGAAAGGACATACAGAGATATACAGGGGTGCAGAGTATGTTGTGGATTTTTTGCCAAAGGTTAAGGTAGAAGTTGTTGTGGATGATGATATGGTAGATGCTGTGGTTGAAAAGATTATAGAAACTGCCAAAACGGGAAAGATTGGTGATGGAAAGATATTTATCATACCTATTGAGGATGCGATTAGAATCAGAACATCAGAAAGAGGCCCATCTGCCGTTTGATGGATGAGTTTAGAGAAAAAAAACTTGAAGAAAAGCAGATTCTCTTTGAGAAATTCAAACAATACAACACCAAAAGAAGGTGGGTCAGATATGTTGTAAAACAGCATACAAAATGGGTTGATGTTACTTTAGCTGAATTCTTCAGGTATATTGACCATCGTAATGATTTAGCTGTTGTTGGCGTAGGAGGATACGGCAGAAGACAGCTGAATCCCCACTCCGATATCGATATACTTATTGTTTGTAAAAATCCTGCCTCAGTAGAAGGTATTCCGAGTAAACTCTCCGACCTATTTTTCTATTTAGGGTATGATTGTTCTGTTAGTGTTAGAACGCCAGCTGAGTGTTTTGTAGATGCACAAAAGGATTTAACAATCAAAACAGCCCTTCTTGATGCGCGTTTCATATATGGCAGCAGGGATATTTTTGATGAGTTTGGTAAAGTTTATAAAAAAATATTGGAGTACAAAAAGGATGAATTTATAGAGGCTCATCTTGAATACCTTAAAAATAGGCATAAAAAGTATGGCTCAACTGTATTTATGCTTGAGCCCAATGTTAAAGAAGGCGTTGGGGGTTTAAGGGATTACCATACGCTTCTGTGGATTTCGAAGGTGTTGTTTAATTCAAAAAACATCATTGATTTAAAAAGGAAAGGAAAAATAATCGAGGAGGATTATTCTCGCTTCAGGGATGCGCTGTATTTTTTATGGCAGCTAAGAAACGCCCTGCATTTTGCCTCAAACAGAAAAAACGATATTCTTTTTCTTGATATGAGGGAAAAAATTGCCACTCAGCTTGACTTTTCAGAAGAAGGGCGGTTTTCAAAGGTTGAGCGACTGATGCGCAAGTTTTATTACAGTGCAGGAAATATTCAACATATCGTTTCGTTTTATCTTGAACTATTTCTAAATAACAATAAAACCAGAAGCACAGATCTATTTTTTATATCTGATAGGATGTCAATCAATGATAAACTTGAATGCAGGGATATTAAAGATTTTGATGAGTTGCTTTTTTGTTTTTACTATGCAGCTGTATATCAAAAACCCCTTGATACAACCATTAAACAGATAAGTAAAAAGATTTTTGCCGAAATTCCAGCCAAAAGATCGTCAACAACCTCAGCTTTGATTTTCAGGGAAATTCTGTCTGTAAATAAGCCCGTTAGCTGGATTGTAAGGGATATGCATGGAGTTAGCCTGCTTGATAGATATATACCTGAATTTGGAAATATATACTGCTTAACAGAGGATAGCCTTTACCACAAATACACCGTGGATGAACACTCCATTAAATCTATTGAAGAGATAGAAAAACTTTATGATTATGATACTCCAAAGACATTTATTACCCGTCTTGCCCATATCTTTAAAAGCTTAAAACCCCATCAGAGGTTTATCTTAAGACTTACTTTACTGCTTCATGATATTGGAAAGATTAAGAAACAGAAACATGAAATTGTGGGGGCAGAGCTTTCAAAGGATATAGCAAAAAGGCTTAAACTCGGAAAAGATCTCTCAGAGATGCTTTATTTTTTGATTAAGCATCATCTTTTTATCAGCAGGCTCATTTCAACGCGTGATATCGATGATGAAAAAACAATAGAGGAGTTTTTGAAGGTTGTTGATAATAAGGAAAAACTTAATCTTCTTATGCTTTTAACCTATGCTGATATGAAGGCGGTTAACGATAATGTGTGGACTTCATGGAAGGAGGATTTGATAGAGGCACTTTATTTAAAGGCAACATTTAGCTTTGAAAATAGAAGCTATGATGAGTATTTGCATCAATATGCTGAGGATTCAAAAAGAAAAATAAGGGGTATATTGGGTGAAAATTACAATGATTTGATAGATGTTTTTCCCGATTCCATCTTTAAGGATATCGATTCAGATAGCATGGCTGAATATATAAAAACGATCAAAGATACAAAAAGACATGTGTTTGTGTATAAAAAGGATGGTATCTCAAAGATTGTTGTTTATTATAAGAATGTTTTTGGCTTTTTTAATAAAATCAGTGGTGTTCTTGCCTGTTTTGATATAAATATCGTAACGGCAAAATCCTACAATCTGTCCAATGGGTATATTTTGGATATATTCAGTGTTCAGTTGCCTGACGATAAGCCTATAAGTGATTTTGAGGTTGAAGATATGCTATATCAGGCAAAAGAAGGCAAATTTGACCTTGATAGATGCATGGATAATAAAAACAATAGATATTTAAGCAGGCTTGAGAGGGCAAAGCTTGAGATATCTGTAACCAATGTTGATGTTTTGATAGACAACGATGCAAGCGACATCTATACCGTTATAAGAATATATGCCCCTGATAAGGTCGGATTGGTTTATTTTATAACCAAGGTTTTTGTGGATCTAAAACTGCAGGTTGGTATGTTTATTTTAGATACGCGCGGCAGCATGGCTGTGGATACATTTTATGTAGTTGACGAAAATTTTAGAAAGATATATGCTTCAAAATTGATAGACCTTATTAAGGGCAAGCTTTATGAGGTGTTGATTTGAGAAGAGAGCCTATCAGGGTCAGCGATATAGAAAAATATATCCCGATTGGACAGAAGGTTATGGTTTATGTTGAACAGGGCAATTTTAAAGGCACTTATTCCAGCTTTATATACGATATCGACGATAGATATATACATATCTCAATGCCAACAAATGAGAAGGGCTTGAAGGCTGTTGTAAGGGAAGGCGAAACTGTGGAGGTTAGTTTTGTCGATAGAAAGGGTTATAGAATCGGATTTTCTGCAAGATTAGGAGAAATCGAAAAGAAGGGCAATCAGGTTATATACAAGCTTTTAAAGCCAGAGAAACTCTTTAGGGTTGAGTTGAGAGAAAATTTCAGAGTGCCTGTGATGATAGAGACAGAATTTTATATATTCAAAGGTGGTAAGATAGTAAAATCTACAGGCACGATTTTAGATATCAGTGCTGGTGGTGCTAAACTCTCCTGTGATGATAAATTAGAAGTCAGGGATAAACTGGTGTTGAATTTTGAGCTTGGTGGTGAGATGCTTGAGGATATAGAGGCTGAAGTAGTGAGAAAGGCTATAACAGGCGAAGAGGGCATAAACCACTACGGCTTGATGTTTACCGATTTGACAAAAGAGCAGGAGGATAAGATTATAAAGTTCTGTTTATCAAAACAACTTGAACTTGCAAGAAAGATGAGGGGTCTTGAATAGATGGATGTAGATAAACTTAAACAGGCAAAGGTTGCAGTTGTTGGTGATCTGATCTGTGATAAGTATGTAATGGGAAGCGTGGAGCGGATTTCACCTGAGGCGCCTGTACCTGTTGTTAGGGTAACAAAGGAGGAGTATTTTCCAGGTGGTGCATCCAATGTAGCTATGAACCTAAAGAGTCTTGGCTGCGAGGTACATCTATTTGGTGTTGTGGGTAACGATAGCTGCGGAAAAAGACTGCTAAACATGATAAAAAAAAGAGGCGTTGATATTGAGAATATTTTTGTTGTTGATGATAGGCCAACAACCCTAAAAACCCGCATTATAGCACAATCCCAACAGATTGTAAGGTTCGATAGGGAGAAGATCCTTCAGCTTGATAAAAAATATGCCACAAAGATGGCAAAAGGCATAGAAGAAAGCGGCGTAAATACCGTTATAGTTTCTGATTACGGAAAAGGTGTTGTGAGCGATTATCTCATATCGTTGCTTGTTGATATGGGTTTATTTGTCTGCGTTGATCCCAAGGTTGTCAACGCCTATGCGTATAAAAATGTGGATATTATTACACCCAATTTAAAAGAGGCAGGCCAGATTAGTGGTATTGAGATAGAATCGTTTAAAAACGGTCTTGAGCTTGCAGCCAAGAAGATCATAAAAACCACAAACTGCAGATACCTGTTGATAACCCAGGGCGAAAAGGGTATGAGTTTATTTGATAAAGACGGTTTAATTGTTTATCAACCATCATTTGCAAGGGATGTTTATGATGTAACAGGAGCCGGTGATACTGTTATAGCCACTGTTGCTGCTGCGATCTCAAGCGGTTTTAATATAAAAGATGCAGTTTATCTATCAAACGTTGCAGCAGGGATTGTTGTTGGAAAGATCGGAACGGCCGTTGTTAGCCTTGAGGAGATAAAAAGATACCTATGAAAACAGCAGTCTTGATTCCTGCAAGATTTGCATCAGAACGATTTAAGGGAAAGGTGCTTGTAGATATCAAGCAAAAACCGATGGTTGAATGGGTTTATGAAGCAGCGGCTGCTTCTTGTGCTGATTTTGTTGCGGTTTTGACAGATGATAAGAGGGTTTATGATGCTGTTAAAATGTTTGGAGGAGAGGTTTTTTTGGTTGATGGTGATTTTAACAGCGGAAGCGATAGGGTAGCTTACTTTGTAAAGGATAAAGATTTTGATATTGTTGTAAATTTACAGGCTGATGAGCCTTTGATAGATGGCAAAACAATCGATCTTTTGATTGATTGTTTAAAAAAAAGCAGTGCTGATATAGCCACGCTTGTTGGGTTGTGCAGCACAGATGAGGTGGATGATAGGGATGTTGTTAAAGTTGTGGTGGATAAGAATGGTTTTGCTCTCTATTTTTCCCGTCTGCCCATACCATACAACCGCAAGCCTTTTGAAAGCTATTTAAAGCATATCGGTATTTATGCATATAAAAGGGATGTTTTAATTAAGCTTTCTTCAATGGAGGTTGATGAGATTGAAAAAGCAGAAGGGCTTGAGCAGTTAAGGGCTTTAAGAAACGGGTTTAAGATAAAAACATGTTTTACAGACAAGTTTTTAATTGGCGTTGATACAAAGAAAGATTTAGAGAGGCTTTTGGAGTATTTAGATGGTAAAGAAGGCTAATGTATTAATTGGTGTAACGGCAAGTATAGCCATTTATAAGGCTTTAGAGGTGATAAGTATTTTAAAAAAAAGGGGCTTTTCTGTCAGGGTTGTGTTGAGCAGGGAGGCTAAAGAGTTTATATCACCTGTTGTGTTTGAGGCTATTACCAATCAGAAGGTTTATAGCGATGTGTTAGAAGAGATCGATTTTGAAAAAACCAATATCACGCATGTTGCCTTGGCTGAGTGGGCGGATGTATTTGCAGTTGTGCCTGCTACGGCAAATATAATTTCAAAACTGGCCTGTGGTATAGCAGATGATCCTGTAAGTCTTATAGGTCTTGCAACCAAGGCGACTAAAATTATAGCACCTGCAATGAACTCATCGATGTATTTAAATCCAATTATTCAGGAGAATATTGCAAAACTCAAAGGGCATGGTTTTGTGTTTGTTGGACCGAAAGAGGGTATGCTTGCATGCAATACTGAAGGAATTGGACATATTGCAGATTGTGAGGATATTGCTGATGCTATTGAGTCTGCCCTCTATTTAAAACAGCTTGCAGGTAGGCATGTAATTGTTACAGCGGGTCCCACCATTGAGCCTGTCGACCCTGTGAGGTATCTGACAAACCATTCAAGCGGAAAGATGGGTTTTGCACTTGCAAAAATCGCCTACTTCATGGGTGCTGATGTGCATTTAATAAGCGGTCCTGTTTGTCTGAAAACGCCTTTTGGTGTAAAGAGGATCGATGTTTCAACAACCCAAGAGATGCTTGATGCTATAAAAACCACAATTGATGGTCTGGATGGTGAGATTATTTTGGTAATGGCAGCTGCCATTGCAGATTTTAAACCTGCTAACTATGCTCAAACCAAGATAAAACGCAGCGATAGAGAAAAAATACAAATAGAGCTTACCTCAAATCCCGATGTAACAGCTTCAGTTAGAGATTATGCATTTGAAAAATCGAAACATTTAAGGATTGTTGGATTTGCAGCAGAGACAGATAATATAATAGAAAATGCAAAACAAAAGATAGCAAAAAAGGGGCTTGAGTTTATCGTGGCAAACGATGTCAAAAGGGATGATATAGCATTTGGCAGTGATTTTAACGAGGCGATGATTATCTATCCCGATGGCAGAAGTGAGCTTTTAAAGAAAGATAAAAAAGAAGTGATTGCGTTTGAAATATTGAGGAGAGTTGTATGATAGAAATTAAAAATGAAAGTGATTTAAAAATTATAGAAAATGCCATAAAGAATCGCCAGCAGGGCTTTGATAGATATTTAAAAGATGTTTTGACGATTGTGAATGATGTGAAAGAAATGGGCGATGAGGCTTTATGCAAATATACAAGCAGATTTGATAATTTTGAAGCAACAAAAGATAACATAAAGGTTAAGGAAGAAGAAATCGAGACTGCTTCAAAAGAGATCTCTAATGAGGATAAAGAGATTATAAACTGTGCAAAAGAAAGAATAGAGCGATTTCATAAAGCTTTTTTGCCAAAAAGCTGCTTTATAGAAGAAGATGGTGCGATTTTAGGCAATAGAATCACGCCTGTAAAAAAATGCGGTTTATACATTCCAGGTGGCAAGGCGGCGTATCCTTCAACGGCACTGATGACAATTATTCCTGCAGTTGTAGCAGGCGTTGAGGATATACAGATTGCCACACCTTCCCCATCCGGTATTCCAAATCCTTATGTTTTATACATAGCAAGCCTTTTTGGTATTAAGGACATCTATAAAATAGGTGGAGCGCAGGCTATAGCTGCATTTGCATACTCAACCCAGACCGTTAGAAAGGTTGATGTTATAGCTGGACCTGGCAATATCTATGTTGCTTTGGCAAAGAGGCTTGTTTTTGGTGATGTAGGTATCGATTCAGTTGCAGGACCTTCTGAGATTATGG
Source organism: Hippea jasoniae (assembly GCF_000744435.1). Lineage (NCBI taxonomy): Bacteria > Pseudomonadati > Campylobacterota > Desulfurellia > Desulfurellales > Hippeaceae > Hippea > Hippea jasoniae. Next base: position 98,372 of record NZ_JQLX01000015.1, read on the forward strand.
TTGTTGCAGACAGCAGTGCTCATATTGAGTATGTTGCAAAAGACCTGCTCAGTCAGGCTGAGCATGATGAGCTTGCAGGCTGTTTTTTTGTGGGTTTTGATAAAGTATTAACTGAAGCAGTTGAGAAGAGGTTTTTTGAGCTTGCAAAAAACAATCCGCGTAGCTCAATCACCAATAAGTCAGCCAAAAATGCCCTGTTTGTTTGTGTAGATTCTGTTGAGCTTGCCTCAAGAGTCGTGGATATTGTTGCACCAGAGCATCTTCAGCTTCATTTAGCCAGCCCCTATGAATTTATGAACAGAATAAACAATGCCGGTGCTATTTTTATAGGTGAATTTACACCAGAGCCTATCGGTGATTATGTTGCAGGTCCAAATCACACTCTGCCCACCTCATCAACAGCTCGTTTCTTTTCACCCCTTTCTGCAGAAACATTTTTGAAAAAAACCTCAATTATTCACTTTTCTTATGAGGGCTTTAAAAAAGTAGCAGAGTGCGCCTCAAAGTTTGCAGCTTTAGAGGGTCTTTTTGCCCATAAGGATGCTATAGATGAAAGAATTAGAAGTATTAAAACCAACGCTTGATGATGTTGATGATATATATAGTCTTGTAGATTTTTATGCTAAAAAAGGTGACATACTGCCGCGTAGCAGGGAGAATATATCTGAACGGATAAGGGAATTTGTGTGTGTTAAGGATAATAATAGGGTTGTGGGTATTGCAAGTTTGAGAATATTTTATCCCAAGCTTGCAGAGATAAGAACAATTGCTGTAGATGAGCAATATCAAAACAGAAATTTGGGAAAAAGGTTGATTGAAGCATGTTTGAATGAAGCAAAAATCTTAAAGGTGAAGGATGTTTTTGCCCTCACATTTAGAGTTGAGTTTTTTTTAAAATTAGGTTTTGAGTTAATCGATAAAAAACTTCTACCCTCGAAAAAGATATGGGAGGATTGTATAAACTGTCCTTTGTTTCCCTCCTGCAAAGAAGAAGCCGTCATCTACCACATTTATTAAGTATTGTTAATTTTACTTTTCCACAGTTTAAAACAAAAATGTAGTATAATTGACAAAAAACTATCAATTTTATATCATAGCAATCCAAAGCTTTTTTAGGAGGAGAGAAGTGAAATGGATGAAAAATCTACGGGACTATATACCGCCCTCTTTTGTAGTTGTCAGGGATGATTATAGATGTATTCGATGTAAGGCTTGTGTTGAGCAGTGTTCATTTGATGCAACATTCTATGATGAAGATGAAGATAGGGTCTGGAACTGGAATGCAAACTGTGTAGGCTGCAACAGATGTGCAGCAATATGTCCAACAGAGGCTATAACCGTAAAAAGAGCAGATCCAACATATCGCTACAACCACAACTGGAGCGGGCATATAGATAGCTTAAAAAAGAGAGCTATGTTTGGTGGCACGCCTGTTGTTTCGATGGGGAACGATAGGCCTTATCCCATCTATTTTGACCATATTTTACTGAATGCTTCTCAGGTTACAAATCCATCGATCGATCCACTAAGGGAGCCTATGGAGTTAAAGACATTTCTTGGCAGAAAACCTTCGGCTTTGCATATAAGTGATGGCGCTCTAAAAACACAAATTACACCCCAGCTTGAGCTTGAAGTGCCAATAATGTTTGCTGCCATGAGTTATGGTGCTTTAAGTTATAATGTTATTGAGGCCTTGGGTAGGGCAGCCAAGGCTATGGGTACATACTACAACTCAGGAGAGGGTGGTTTAAACAAAGACCATTATAAATTCAAAGGTAATATTATTGTTCAGGTTGCAAGTGGGCGATTTGGTGTTCATAAGGATTACTTAGATGTGGGTAGTGCCATAGAGATTAAGATCGGGCAGGGAGCAAAGCCCGGTATTGGTGGTCATCTGCCGGGCGAGAAGGTTTCTGAAACGATCTCTGAAACCCGTATGATGCCGCAGGGTTCTGATGCTATTTCCCCTGCGCCACACCATGATGTTTACTCGATAGAGGATTTAAGACAGCTGATTTTTGCTTTAAAAGAGGCAACGGAGTACAAAAAACCTGTAGCCGTTAAAATAGCAGCCGTTCACAATGTTGCAGCCATAGCAAGTGGTATAGCAAGAGCTGGTGCAGATATTATTGTGCTTGATGGATTTAAGGGTGGCACAGGAGCATCCCCTCAGGTGATTAGAGATAATGTGGGTTTGCCTATAGAGATAGCGCTTGCTGTTGTCGATGAAAGATTGAGGCAGGAAGGTATCAGGCAGGATGTTTCGATTGTTGCAGGTGGCGGTATAAGAAACTCCATGGATGTGGTTAAAGCCATAGCTTTGGGTGCTGATGCTGTCTATATAGGAACAGCGGCTCTTGTTGCGATAGGTTGCACAATGTGCCAGCAATGCCATACAGGCAAATGCGCCTGGGGTATATCAACGCAGGATCCCCATCTTTCAAAGAGGGTGAATCCTGACATAGCAAGCAAAAGGCTCATCAATCTCTTAGAGGTGTGGGCTTTAGAAATAAAAGAAACATTGGGAGCGATGGGCATAAATTCAATTGAATCCCTGCGAGGCAATAGATTGAATCTTAGAGGTGTTGGATTAACAGAAAGGGAGCTTCAAATTCTTGGCATACTGCCAGCTGGAGAGTAAGGAGATTTATCGATGAAAGTCGTAAAAATAAAGGAAGATAACTGTGTATATTGTCATCTTTGTGAGGTTGCATGTATCGTTGAGCATTCTCAATCAAAAGATATAATCAAGGCTTTTAAGAGAGAAGAAAGACCGATTGCACGCTGTAGTGTTGAATTTAACTACCCTGTTTCGCTGTCTGTAATGTGTAGACATTGCGATGATGCCCCCTGTATAGAGGCCTGCCAGAACGGCTCCATGCATAGGGATGAAAGGGGTTATGTGGTTGTGAACCCCGATACCTGTGTGGGATGCTGGATGTGTATAATGGCCTGCCCCTACGGGGTAATAAAAAGGGATACACGCAGAGAGGTGTTTGGCTTATCAACAAAGTGTGATTTGTGTCCCGATAGGGAGATTCCTGCCTGCGTTGAGGCATGTCCAAACGAAGCATTAACCTATGAAGAACTGTAAGGGGAAAGAGATGAGAATCGTAATAGTGGGAAATTCGGTAGCCGCAATAAATGCCATAGAGGCTATTAGAGAAAAGGATAAGATTTCATCCATAACTGTTATATCGGATGAGAACTACAGAGCTTATTCCCATCCACTGCTACCCAATTTAGTTATTGGAGAGGTTTCAAGATCAGAGGAGCGATTTTACTACAGGCGACAGAAGTTTTATGAAGAATTTAAGGTAGAAACGATTCTGGGCAAAAGGGTTGTAAAGATTCTACCCAAACAAAAGGCTGTTAAACTTGATAATGCACAGAAGATAGAGTACGACAAACTGTTGCTTGCTGTTGGTGGCAATCCGGTTAAGCCACCGATAGACGGGCTTGAGCTTGAAGGTGTTCATACACTTACAAATATCAAAGCTGCAGATAAGCTTAGAAAAGATTTGAAGAATATTAATAGGGTTGTTGTGGTAGGAGCTGGCCTTATAGGCAGTAAAATAGCAGAGAAACTTGCCAAAAAAGGTAAAAAGGTTGTGCTTGTTGAGCTTGCAAGAAGGGTTTTGTTTCCTGTCCTGGATGATGAGGCAGCTAACTTGATCCATAAAGAACTTAAAAAATTAGGCGTTGAGCTTATTTTAAACGACTCTGTTGTTGCTGTTGATGGCGACAAAAGGGTTAAAAGCGTAAAACTAAAAAGTGGTAAAACCATAGATGCCGATGGATGTATTGTAGCCGTTGGTGTTGCACCCAATGCCCAGCTTGCAAAGGATGCAAACCTTGAGGTGAATAGGGGTGTGGTTGTAAACGACTTTATGCAAACAAGCAATGAGGATATCTTTGCAGCAGGAGATGTTGCCGAAGCCTATGACCTTGTTTTGGGTCAGAAAAGACCGATACCTATTTTGCCGCTTGCAGCTGCTCAGGGCAGGATAGCAGGATTGAACATGCTTTCTTTGGGTGTAAAGTATCGGGGTGGCTTTGCTTCGAATTCTATCTCGATTGGAGACGTAAGCTTTATCTCTATGGGTATAGTTGACTCAGATGAGCTTGAGGTATTGAAAATTAAAAAAGATGGAGAGTATAGAAAATTCTTAATAGATGAAGACAACAGACTAAAGGGTATGATTCTTGTTGGTAATATCGAAAAGGCGGGAATGTTTCACTGGATGATTAAAAATAGATTCGATGTTTCCTGGATTAAGGATACCTTTTTGAATAGCGATTTTGGATGGAAGTATTTTAATAAAGCCTTCAGGGTTCTAAGGCTGGATAGAAAAATAAAGTAGCGGGTGGTTGATATGGAACTTGTTAAGGATATATCGGGTTGTGGTATAGCGGGCTATATCAATACCGACGGAGAAAGGATCTCTGGTAAAGATATTGTTGATGCAATAACACTTATGAGGGATAGAGGAAACGGTCTTGGTGCAGGATTTGCAGCGTATGGAATCTATCCTGACTTTAAAGAGTTTTACGCTTTACACATAATGTATGATGATGAGATAGCAAGGAAAAACACAGAGGAGTATTTAGAGCGGAAGGTGCATATAGAGCAGCATGGAGGTATGCCCACAAGACCCATAAAAAAGAAAAGACCCATGTTTTTCGTATATTTTGTTCAGCCAAGGGAGCAGAGCACCAAAGCAGAGAGTGAGGAGTTCAGGCTTGAGGAGGCTGATGAGTTTATATTTAAGCTTGTAATGTTTATAAATGAAAATATAGATGGTGCCTTTGTTATCTCAAGTGGTAGAAATATGGGTGTGTTTAAAGGTGTAGGTTTTCCTGATGAGATAGCCAACTTTTTCAGGGTGGATGAATATAAGGCTTTCTGCTGGACTGCGCATAACAGGTTTCCAACCAATACGCCCGGCTGGTGGGGTGGAGCTCATCCGTTTTCACTGCTTGGCTTTAGCGTTGTGCATAACGGTGAGATTTCATCATACGGAGCTAATAAGCGATACCTTGAGATGTTTGGATATAAGTGTACTCAAAAAACCGATACAGAGGTTGTGGCATATCTATTGGATCTGCTTGTTAGAAAGCACAATCTACCGTTGAATATTGTTGCCAAGATCTTTGCACCGCCGCTGTGGAGTGAGATTGAATTGATGGATGAAGAAGAAAAAGAGCTCTACAAAACCTTAAGAATGGTTTATGGCGGTGCAATGCTCAACGGACCGTTTTCTATTATTGTGGGTTTTAAGGGTGGTATGTTTGGTTTAAACGATAGAATAAAATTAAGACCGCTTGTTGTGGCAAAAAAAGGCTCAAGTGTGTATATGGCTAGTGAGGAGTCAGCAATCAGGTTTGTTGCACGGGATCTTGATGAGATCTATATGCCAAAGGCTGGAGAGCCAGTGATAGCTATGTTAACGGATGAGGCCTACGAAAAGGTTTACGGCAGTAAGGAGAGGAGCTATGTATGAAATTGATGCAAAGGGTGTTTACTATAAAAATCTGAATGAAAAAATCAGGGAAGCAATCAAAAATCACCAAAAAGATATAGTGTTAAATGATGTTTGTGGTCAATATTATATAGGTTGCGGTCTTGATGATAAGGATGTGAAGATAACGATAAACGGTGTGCCGGGTAACGACCTTGGTGCATTTATGAACGGCCCAACGATTATTGTTAATGACGATGCTCAAGACGGTGTGGGCAATACGATGAACGGCGGAAGAATTGTTGTATACGGCAGCGCAGGTGATGTATTGGCATACAGCATGAGGGGTGGAAAGATCTTTGTTGAAAAGGATGTGGGCTACAGGGCATGCATACATATGAAAGCCTATAAGCAGATGAACCCCACTGTTGTAATCGGGGGTTGCTCTGGTGCGTTTATGGGTGAGTATATGGCAGGTGGCACTTTGATTTTGCTTGGATTGACAAAGAAAAAAAACAAACCAATATCTGGAGTTTATCTTGCCACGGGCATGCACGGTGGTAAAATATTTATAAGAGGCGGCGTTGATAAGCATCTTTTGTGGAGTGAAGCTGTTGTAGTTGAGCCAGACGAGAGTGAGATGAAAAAAATAGCTTCAGAGGTTAAAGAATTTTGCAATTTGTTTAAAATTGATTATAATATGATTATGGAAGAGGAGTTCGTAAAAGTTGTGCCAAAATCGACACGACCTTACGGACATCTCTATATTCCAGGGCCTTAAGCCAATAAGACCCTGGGGCATGCGTGATGGGCTTTTTTCCTTAGAGCCAACACCTAACAATGGGGGGCTGGCTTGGGGTGCATAGCAGGCATGCCTCCGCCTCAGTGGGAGGACACACTGCTTGCACACCCAGGGCTCCCACCTATCGTTGTTAGGTTCTAGGAAGAAGATCACACACGGTGTCCCCGGGGTTTTAATAAATAAATTTTGCCTCTGGCAAAGAGGACAGCGTTGGATAAAAAACAAAAAAGAGCCGCCCTTTTAAAGAAGAGGGGGGCATTAAATAGATCGTTTATTAAACATAAAAGCCTCATAATATCCAGAAAAGTTTTTGATTTATTAAAGAAAAGTTCTTGTATTGCCTCTTTTTCTGCCTACAACAACGAGCCAGACCCCAATCTTTTTTTTGATTTTTCCTCTCTGTGTTTTCCAAAAATTATATCAAAGGGTTATATGGAATTTTACAAAGGTGTATTGAAGAGGTCTTCAAAAGGCATTCTTGAACCTTTTGCTTTCAAAAGAAGGGTTTTGAGAAAAGAGATTGATGCTGTAGTTGTGCCAGCTGTTGGATTTGACTATAGGGGCTATAGGCTGGGTTACGGTGGTGGATATTACGACAGATTTTTGAAGGGTTTAAGGGTTTTTAAGGTTGGTGTTGCATTCGATTGCTGTATTGAGAAGAGTTTTTTAAAAAAACCTCATGATGTGCCTGTTGATGTGATTATAAGTGAAAGAAGGACAATATATTGTAAATTAAGGAGAAGGGAAAATGGGAACAGTTGAAGTTGTATTGATAGTTGTATTGTCTGTTATGTTAGGAGCTTTAGTTGGTATATTCGGTTACCATCAGTTTTTTGTTAAGAAAAAAGAGTATGCCAGGCAGAAAGCTGAGGATATCATCAAAGATGCTGAAAAGGAAAAGGAAAATATTATTAAGGCTGCCCAGATCGAGGCTAAAGAGTTTTTGATCAAGGCAAGGAATGAGATTGAGGCAGAAGAAAGAGAATCTAAAAAAGAACTGCAGAAGTGGGAAAAAAGGCTTCAGGCAAAAGAGAATAACTTAGAAAAAAGACAGGCATATCTTGATGAAAAAGTGGAGCTGATCAATAAGAAACAGGAAGATATAGCAGCCATAGAAAAAGAGCTTGAAACAAAGATGCAGCAGGTTGATGAGCTGATTAGAAAGCAGGAGGAAAAACTTGAGCAGATAAGCGGCATGACAAAGCAGCAGGCTAAAGATGAACTTGTAAAAAGTATTGAAGAGGAGGCAAAAAGAGAGGCAGCTGGTAAGATTAAGAAAATCGAAGAGGAACTCAAAAGCGAGGCAAGAAGACTGTCTCAGGATATTATAACAACGGCCATGGAAAAAATCGCAAGCAGCTATGTTGCAGAAAGGACTGTTGCCACCGTAACCCTGCCAAATGATGAGATGAAGGGAAGGATAATCGGTAGAGAAGGTAGAAATATTAGATCTTTTGAGAAGGAAACAGGCACAGATTTAATAATCGATGATACACCAGAGGTTGTTGTAATCTCAAGCTTTAACCCGCTAAGGCGAGAAATAGCCCGCATAGCGTTGGAGAGGTTGGTCAGTGATGGCAGGATCCATCCAGCAAGGATAGAGGAAACCGTTGAGAGTGTTAAACAGGAACTGTATCAAGAGGCAGAAGAAGAGGCTAAAAAGGTTGTATTTGATTTAGATATAGGTAATCTGCATCCAGAGCTTATAAAGTATTTAGGTTTGTTGAAGTACAGAACAAGCTATACTCAAAATGTTCTTGCCCACTCTGTGGAGGTGGCGTATTTAAGCGGATTGATGGCTGCAGAGCTGGGATTGGATGTGAAACTGGCAAAGAGGGCGGGCCTGTTGCACGATATAGGAAAAGCACTGGATCAAGAGGTGGAAGGCTCTCATACAAAACTTGGCGCAGATTTAGCCAAGAAATACGGCGAAAATGAATATGTGATCAATGCTATTATGTCCCATCATGGTGAGATTGAACCCAACTGTCCAGAAAGCGTTCTTGTTTCAATTGCAGATACCCTATCTGCTGCAAGACCTGGCGCAAGAAGGGAGAGGTTAGAAAGCTATATACAAAGGCTTGAGGAGCTTGAGGGTATTGCAAAATCCAAAGAGGGTGTTAAAGAGGCATACGCTATTCAGGCAGGTAGAGAGCTCAGGGTTATTGTTGAACCCACAATGCTTGACGATGACAAAAGCTTTATGCTTGCAAGGGATATTGTTAAGGATATAACAGAAAAGATTACATACACAGGTCAGGTAAAGGTTGTCGTTATAAGGGAAAACAGGGCGATTGAGTATGCAAATTAGCATGCTTTTTATAGGCGATATTGTAGGAAAGTATGGCAGAAAAGCATTTAAAGCCCTCATAGAGCAGACGAAAGCCTCTGTGGGGGCTGATTTTGTTGTTGTAAATGGCGAAAACGCTGCCGATGGTTTTGGTATTACCCCAAAAATTTATCGTGAAATCGAAAAGTACGCCGATGTTATCACCATGGGCAACCATACATGGGATAGGGATGATATACTGCCAGAAATCGACAATATGGTTAAGCTTATAAGACCCATCAATTTCTGCTGCAATGTGCCGGGTGTTGGTTTTAAGGTGGTTGATATTAAAGGCGCTAAGGTGCTTGTTGCCAATGCAATTGGTAGAATATTTATGAATCCAAGTGAGAATCCGTTTTTCAGGCTGAAGATGCTTGCAGAGGAGTTTAATGATATAAAAATCAAAATCGTCGATTTCCATGCAGAGGCAACAAGTGAAAAAGAGGCGCTTGGATGGTATCTTGACGGTGTTTATTCTGCCGTTGTTGGCACACACACCCATGTTCAAACAGCAGATGAGAGGATTTTACCCAAAGGATGCGCCTATATTAGCGATGCGGGAATGACAGGTTGTCATGATGGTGTGTTGGGGTTTTCTTATGAAGAGCCTGTTGAGCGATTTTTAACGGGTTTAAACAACAGACTAAAGGTTTGCAAAACAAATCTTAAAATGCAGGGTGTGGTTGTAAGATTTGATACTCAAACGGGTAAGGCTACAGAGATTTTCAGGGTTAGTGTTGACTTCAACGATCAAAATTAAAAATAGCCACCCTTTCTATACCATTTAAATCCCTCTTTATAGTGATGCACTCTTTAAAACTCCTTACAAAATCGGATTGATTGTAGCCAAGTTCAACTATTAAGTAATGAGTTTTGTTTTTTGCCTGCTCTATCAGTTCTTTTAAAAATTGATTGGGGTTTTTATCGATTAAGGCTAACCGTGGCTCAAACTTAACATCTTTTGATAATTTCTCATATTCCTGTTTTGTAATGTATGGAGGGTTTGAAACAACAATATCGGCTCTTTTTATCGCTGTTAGTTTATCGCCTACAGCAAAAGAAACCTTTGCCTCTAATCTGTTTTTGTTGATTTTTGCCACATCAATTGCATCTTTTGAAATATCCAGACCGATTACATGAATACCAAGCAACCTTGAAAGTGTAATTGCTATACAACCACTGCCTGTACCAACATCAACTATGATGGGATTTGGCAGAGTCTTAGCTATTTTTATTGTTTCCTCAACCAATAATTCTGTTTCTGGCCGCGGAATAAGTACTCTTTCATCTACATAGAAATCAAAACCGTAAAATTCCTTATGCTTTGTTATGTAAGCCATCGGGTAGAATTTTTTTCTTTTTTCAATCAGATTAAATAGTTGTTTTTTCTGCTCATCTGTGAGCTTTATCTCTGGATAGGTTAAAAGTTTTACCTCACTGATCGATAGAGCGATTTTTGTTATTATTAAAGCATCGATGTGGTATGTGGCTATATTGGCTTGTTTTAGCTGAGATATTGCAAACTGCAGTGCTTCTTTTGCAGTCATAGCTTTTTTATTTTTACAACACCGTCTTTGGTCGATGCAGTTAAGAGTTTTCTTAGATGTACGGTTTTGTGTCTAAATACAACCTCATCAACGATTCTATTTATATTTATGCTGCTTAAGGAGTAGTGGTTGTTTAGGAGTTTTTTTATCGCTTCTTTAATTATTGAGCCAATAAGTGCGGGATTTTTTATATTTTTTACATCAATCAAGCAGTAATCGCTATAAAACCTTACATGTTTAGCAATGTTTATGGTTGTTAGCTCATCAATAATTTTTGCCTGCGAAAGCATAACAAGATAGTTGTTAAAAATCGTATCTACAAGGTTGGGGTTAAAGGTTTTTAGTTGCTCTATCAACTCATGCCTGATCCTGTTTCTTGTGTATTTTGTATCAAAGTTGCTGCTGTCTATAACAAATTTTATGTTATTTTGTTTTAAATATTCAACAATCTCATTTTTTGAGAAAGTTAGAATCGGTCTAATGAAAATGGAATATCTGGGTTTTAGTGATGTTAAACCCTCAATGGTGGCACCACGCAACAGATTCATAAAAAATGTTTCAACAAGGTCGTCTTTTGTATGCCCCGTTGCTATTCTATCAAGCTTTAGCTTCTTTTTTGCCTCTTTGAAAAATTCATATCTTTTTTTTCTTGCTGCCTCCTCTGTAGATAACTTATTTAGGCGTGCAAACTCGCCAACATCAAAACTGCCAGCCAAAAATTCTATATTAAGTGAATTTGCAAGATCTTCAACAAAATTTGCCTCTGCATAGGCCTCTTTTCTCAATCTGTGGTTGAAATGCAAAACAGCCAATTCTATTTTGTAGTTTTCTTTTATGGCGTTGAGTAGATTTAACAAAAATACAGAATCTGGACCTCCAGATACGGCTACCCCTATCCTTTCACAACAGGATATAAGCTTAAACTTATCTATGAATTGATTTAGCCTCTTTAAGAATGCCTTTTTCATTTAAGTAAAACAATCCTCCAATTAAGCTTGCAGCAACACCCACAAAAAATACAGCCAAACTCAAACTCACAGCCTCGGTAGCGTTTAGATGAGCAAATCTAAAAAAATATATGAAAGAAAACTCTCTAACACCTATGCCGTTAAATGAAATAGGAATAAAACTAATTAAAGTGATAATTGGTATAAAGGCAAAAAAGTAGGCGATATTTATATGATAGCCGAATCTGACTGCTACATAGATGTAAAGCCCTACAGAGATTAGCTGAACAACAAACGAAAGTATAAATACTGAAAAAAACTCTCTACTTTTGTGGAATATTACGATATCTTTGTAAAAGTTTTGCACCTTTGTGTGTTTGATAAATTTAAGCAGAAAAACAGCAACAATGGCAGCGATACTAACAGATGCAATAGCTGCTGCAATCTTTAAGCCAAGCAGTTTTTCAGAGATAACAGCACTTGCAAAAGAAAGCAACAGCAAAGCCACAAGGCCGTTGTATCGCTCAAGAAAAATCGATGATATAGATTTCTGCCAGCCGATTTTTTTCGATAAAAGATAGGCTTTTAAAACATCACCACCAATAATGCCAGGCAGAAAAAGATTTGCGAACATCCCCATCATGTAGAGTTTAAATAATGTCAACATATCAACCGTTTTACCTATCGATTTTATCACTTTAGACCACCTGATGCTGCTTATAAACTGAGCAAAAATCAAGAGCACAACCATAACGACAAAATGAAATATACCTATTTTTAACATCATCTTTTGTAGTTGAGAGATATCTATTTTTGTCAATATAAAGGCTATTAAGATGGCACTTATTGATATTTTTATCAAAAGTTTTGCCATATCCACTCCTCAAGGATACCATCAAACCTCTCTAAAACCATAAACAATCGCTCAACGCCCACAGCAATACCGCTTAAAGGCGGCAGACCAAACTCCATTGCTTTAAAAAACACCTCATCGCAACAAAACCTTTCCTCTATTGCTTTTGCATCGATCTGTTCTAAATAGCAGTTTGCAAGCTCAACACCGCCTAAATAAAACTCAAACCGCTGGGTTTTGTTGTCTATAACCTTTGCAAGCGAAGCCCTACTTGCTGGAAAGTTATAAATAACCATGGGGTGGGTTTTGCCCAGTTGTTTTTCCACTTTTAGGCCAAAAATCAGATCTAAAATCTCATCAATTGATACATCACCCTCTATATTAAATTCAATCTTTAGTTTTTCTAAGTCTGTTTTGTCTGTATCCAAACTGGCAAATCTTTTAAAAGCCTCTTTGTATTCGATATACTCAACTGTGTCTAAATTGTATCTTTCTTTAAAAGATTTATCTGAAATATGCTTGATTAGTTTTATTAAAAGATTAATAATTTCATAAGGCTTGCTTAAAACCTCATAGAATTCAAGCATCAAGAATTCCTGTTTATGCAGGTTATCTTTCATATCATCTCTATAAACCCAGCAAAGCTCAAAAATTTTATCAAATCCCAGACTTAGAAGTTTTTTTATCTCAACCTCTGGTGATGGCGCAAGTATGCCATTTGCTGTTTTTATGTAGTTTATATTTGGCTCTGTGATAATATTTTCTTTTAACTTTGGTGTAAAAACCTCTATAAAGCCCTCTTTTGTAAAAAAGTCCCTGATAGACTTTAGAAATCTAAATTTTTTTGTATAATACTCATGAGCCTTTTTTAAGATGTTAAGCGGTTTTGTATTGAGGCAATTGTTAAGCAGGTTGTCGTTTGAATCAATTATATCGCCAGTGTTGTGCTTTGAAACAAACGGGAGGCTAAAGAGTCTGCCGTTTGCAAATATAACCGTTGAATTGCCTGTTTTTTTAATTATTCTTCCAACCACGGAGGGTATGTTATGAAAAAAGAGGATTTTTTGCAAGCTACAGAGGAGTTAGTTGGGCTTATAAGGTCTGTGGATTTTGATTATGTAGATAAAATTGCCAGCCTTATCAGCAATGCAATAAGCAATGGTAGGGTTGTTTATGTCTGTGGTAACGGTGGCTCTGCTGCAGATGCCCAGCACTTTGCAGCTGAACTGATAAACAGGTTTTTAAAGGAAAGAAAACCATATCCGGCAGTTGCCCTGACAACGGATAGTTCTGTTTTGACAAGTATTGCCAACGATTATAGCTTTGATGATGTATTTGCAAAACAAGTAGAGGCTTTAGTAAAAGAGGGTGATGTTGTGATCGGTATAAGCACATCAGGCAACTCAGAAAATGTCTTTAGGGCGCTTGCTTTATCTAAGCAAAAAAAGGCAACCACAATCGGTCTTTTGGGAAAAGACGGGGGAAAAATCAAATCGGTATGTGACTACTCTTTTGTGGTAAATTCTCATTCAACACCAAGGATTCAGGAGGTGCATGGATTTTTGATTCATCTGTTATGCGAGATAGTGGAGGATAACCTTGCTGAATAAGATTAAATCTACTGAGGAGCTTAAAAGTATCGTTGATAGATTAAAAAACGCTGGCAGAAGAATAGGTTTTACAAACGGCTGCTTTGATATTTTGCATGCAGGGCATGTGCTTTACCTTGCAAAAGCCAGGCAACTTGTTGATGTGCTGATTGTGGGTTTAAACTCAGATAGCTCCATAAAGCAGATAAAAGGTCCAAACAGACCTATAAACAATCAAAACGACAGGGCGATTGTGCTTGCAGCACTTGAAAGTATTGATTACATAGCTATATTTGATGAGCCAACACCAATTAGATTGATAAAAACCACAACTCCAGATATTCTGTTTAAAGGTGCAGATTGGAAGGGTAAAACGGTAGTAGGGGCTGATTTTGTTATTGAAAACGGGGGAAAGGTTGAGTTTATCGATTATTTAGAAGGACGCTCAACTACCAATATGATTGAGAGAATTGTTGATGTCTATTGTGATTGTAGATGAATTTGAGCTATTTTTAAAAAAACATTATACCTCAAAATATACGATAAAATCATATCTGAGTGATGCAAAAGAGTTTGTAGAAAAGGGCTATAGTTTTGATAAAGAAGGTATCAGGCAATTTATATTCGATTTATTAGACACAGAGAAATCAGCTTCCACGATAAACAGAAAGCTTGCATCTTTGAGTGTTTTCTTTGAATTCTTAAAAAGCAGGGGTGTTGTTGATAAAAACTATGTTAAACTAACAGAGAAACCAAAAAACGATAAATACCTGCCTGCCTTTCTTGAGGTTGATGAGATTGTTGGACTGCTTGAGAATATTAAAAATCTCAGAGATAGAGCTTTGCTTGAGCTGATCTATTCTTCTGCCTTGAGGGCAAGCGAGGTTTTAGGTTTAAATGTTGAGGATATAGATTTTGATAAACTTAAGATAAGAGTCAGGCGCAAAGGTGCAAAGGAGATGTATATACCCATATCAAAGCGTGCTTCAGACTATCTAAAAGCCTACATTAACGGCAGGCAAGAGGGTCCTGTTTTTTTAAATAGATATGGAAAGAGATTGTCTGACAGAAGCTTAAGAAAAATCGTAAAAAAATATGCCCTCAAAACTATTGCCAAGGATATCTCACCGCACACCTTAAGGCACAGCAGGGCTACACATCTTTTAAACAGCGGCATGGATTTAAGACTGTTGCAGAAATTTTTGGGTCATAACACCATAAAGGCAACGCAGATCTATACGCATCTAAACTTAAAGCAGCTTGCTAAGGTTTACGATAACAGCCATCCACTATCAAAAGATGAATAGAAAAAGAAAAAACTATATCTTAGGCGTATTGCACGGCGTTTTCTATTTTGCATCAAATGCGTTTGTTGATTATACGACCGTTTTACCAAGTTTTTTAAAATATCTGCTCAACTCAGATATGGTGATCGGTTTTGTAGCAGCCATTGCCAGAGGTGGATCGGTATTCTTTCAGCTCATAAGCGCTTTCTATCTTGAAGGAAAAAGAAAAAAGCCTTATCTGGTTGCTGCACTGTGGGTGAGGTTTCTCTCCTGGGTGGCAATTGCTGTTGGTTCGTATCTGTTTTTGCCTGATCATCCATTGCTTGAGCTGATTTTGTTTATTGTTTGTATCAGTATATTTTCATTTGCAGCAGGCGTTGCAGTAATACCGTTTTACGATATTATCTCATACAACATCCCAGCTGATCTACTTGGACGGTTCTGGGCTGTTAGGCAGTTTGTTGGTGGAATTTTAGCTGTTGGTAGCGGATGGATTGTAAAGATTGTGCTTGCAAAATACGGATATCCTGAAGGCTATGAGCTGCTGTTTGTTTTTGCAATGGTTGGATTTGGATTAACATCTTTGAGTCTGGGTTTGATGGATGAGGGCAGGGTTCAACAGAAAAAGAATAAGAGTTTTAAAGAGTTTCTATCAAAGGCCTATGAGATTTTTAAAAACCATAAAGATTTCAGGGTTTTGATTACAAGTGAGTTTTTGAGTCATTCTATCTTTTTGTGTATGCCGTTTATCGTGCTTTATACAACAAAAAAACTGCATTTTGAAAGTCTAATGATTGGCTATTTTGTATCGGCTCAGATGGTTGGTAGTATAGTATCAAATCTGTTCTGGGGCTATTTTGCAGATAGAAAGGGCGCGAAATTTATCATTATCAGCGTTAATTTGCTTGCCGTTTCTGTTCCTGTTTTGAGTGCTCTTTTTAAAACACCGCTATCCTTTATCCTGGTATTTTTCTTAATGGGAGCCTATATTCACGGCGTATTTATAGGTTATACCAACTACCTTTTAAAAATAGCGCCACAACAGAAACGTCCAACCTATGTGAGTATTCGTGGTAGTTTTAATGCATTATCCTATTTTTTACCCACAGCTGGCGGGTTGATAGCTGACAAATTATCCTACGATGCTTTATTTGTAATTTCATCTGCATTTGCATTGCTGTCGCTTCTGTTTTCTTTAAGGTTAAAATAGCTGTAAACCTAACTGGGCAAGGATAATAGAGATAACCATTGCAAATGGATATACAGCTGCATAGCTGATTGATGCATAATCTTTGCCTATAAAGCTGTTTGCCATACCTAAAGACGGGGTTGAAGTCATCGCACCACTGATCATGCCTATTATTTCTATGATGTTCAATTTTAAAAGCTTTTTTGATAGCAACGCAATAAGATAAAGTGGTATCAAGATTCCTGCAATGCCGATGATTATAGAGATGTAGCCGTGATTTTTTAGGGATTCTATTAAAAATTTGCCAGAGTTTGTGCCTATTGTTGCAAGAAAGATAAGCTGACCCAACACCTTCATCAAAGAGTTTGAATGGGGAGATAATTGCCATACGATCTTTCCTGTTCTACCAAGACGACCAAGAACCAAAGCTGTGATCAAAATACCACCCACAAAACTAAATTTGATGTTTCCCACACCGGGAATACCAATGGGTATGCTACCTATAAATATGCCAAGCACTATACCCAGCGATATAGGTAAAAAATCAGCGGCAGGGTATTTTAACAGATCGTTACCTATAATCTTTGATACCTTCTTTTTGTATTTTTCCGGTGCCACAATGTAAAGCTTATCGCCAAGCATAAGTGTAAGTGTAGGATAGGGTGGGATGTCGATGCCGGAGCGTCTGATTTTTGTTATAACTGCACCAAGTAGTTTTAACTCTTTCAACTCGCCAATCTTTTTACCTACAATATCCTTGTTTGTTACAAGCATTTTGTATGACTTCATATCGTCGTGAAATGTAACATCTCCCTCAATCTCCTCACCAAAAATGATCTTAAGATGCTCAAGCTGCTGGGGTGTTCCAGATACCCTTACAATATCACCGTGATGCAGGATCACATCCTCCTTTGTTGGGTCTATGGGGTATTGGGATTCTATGCGTTCGATTACCGTTGATGTGAGTTTTTCGATCTGAGATTTATGTATTTTCTGGTTTTTGAAGTTGTCGTTTGTTATCTTGAAGTTTTTGGTTAGGATTTGTGGATGAAGCTCATATTGATGTAGTTCGTATTGCTCTATTTCTTTGTTGATGTCAATTTTGAGTAATGAGGGCAGAAACCTTACAAACAGGACAACAGCCAGGATACCAAATGGATAAACAACGCCAAAGGCTATCGAAAGATTGGGTGAGTTTGTCTTTTCTAAAGCACTTGCAAGTGAGGGAGCAGAAGAGATCGCTCCAGTGAATATTCCATCGACCACATCGACAGGAAGCTTTAAAAAATAACCTACTCCAAATATTATACCGAATATTGCACAAAGTGTAGCTGCAGCAAGTATGTTAAGCTTAAAGCCTTCCTCTTTTAAGGCCTCAAAAAAACCAGGTCCAGATTGCAAGCCCACAGCGTATATGAAAATAGCAAGACCAAATAGTTTAAACTCAGATGGTATAACAACGCCAAAATGACCAAATATCAATGCAACAATCAAAACAGCCGATATATCTAAAGAAAAGCCCTTAATTTTTATATTCCCCAGGATATAACCAAGAACAATTATCAAGAAGAGATAAAATATTTCAGAATGAATCATTGGCTACAATAACTTTGTTCCTGCCACCTTTCTTTGCAGCATAAAGGGCTTGATCCGCTAAAGCAATAATCTCATCAAGCTCCTTTTTGGGAGAATTTTTGATGTCGTAGTTAGAGACACCCACAGAAATCGTAACATTGATTTTTGTATTTTTCCAGACAAAAGTTGTCTCTTGGACTTTTTTTCTAAGTAATTCGGCTTTTTTCTTGCCATTTTGTATATTTGAGTTGCTCATTACGCAAAAAAACTCCTCACCGCCATATCTCATAACAATATCTTCAGCTCTAAAATTTGACTGAATAATTTTTCCGATAGATGCCAAGATGTAATCGCCAGCCTGATGGCCGTAGGTGTCGTTTATCTTTTTGAAAAAGTCTATATCAATCATTAAAACGCAAAAGCAACTTTCAGTCCTCAAGGCTCTTTTGTATTCCTCTATTAACCTTTTCATACCGAAGCGCCTGTTGTATATGCCTGTTAGTTCATCATAGGCAGCCATTTTTTGCATCTTTTCATACATCTGAGCACTTTCGTATGCAAATTTATATTCATTGAGAATATGATCTATTAATGTTCTTTTTTCTTTTGTTATAAAGGATGGACTGTAAAATACAACCAATAACCTGAAATTTGAATGGATTATTGGATAATAGTACACCTCTTTTGGTTTGATTGCACAGCTGCCAAACTCAACCAACTCCACATCTTTATCTTTCATGCTGATTATTTGATTTTTGTCTAAGATATCGTTTAGCGATAATATTTTTTGTTCTGAGAGGTTTGAATGAACACCTTTTGAGAAAACAAAATCAATCTCGCCTGTATATGTTAGTGAGTATATTTCGCAGCCGATAAGTGAAAGTTTTTCTATAAAAAACTCTGTTGTAATTTTATTAAGGTCATCTCTTGTGACGATTTTGCTTATTTTTTGAGAGTAGTTTTCTATAAGTTCGTGCTGATAAAACTGGTTTCTTATTATTCTTATGAGTGCGTTGTATTTTGTAGCTATGCTGCCCAAGATATCTCTTGAGGGGATTTTGAGGTAGCAGTTGGTGCATTCATCAACAGAGCCTATCTTACCTACCTGATAATTAAATATGTTTTGAGTTATGGCTTCTATTTTCTCCTCCAACTCCTTTAGTCTATTAAGTACAACAAACTTGACTATCAAAAATGATATACTGCCAACAAATATACCTGAGCTAACTGTAGTTAATATGAAGGGTAGTGAGTATATTTTTGTTTTTGGCAGGTGAAAAACGATATCAGCCACTGGAAGAAAAAGAATTCCTATAACTACGCCAAGAAGAAGCATGTAGATGAGACTTTCTCTGACAATACTTTTTTGCTTAACCACCATTTCACTGCTCCATTGTAGTTTTGTCAACTAAATTAGCATCTTACATATCAAAAGTCAAATCTTGATTTTTTGGGGTTATCTGGTAAACTTGAATTAAATAAACTGCAGGAGCTTGAAAAGAACAATGCGGAAGGTTTTTGACAAAGGTGATTGTCTTATAGAGGTTTTGCCTTTTATAAAAAAGTTTTACTCAAAAACAATGGTCATTAAATATGGCGGTTCAGCCATGATTGATGAAAAGCTAAGGGAGAGTTTTTCAAAGGATGTCTCTCTTTTAAAGTATGTCGGGATTCATCCTGTTGTTGTGCATGGCGGAGGCCCAGAAATTGCTCATATTCTTAATAAATTACACATAAAGAGTGAATTTTATAAAGGTTTGCGAATAACAGATGAAGAAACAATGGAAGTTGTTGTTATGGTGCTGGCAGGTAAAGTAAACAAAGAGATTGTTTTACAGATAAATAAAAGTGGAGGAAGGGCTGTGGGCATAAGCGGCGTTGATGCCCATATTATTAAGGCAAAAAAGAAACTTTTGGAGGATGTAGATTTAGGTCTTGTGGGTGATGTAGAAGAGATAAATCCTGAGATACTAACTCACCTTTCTGAAGATGGCTATATTCCCGTTGTTGCTCCTATTGGTGTTGATGATAGCGGCAGGAGGTTTAACATAAACGCTGATAGTGTAGCTTCTGCTGTTGCTATAGGTTTGAAAGCAGAGAAATTGATATATCTAACAGATACAGACGGTGTTTACGATAAAAATGGTCGCCTAATCTCTTCAATAAAGATCAGTGATATTGATAGTCTGATCAATAACGGCACAATCAGCGGTGGTATGATTCCAAAACTACTCTCTGCAAGAGAGGCAATAGAAAAGGGTGTTAAAAAGGTTCATATAATAAACGGCAAAAGATTTCACTCGCTTCTTGAAGAGATATTTACTTTGGATGGTGTAGGAACGCAGATTTATGAAGAATGATTTTGGGCTTGAAAGGTTTGCTAAACTTGTTATAAAGCAGGACGATTTAAGAACATTGTATTTTAGGGCTTTTGCTTTTTTGTTGGATTTTTTTGATGCCGATAAACTTTATTTTTTTAAGTTTAGCAAAAGAAAGCAGTGCTTTGACCCAAAAGCCGCACTAAACAGGGATATTTTAGAAGAAGTTGTCAAGGGCGATTATGAGAGTTTTAACATAGAAGAGGCGTTTGAGAAGGAATTTAATCTAAATTTCAGGGCTTTTGGTTCATCCTGCAATGATGTTGTGCGATCCTTAGCTAAACTGGTTGTTGACAAAAAGGTTAAGTCGATTAAATCAAGCTCGATTAAAAGCGCAAGACTTAAATCGCTATGGAGTCAGTTGAAACTTAATGATGAGGCGTTTTATGTGCCGTTGTTTTCTTTAAATGAGATGGTGGGTTTTGTTTTATTTGACAAAGTAATCGATTACGATAATTCAAAGGCTTATTTTGATTTACTTGGTTGTGCGATAGGTAGATTATTTTTGTTAAAAAATATCGATAATCTTTCTAATTTGCTTGCCACAAAGGATGATGAGGACAAGAGAAAACAAAAATTATATCAAATAGGAAAGACCGCAATGATTATGGCTCATGAGATGAAAAATTCATTAATCGGTATAATGGGTTTGTTTAGCAGGCTTAAGGCTTATGTTGATGAGGATAAAAAAGCCCAGCGTTATTATGAGATTATTGAGTCGCAGCTAAAAAAACTCTATGAGTTTACATTCGACATCAATAAATTTTCAAAAATTGGCGATGGAGCAGATATTAGAGAGGTTGAAATTGCTGATATAATCGATAATTCTATAGAGATGGCATCAAGTTTTTCTAATGATGTAAAATTTTCAGTTTCTATTGGAAAGGATGCATCTGTAATTGAGGCTGACAAATCTCAGCTTGAACAGGTGTTTTTAAACCTTTTTAAAAACTCTATCGAGGCAAAAAAGCAGGGCTCGGTGAAAATAGATGTTTCGGTTAGAAAAGAAGGAGAATTTGTAGTCATAAAAATTAAAGATAATAGTGGCGGTGTGGATGAAGAGACGCTTAAAAATATGATGAAGCCGTTTTTTACCACAAAATCATACGGAACAGGGCTTGGACTTGCAATTGTAAAGGGTATTATTGACATCTACAACGGGAGTTTAAGTTTTAAGAATGTCAAAGACGGGCTTGAGTGTGTTATAAAATTACCACAAAAAAACAATACTGGAGGTAGTGATGGCAGAAAAGAAAAAAATCATGGTTGTGGATGATGAAGATGCAATCAGATTGCTATACGAAGAGGAATTCTCAGATGAAGGCTATGATGTTGTTTCATGCAGCAATGGGGAAGAAGCTATAGAAAAATTTGAAAAGGAAAATCCGGATCTTGTTATTTTAGACATTGCCATGCCTGGTATGAGTGGTTTGGATGTGTTGGGTAAGATTAAGGAAAAATCACCCAATACGCCCGTGATAATGTCAACAGCCTATTCTCATTACAAAAACGATTTCTACACACATGTGGCTGATGCCTATATTGTCAAATCGCCCGATTTAGGAGAACTTAAAGATAAAGTAAAAGAGCTTCTGGGATGAATTTGCTTGACATAACCTTTTAAATTTAATAGAAAGTGCCCTGAAAGCGAAAGGAATTTTTAGGAGGTGACTCGATGGCTAAGGTATGGGTAGAGGATAGCTGCATTGGTTGCGAGGCTTGTGTTGATGAGCTTCCAGAGGTTTTCCAGATGGAAGATGGTAAGGCAAAGGTTGTTAATCCTGAGGGTGCATCCTTAGAAGAGATTAAAGAGGTAGCTGAGGCTTGCCCAACAGAGTCTATTAAGGTTGAAGAATAATCTCAGGCGCCTTAGGGCGCCTTCTTTTTTTACCTTCCTTTTTTTAAACATCCTTTAAATTAAAAAATAGTTGTAATTTTAATCAATATTGTGTAAAAAATGATAGAAATGATAATTTTTAGTTGCAATAATTAAAAAATTTTTTATTATTTGGCGATAGGGGGTGTTGAGATGACAGAAGATACAAAGGTGGAGGCTGTTGAGGTTAAATGTCCTAAATGCGGTTACACTATGATTATATATATGCCAAAAGAAGAAATCCCCAAATGCCCCCAGTGTGGAACACAGATGGTTATTAGTGAGTTATTGGATGAAGGCAAATATTATTAAAGGGAGGTTTGCTATGAAAGGGTTTTATCGATTGGTTGCTTTGTTAGTTGCTGTATTTATTTTTGGTAGTTTTTCTGCAAAAGCTGCAGATATCAATCTGTGGCATAACTCCACGCTTTACAAGATTGAAAAAAGGGGAGTGTTAAGGGTTGGCTTAAACGCTGGTTACATGCCGTTTGAGATGAGAAGTAAGACAGGCAAGATTATTGGTTTTGATGTTGATATGGCAAAACTGATGGCTAAAGCCATGGGCGTAAAGTTGCAGATAATAAACACCGATTGGGATGGTATTATACCTGCGTTAATGACGGGTAAGTTTGATATTATTATGAGTGGAATGACCATCACGCAAAAAAGAAATCTAAAAGTTAATTTTGCTGATCCATACATTGTTGTTGGTCAAACTATTCTTTTGAATAAAAAATGGGCTGGAAAGGTAAAATCCTACAAGGATTTAAATAGCCCTAAATTTACAGTTACCGTTATGCTTGGCACAACAGGTGATTTTGCAGCTAAAAAATATATTCCTAAAGCAAAAATTGAAGAATTTCAAACAGAAGAAGAGGCAGTTATGCAGGTGATGCAGGGAAGGGCTGATGCGTTTGTTTATGACCAGCCTTATAACTCAATCTTCCATGCAACAAAGGGCAAAGGTAAATTGATTTTCTTGAATAAACCTTTTACATATGAGCCACTTGGCTGGGCTATAAATAAAGGTGATCCAGACTTTTTAAACTGGCTTAATAACTTTTTGCGCCAGATCAAACATGATGGTGCATACGATAAGCTTTATAAGAAATGGTTTGTTGATGTAAATACATGGATTAATAAGGTTCAATAAACAATGAGAAGAAAAAAGCATAACTTTATTTGGCATCTTGCCTTTGTAGGAGTGATAATTGGAATAGGTTTTTTTATCTATAAGGCAAGTTTAAGGATCAACTATTCATGGAACTGGAGGGCTGTGCCCTCCTATCTTGTTTATAAAAGTCACGATGCTGTAACATCCCCTGTTAGAGGTATTGTTAAAGCGATTAAAGGTGATGAGGTTGTTATAAAAAAGATTTCCCAAAGGGGCTCATCGGCAAAGGATGTAGTTTTAAAGGTTGAACATGTAGAGGTTAAGGTAGGGGAGGCCGTAAGTAGCGGTGATGAGATAGGCTTTAACTCTTCCTATAAAGCGGGTCCTTTGTTGATGGGTCTTTATATGACTTTGAAGGTTTCGTTTGTCTCTATTATTATGGCACTTATTATTGGAATTTTTACAGGTCTTATGCGTATTTCTGAGAATCCTTTATTCAGAAACCTATCTGTAGTTTACATCGAGCTTATAAGGGGCACACCGCTGCTTGTTCAGATATTTATTGTTTATTTCTTTATAGGTACAATTTTTAATATGACGAGATTTTTTGCCGGCGCATTTGCTTTGGCTGTATTTGAAGGCGCCTATATAGCGGAGATTATCAGGGCAGGTATTCAATCGATTCCACGCGGTCAAACAGAGGCTGCTTTGTCTTTGGGTATGAATTACTTTCAGATAATGCGATATATAATTATGCCTCAGGCTATCAAGAGAGTGCTTCCAGCTTTAGCAGGTCAGTTTATTTCTTTGATAAAGGATTCATCGCTTCTTTCTGTAATTTCATTAACAGAGCTTACAAAGGCAGGTAGAGAGATTGTTTCTTCTACTTTCAGTCCCTTTGAAATCTGGTTTAGTGTTGCTGCACTTTATTTTATCGTAACCTATACATTGTCTCTTCTTGATAGGTATCTTGAAAGGAGATTGGCTGGCAATGAATAATAATGACTATATAATCGTTGCAGAACACCTACACAAGACATTTCCAAACGGCGTTAAAGCTTTGCGTGATGTGTCTTTAAATGTCAAAAAAGGTGAGGTTGTTGTTATAATTGGTGCAAGCGGAAGTGGAAAGACGACCTTTTTAAGAACCATAAACCAGCTTGAAACCGTTGATGAGGGTAAGATCATCGTTGAAGGTATCGATATTACAGACCCCAAAACCAACCTCACAAAGATCAGAGCCGATATTGGTATGGTGTTTCAGCATTTTAATGTTTTTCCCCATCTTACTGTGCTTGAAAATGTTATGATCGGCCAGATTCTTGTAAGAAAGCGAAAAAAAGAGGAAGCAAAGAAAATTGCCATAGATTTTCTTACAAAGGTTGGTATAGCAGATAAAAAAGACGACTATCCAACAAACCTTTCCGGTGGTCAGCAACAGAGGGTTGCCATAGCAAGGGCTCTTGCCATGAATCCCAAAATTATGCTTTTTGATGAGGCAACAAGCGCCCTGGATCCTGAAATGGTTGGCGGCATTCTTGATATTATGAAGCAGCTTGCAAGAGAAGGTATAACGATGGTTGTTGTTACCCATGAGATGGGTTTTGCAAAGGAAGCAGCAGACAGAATCGTTTACATGGATTCAGGAAAAATTGTTGAGATGGGTACACCGGAGGAGATCTTTAACAATCCAAAAAGCGATAGGCTGAAGCAGTTTTTAAGCCAGATTCTATGAAAAAAGTAAAAATCCCCATAGAAAAAGCAATAGGAGAAAAAATTCCGCATGATTTTACAAAAATTTCACCCAAAGAAGGATTTAAAGGCGTAGCATTCAAAAAAGGGCATGTAATCACTAAAAACGATATACCTCTTTTAAGACAGATAGGCAAAAACTACATCTACAAGATTGAACTTGATGATAATGAAATTCATGAGGATGATTTTGCCATTTCGATTGCCCCGCATCTTGCAGGCAAAAATATAGTTTTTGATGATAAACCTCAGGAAGGTAAGATTACGTTCAGAAGCTCTATAGATGGACTTTTTAAGCTTAATAAAAAGTGCATTATTAAGCTAAACCTTATCGAACAGACCTCTTTTCCTACGATTCATGATAATTTTCCTGTAAGTAAAAATCAGCAGGTGGCAGCTTTTAGAATTATTCCACTTGCTGCTAAAAAGTCTATCCTGGAAAAGGCTATAAAAATTGCAGAAAAACCCCTGATATGGGTTGAGGAATACAAAATAAAAAAAGCAGCATTGATTTCTACAGGTAATGAGCTTTACGATGGTCTTGTTGAGGATCTGTTTAAACCAAAGATGCAACAGAAGCTTAAAAAATTTGGCGTTGAGGTGGTTGAGCATCGAATAGTTAAAGATGATATTGTTATGATTAAAGATGCTTTTTTTGAAGTTGTAAAAAAATCTGAGATTGTTTTTATAAGCGGAGGCTCCAGTGTTGACCCAGATGATGTTACAAAATACGCACTAAAAAGGGCAGGTGTTAAGTTTATCAGAGAGGGCAATCCCATACAGCCAGCAAACAATCTATCGATCGGTTATTTTGGAGAAAAAACCGTATGCGTTGTGCCTGCTGGAGCGTTGTTTTATAAAGCGAGCGCTTTAGATATTTTCCTGCCGCGCCTTATAGCAAAAGACAAGATAACTAAAAAAGAGATAGCCAGCTATGCCATTGGCGGTCTGTGTCATTTCTGTAAAGTCTGCGTTTATCCTGTATGTCCATTTGGAAAGGTGTAGGCGATGATTGAGGTTAGAGAGGCTTTAGAGTTGATAGAGAAAAATGTTAGCTCTATCGACAGATATGAGGAGATTTTTTTGGATAGTGCTTCTGATCGAGTGGCGTTTGAGGATATAAAAAGCCCTATCGATGTGCCGTCGTTTGATAGATCGGCAATGGATGGATACGCCTTATGCGGTAGCCATAAAGGCTATAAAATTGTTCAAAGTGTTGATGATTTTAAAGATGGTTGCTGTTTAAGGATAAACACAGGCAACAGGCTGCCTGATAACTGTTTTGCTGTAGCTGAGGTTGAGATAGTAAAAAAAGATAATGGCTTTATAAAGCTTTTGAGGGATGTGGAAGCAAGAAGGAATTTTACATTTAAGGGTGTAGAGATAAAAAAGGGTGATGTTATTGTTAAAAAAGGTGAAAGGATCAGCGTTAGAAAACTTGGTCTTATTGCCTATGTGGGTTTGTTTAAGGTAAAGGTTTTTGCAAAACCAACCGTTGCTTTGATTACTACAGGCGATGAGGTGGTTTTTCCTTTTGAAAATAAACAGGATGACAGTGTTTACAATACAAATTATTTTATTGTTTCAAATCTGTTAAAAAAATGGCATGCTGATGTTTTATACTTGGGTCATGTGACTGATAATAAAGAGCTGATAAAAGAAAAAATTTTAAGAGGCTTTGAGTGCGCTGATATTGTTATTACAACAGGCGGTGTGAGCAAGGGTAGCAGGGATTTTATAAAAGAGGCTGCAGATGAGCTTGGTGTTGATATACTGTTTGATAAAACAACGGTGAAACCAGGAAAACCTGCTGTTTTTGGTGTTTTTGACAAAAAGGTGTTTTTTGGACTACCCGGCTGGCCAGCTGCACTGTTTAGTGTTGCATATTTGTATTTAAAGCCTTTGGTTTTAAAAATGGCAGGTAGAAAGGATTATAAAACTTTATTGCTTGAATGTATAGCAGATGAGGATATGCACTCAAGGAAGGGTAAGTTTTATCTGAATCGTGTGTTTTTAGACTATATAGATGGACAATTTCATGCAAAACTCACAGGTTCTCAAAAAACAGAAAACTTTTTCACCGTAGCTATAGGTGAAGGTTTTGCGATAGTTGATGAAAAGGAGGGTGACATACCCGCATCAAGCAGGCTGCCCCTTTTGATTTTTGATGATTAAGGTTTTTTGAATAAGCTTTCTATGTCTATAACCTTATCCTCTTTGGGTTTTGCAGTTTCACCCAAACTGCCTGTTGGCATTGTGGTGCTGATCTTTATATTGCTTTTTGCCTCAAAATATTTTGACTTGAGATCCTCTGGCACATTGGAATACTCAAAAAGCACCTTATCCATTGAGATTTCACCGCCAATTTTTTCCTCAAAAGGAAAGCCAAAAGGCAAGATAGCTATTTGAATACCCGCAGAGCCTGGCACAACCTGAATTAATGCAACATCCTCCAAAACATTTTTTATTTCGTTGTATGTGCCTATAACTGTATCACCGCTGACAAGTTTTACAAATTTGACATCCATTGTTTATTCCTCCAAAAAGATATTTTTTATCCATTCGATATTATCTTTGTTTATTGCAATCACATCAAATCTAATGTCTCTGTCACTTAAATGCTCTTTCATTAAAAGTTCTTTTACACATTTTTCTATTTTTGATAGCTTGCTTTTGTTTACAAAACTTGATGGGTGACCAAACCCATCCGTAGATCTGCTTTTTACCTCAACAATAACAACAACATCTTTATTTTCGGCGACTATATCTATCTCACCGTATCTGCAACGGTAGTTGCGAAAAAGAATTTTATAGCCGTTTTTTTGCAAAAAAGAGGCGGCAAGCCCTTCAGCCTGCCTGCCGATGGTATTAGAATCCCTTCTTTCTGATCTTAGCAGCTTTACCCCTTCTTTCGCGTAGATAGTATAGTCTTGCCCTTCTGACTCTTCCGCGCTGCAGGACTTCGATCTTTTCAATAGCCGGTGAATAGTAAGGGAAAATCTTTTCAACGCCAATGCCGTTTGATTCCTTTCTTACGGTAAATGTTCCGTTGAGTCCTCTTCCGCCCCTTCTTCTGATAACAATACCTGCAAAAATCTGAATTCTCTCTTTGTTGCCCTCTTTGACCTTTGTGTAAACCTTAACTGTATCACCAGGCCAGATTTCAGGAATCTCCCTGTTTAGTGATTTTAACATATCCTCTTCAAATGCTCTGAGTTTATCCATCTTCTTCTCCTGTTAACTTAAGAGTTCTTAGCTTTGATTGCTGCATTCTCCACTCTTTTATTTTTTTGTGGTTGCCGCTTAAAAGTATATCGGGCACACTCATTCCTCTAAACACCCTTGGGCGTGTGTATTGCGGATATTCCACAAGTCCATCCTCGAAGGTTTCTTCTTTAAGTGAGTCAGGATTACCCAAAACCCCTTCAAGAAGCCTTACAACAGCATCCACAATTGCCATTGCCGCAATTTCACCACCCGATAGAACAAATCTTCCTAAAGATATCTCCTCATCGGCAAGGTATCGTACCCTCTCATCAAAACCTTCATAACGCCCGCAGATTATAGCAAGAGAGCTTTTTTTTGCAAGCTCTTTTGCCTTTTGTTGATTAAAAATTTTCCCGGCAGGTGTAAGCAGTATGGTGTGTGTATTGGAGTTTTTTGACTTAACATAATCCATTGCCCTGTAGATTGGTTCTGGTTTCATCACCATGCCTGCTCCACCGCCGTATGGATAATCATCCGTTGTTCTGTGTTTATCTAAAGCAAAATCTCTGATATTTATAGCTTCTATTTGCACAATCCCTTTTTGCTGTGCTCTTTTTATTATCGATTGATTAAAAACACAATCAAACATTTCAGGGAATATACTTAAAACAAAAATTTCCATCTATTCGATTATTTCTAAAACAGCCTTCTTTCCAGCTTTTTTACTTGCTGCATTGAGAATAGTTCTTATTGCCTTGATTGTTTTACCTTCCTTGCCGATGAGTTTTCCTAAATCGCTCTTGTCAACGCTTAATTCGATAACAGTGGTTTTTTCACCGGCAATTTCTTTGATCTTTACGGCATCCTGATTGTCAACCAAACTGTTAACAATGCAGCTGATCAGCTCCTTCATGGCCATCACCCTACCTTTTTGATGAGATTTTTAACGGTTTCGGAAACTTTAGCGCCTTTTTCGATCCAGCTGTTGTATTTATCCATATCTATTTTAATTGTTGCTGGATCTGTTTTTGGATCGTAGTAGCCTAAAACCTCAAGTACCGCACCGTCTCTTTTTTTTCGAGAATCCAAAGCCACGATTCTGTAGAAGGGTTTTTTCTTGGCTCCGCCTCTTCTTAGTCTTATTGCAACCATTCTTCCTCCCTATCCATTTATTCCAAATTTTTTCATAAGATTCAGGGCTTTTGATTTATTCATATTTTTCATCATTTTTTGCATCTCAATAAACTGTTTTATAAGTCTATTTACATCGCTTACGCGCGTGCCTGAGCCTTTGGCTATTCTGCGTTTTCTGCTTGCGTTGAGGATTTTGTAATTTTCTCTTTCTTGTTTTGTCATTGACAGAATAATAGCCTCTATATGCTTGATTTCTTTCTCAAACGCCTCTTCATCATCGATTTTAATTTTATTCATACCGGGAATCATTTTTAACAGTTTTGCAATTGAACCCATTTTTTGAATCTTTTTAAGCTGATTAAGAAAATCCTCAAAGGTAAATTGCTGTTTTTTTAATTTTCTGGCAAGCTCCTTTGCCTCCTTTTCGCTCTCTGTTTGTCTTACCTTTTCGATAAGCGTTAAAACATCGCCCATCCCGAGGATTCTTGATGCAATTCTGTCAGGATAAAACGGCTCAAAGTCGCTTATCTTTTCTCCGATGCCTGCAAATTTTATCGGTTTGCCAACAACCTTCATTATCGATAAGGCTGCACCGCCCCTTGCATCACCGTCAAGTTTTGTAAATATGCTTCCCGTTATACCAACCCTTTCGTTAAAAACCTTTGCCACATTAACGGCTTCCTGGCCGATCATTGCATCGGCAACAAAGAGAATCTCATCGGGAGAGACTTTTTCTTTAATCCTTATAAGCTCATCCATCAACTCATCGTCTATATGCAATCTTCCTGCCGTATCGATGATGATTATATCTCTTCCGTTTTCTTTAGCATAATCAATCGATTTTGAAGCTATATCCTCAGGTTTTTTGTTATCCAATGCAAAAACAGGGATGTTGATCTGCTTACCTAATACTTCAAGCTGTTTAATTGCCGCAGGTCTGTAGATATCGCATGCAACAAGCAGGGGCTGTCTGCCTTTTGAGCGTAAAAATTTGGCAAGCTTGGCCGCCGTTGTTGTTTTTCCGCTTCCCTGCAAGCCCACAAGCATTATAATAAAAGGCTTTTTTGTAATTGTTAGATGAGAGACCTCACCGCCTAAGATTTCTGTGAGCTTTTTGTGAACCTCTTCAACTATTATCTGACCGGGTGTTAAGCTTTTTTCTAACTCCTTACCCTTTAGCGATTCTTTTATGTCGTTTATAAATTCTTTAACGACTTTGTAGTTTACATCTGCCTCAAGCAGGGCAAACTTTATCTCTTTTAAAGCTTTATTCAGGTCGTTTTCCGTTATAACGCCTTTGGATTTTATGACTTTAAAAATATCGTTGAGCTTGTCAGATAAATCGCTAAACATGCCTACCCTCCAAGTAGCGTAAAATCCTATTAAAAAAAGCAAAAGTTGTCAATATAAAAGGTTTAGTCATTTTGTTAATAGTGGAAATTATTGATGGTTTGTGAAAAAATAATAAGGCAAAGTTGAGTTTTTTGTCGAGGAAGTGTATGAGTTTGAGATTTTATAAGAGAAAAAAGATTTTACCTGGTGTTTATTTGAATTTTTCAAAATATGGCATGTCTATAACTTTTAAGATTTTATTTATTAATTTTACTGTTCCTTTATGGAATAAGGTGAGAAAGGACAAAAAAATCACCTATTCAGTTAAACTTGGCAAAGGAGTATATTTTAGAAAAAGCATAGCTAAAAAAGATAAAGATTCTTAGAATCCAATCCATAAATTTTAGTTAGCTATATTATATCTCCAGAACTTTCCTTTTTTATAAATATGTGAAAAAATCACCAAGCCCCCTACTTAATCAAACAATCTCAAGAAGATAAATAAAGTCTAATTGAGCTTAATAAAGCTTTGCAATTCTTATGAGCAGGTAAAAAAGTAGGTGTCCGACCACCAGCTACAATGGGAAAACCCAAGACAGATGGTGGTCGGATAATTCCCTTCATCAAGCCCGACCGCCTACTTAAAAAAATCTTTGAAGAGTTTCTGGCGTCAGGCTCGATAAAGGAGCCTGTCGAGCCCCTACTTGAATAAACACCTATTAGAACATAAATGAAACTCAATTAAGTCTAATTAAGTTTTGTTTTCCCTCTGAGTAAGTAAGAAAAGTAGGGGCTCGGATAATTCCCTTCAGGAGCGGGAATAGTGCAACAGGCCTTCTATCCAGCACTTACTTTAATTAAGAAACTCTTTTTTTGTAGAAAAGTATCATTTTCAAAATAATAGATTTTAGGGAAAATAAAGTCTGTTAATAGAAGTAAGTGCTGGACCCGCTGTACGAGAAAACAG
>NZ_JQLX01000016.1 GCF_000744435.1 Hippea jasoniae
TTTCACCCCTCCACCGGGAATTCCGCTTGCCTCTCCCGCACTCTGAGCCCTGCAGTATCCAATGCAATTCTTGGGTTGAGCCCAAGGCTTTCACATTGGACTTACAGGGCCGCCTACGCACGCTTTACGCCCAGTGATTCCGAACAACGCTCGCACCCTACGTATTACCGCGGCTGCTGGCACGTAGTTAGCCGGTGCTTCCTCTGAGGGTACCGTCAAGCATAAAGGGGTATTAGCCCTCTATGACTTCTTCCCCTCTGACAGGAGTTTACGACCCGAAGGCCTTCATCCTCCACGCGGCGTCGCTGGGTCAGGCTTTCGCCCATTGCCCAATATTCCCCACTGCTGCCTCCCGTAGGAGTCTGGCCCGTGTCTCAGTGCCAGTGTGGCTGACCATCCTCTCAGACCAGCTACCCGTCGTAGGCTTGGTAGGCTTTTACCCCACCAACTACCTGATAGGCCGCGGGCCCATCCTGAAGCGAGAGCTTGCAAGCAGAGGCCCCCTTTCCCCCTGCCTCTTGTGAGGCAGGGAACTATCCGGTATTAGCCCACCTTTCGGTGGGTTATCCCAGACTTCAGGGCAGGTTACCCACGTGTTACTCACCCGTGCGCCGGTTTACTCCTCTCCCGAAGGAGAGTTTCTCCCACGACTTGCATGTGTTAGGCACGCCGCCAGCGTTCGTTCTGAGCCAGGATCAAACTCTCATGTTAAAACTATGAAAGATATATATATCCTTCTTAGCTAAAACTCTGTTTCTTTTTCAGGGCTTTATCTTTCCATACTGACTTTTAAAAGATCATGTCGCATCCAGCGACGGAATGAGAATATAATACACTTTGGGGGATTTGTCAAGGGGGAAATGTTAGATTTTGAATTTTTTAAAAACCCTATTAAAACAGCATTCTAAGCATTTTCTTCTACAAAGCTGCAAATTTTTTGTATAGCATCAAAGGTATTTTTGCAAAATTTTCTAACAAAATCTTCATTCAGCTCACCCTCTATCTTTGAAGCCTGATTTAAGGCTAACTCTCCATCAAAATCTACATAGGCAAGCCTTATTGAAATCTCGCTTTTGTCTCTACCAAAATCCTCACCAGGCAAAACAGCAACACCGGTTTTTTCAAGCAACTTATTGCAAAAATCCCTTCCACTTTCGATGCCTTTTTTCTCAAAACCGTTTCTAAAGTTTTCAAAGTTAACAAAATAGTAAAACGCACCTTCTGCTTTATGAACCTCTATGCCTGTATTTTTAAAGCTTGAATAGATGTAATCAGAAATCGCACCCAAAACCCTTCTTGCATTCTTAAGATAATCCTGTATCTCATCATCAAACTCAAAAGCCCTTATTGCTGCATACTGAATCGGTGCAGATACAGAGGTAAATGTTTCACTTGCAACTGCAGCCATCTTATCAGCAAGCCATGATAAACCTTCTGGTATTGCAAAAGTCCCTAATCGCCAGCCGCCTGCACCACACCACTTACTCAAACCGCTACTAATGATTGTACCCTCTGGATAAAACTTAGCTATTGAGATGTGATCACCGTCATGATCTAATTCACCGTAGATTTCGTCAGAAATTATTACGATATTATGTCTGCGCGCCACATCTGCAAGCTCTTTTAGCAACTCAACAGGGTAGGTTAAACCTGTAGGGTTGTTTGGATAATTTAGAATAATCACGCGCGGAATCTTGGGGAATCTATTGCAATAATCATCCAGAACATCAGGCTGCAGAAGCCATTTATCTTCAAATGTGGTTTTAAGCCAGCCCACACTTCTGCCCAAAATCCTTGCCTGCGGATCGTATGAAACCCAGCTTGGCGAAGGCAATAGCAGCTCCCCATAAAAAACAAGCTGGAGAATAAACATCAGCTCTTTTGAACCAGGACCTATAATGATATTTTCAACATCAAACTCAACACCCTGACTTTTTTTATAATACTCAGCTATCGTCTCTCTGAGCCTTTCAAGCCCCTTTACAGGTAGATAATCCTTTTGGTGTGCGTTCTCTTTTAGGGCTCTAACAACAGGTTCAGGTACCGGAAATGGTGATTGCCCCAAGCCAAGCTTATAAACCATTCTCCCTTCTTTTATCATCCTGTTGCTCTTTTCATTGATGCCCAGGGTGGCAGATACAGGCAGATTGATAATGTTGGAGTTTATACTCCTGCAGATCATAAAAAACCTCCTACAAATAACCTAAAATTTTATTTGCCGTCTCAAGATAGTGCTCTCTTATTATCTGTTCAATCTGTTGTTTTTTCTTTATTGTCTCAACTATAATAAGGTGCCTGTGTTTGATCTCTTCTGGAGTGTATAGCTTTACCCAGAAACGCCTAAACATCAAATGAGATTTTAAACTCAACTGTCTTGCATATCTTTTGATATACTCGTTTGAAAAAGAAAGCAAAAAATCGTGAAACCTATCACCCAATTCAACAACCTCAATCTCCTTTTTTTCCAAGGCCATAGACTCCATCTCATTCACCATCTTTTCAAGCAATTCAAAATCTTTATCTGTCAAAATATCCGCAATACATCGTGCAGCATAGCCTTCAAGCAAACCCCGCGTCTCATAAACCCCTAAGATATCGTCTTTTGAGAATGTTTTAACAAAACAGCCCTTTCTGGGTTTATATTCAACTATTCCTAAAGCAGCCAACTCTTTTAGGGCTTCTCTGACAGGTGCCCTGCTTATTGCAAGCTCATTTGCTATACTGTTTTCGTTTAGCCTATCGCCACCTGTTAATTCATTTCTCATAAGCTTCTGATAGATATGTTCTATAACAAAATCCTTAAGCGTCTTTTTTAGCCTTTCCATTGTCTATTGTCGACAATATACTAAAAAAATAAAAAAGTCAAGGGGCTTTTTGCCCCTTTTAGTGTTTAAGCTGTGGCCATCTGCTGCGGTTTTATCCTTAGCTTTTGAGAGAGATATACAAGTCCAAAAACTAAAAGCCCAAGCAGATACATGTAATACTTCAAGCCCTCTTCAAGATGCAGCGTATGCAGTATTCCTCCGGGGTAGAATAAAATCCAGGATGCAAGCAACAAAAACGGTATCTCATACCACTTATTACGCGTAATAAGCCACCCCTGAAGAGCACTTGCAAATGCCAAAGAACCCATTAAGGTCATGGCAAAAATCATAATAATCTTTGGCCAGCTTGTGATATGATAGAGAATAATATCGGGATTAAACACAAACATAAAAGGCAAAATGGCTGTTCTCATGTCATAAATAAATCCCTGCACAGCAGTTGGAATTGGATCAGCATCAGCTAAAGCCGCTGCAGCATAAGCAGCAAGGCCCACAGGCGGCGTATCATCTGCTATAATTCCAAAATAGAAACAGAACAGGTGAGCTGCCATCAAAGGAACAAAGAAACCGTAATTTTGAGCGATTGTAACAATAACTGGTGCCGTCAATGAAGCCATAACGATGTAATTTGCCGTTGTGGGAAGTCCCATTCCAAGAAGAAGACTTGCCATAGCCGTGATTATAAGCAATAGATAGATATTACCATGTGCCATTGTATCGACAAGCTCTGTTATCATACTACCTATACCTGTTGCAACAAGACCCACAACAACACCGGCCGAAGCACATGCTAAAGCAACAATAACCATATTGCGAGAACCGGATACAAATGCATCAGCTGTAATCTTTAAAGAACTAAACAACGCATCTTTAAGCGTCCTACCCTCTTGCTTGATTTTCCTTAATTCCTGATACAGAATGGTAAAAATCAATAATATTATGGTTCTAAACGCACTCATTGCCGGCGAGTGCCTTAACACCATAAGCTCGATAACAAGCCAACCTATAGGTATCAAATAGTGAAAACCGTTTTTCAAAACCTCTTTTGCATTCGGTAGCTGCTCCTTTGGCAAACCCTTTAACCCCAGTTTACTTGCCTCAAAGTGGGAAACAAAAAACAGTGTTATGTAAGCAACAAGCGCAGGAATAAATGCAGCTTTAACAACCGCTATATATGGAACATTGACATACTCAGCAATAATGAACGCCGCTGCACCCATAATTGGAGGCATAAGCTGACCGTTAATACTTGCCGCAACCTCTGTCGCCCCTGCTTTTGTTGCTGGATAACCTGTTTTTTTCATCAACGGAATTGTAAAAGTTCCTGTTGTAACAACATTTGCAACAGACGATCCAGATACAAGACCAGTCAGTCCGCTTGCTACAACGGCACTCTTTGCCGGTCCTCCTTTATACCTACCAAGACCTGCAAAAGCCAGATCGATAAAAAACTTTCCCGCACCGGCTTTATCAAGCATGGCACCCAATAAAACAAACAGATAAACTATTGTTGTAGAAACCCTTAAAGGAATACCAAAAATACCCTCTGTTGATAGCGAAAGCTGACTGACATACTTATCAAGCGTAACACCTTTATAAGCCAGAATATCAGGCAAGTAAGGACCAAAAAATCCATATAGCGTAAAAAGCAAACCTACCATCGGTAACGCTGGACCTATAGCCCTTCTTGTTGCCTCGAAAACCATAATCACCAGTAGAATGCCAAAGATCTTATCTGTAAGACTTGGTGAGCCCATCCTCATTGAAATACCTGTCCAGGCAACTGTAATATACAATGCAGCTGCAACACCTATAGCGGCAAGTATGTAATCTATTAAGGGAATACCCTCTCTCTGTGAAAGCCAGGGTAAAAATTTAATGCTTCTTTTTTTGAAAAAAGGCACAGAAAGAAAAATCATTGCCATGGCAAATGCAAGATGGATTGAGCGAGCAAAGGTTGAATCAAGCGTCCAGACGCTGGCAATCAACAACTGAAAAATCGCCCAGCTGACGCCAATAATCATTACAAGCAGCTCTTCTTTTGGTCTTAGATCCCTGACATTTCCTGTATCCTCTTTTAAGAGCTCCTCTATTTTTTTCTTTTTAGTCTCATCCATAGCCTCACCCCTTAAAGCAAAAAAATAAGGGGTGGATTAGCCACCCCTTTAAAATACCTTTTTTTAAGGTTTTTTACTGCTGAATGAGTTTTTTTGGAATATACTTAATTAAACCGCTTTCTTTGTAATACTTCAATGCCCCTGGATGTATGGGTGCTGTCAGACCCTCAAGCATATTCTTCTTTGTAAGAACCTCAAATGCAGGATGCAGCTTTTTAAATGTGTCTAAATTCTCAAAAACCTCTTTTGTTATGGCATATACAACATTAGCAGGCTCTTTTGCGCTTGTAACAACTGTTGCCTTAACACCCACAGTCCATACAACATCCTGCTTATTTGCAGCCATTGGATAGAATTTCTTTACAGGAATCTCAGCTTTTGCATAGTATGGATGCTCTTTGAGTAGTTTCTCTACAGGTTTACCTGCAATAGGAATAATCCTTACTTTAATCCTGCCACTGGTAGCCTCTTTGATATTGCCGTTTGGATGTCCAACTGTATAGAAGAATGCATCAATTCTACCATCCTGAAGCAGACCAGGAGCCTCAACAGCCTTTACATACTCTGGATGGATATCGCTTAGTTTAATTCCAAAAGCCTTAAGGATATCTTTTGAGTTTTGAAGCTGACCAGAGCCTGGGTTTCCAAGATTAACCCTTTTGCCTTTTAGATCGTAAACACTTTTAATGCCACTATCAACGGATGCAACAAGTGTTATAGACTCAGGATGCAGTGAAAATACGCTTCTTAGATTCTTCTGTGGTCCTTTGTTTTTCCACTCAGCCAATCCATACCAGGCCTCATACTGCCTGTCGGACTGACAGATTCCAAAATCTAAATCTCCACTTAGAACTGCATTGATGTTGTAAACAGAACCACCTGTTGATTCAACCGTCATTTTGATGTGATACTGTTTAAATTTGGCGTTAACCATCTTTGAGATAGCACCACCGGCAGGATAGTAAACGCCTGTAACACCACCTGTTCCGATGGTAACAAATGTCACCTTAGCCTCAGAAACAAGGGCAAATGCAGCGATGAAGAACACAACTGCCATCAAAGAAGATAAAACCTTTCTCATAAACACCTCCTAAAAAATTTTTAAAAACTTACCAACTCCATCACACTTAAATTATAATCGTGTTCATATCAATTGTCAATTAAAAATTAATTAACTTAAGCTAAACTCTGTAATAACTGCGATACCAGTCGATAAACTCTTTTATACCCACCTCTGGGGGCGTGTGTGGCCTGTAGCCTAACTCTTCAACAAGAGCCGATGAGTCGGCAAAAGTAGACTCAACATCACCAGGCTGCATCGGCAGGAGTTGTTTTTTTGCTTTTTTACTCAAAAGCCTTTCTATAATCTCAATAAACTCCATTAAGTCAACGGGAGAATTGTTGCCGATATTATAAATCCTATAGGCTACTTTAGAGCTTGCAGGGTCTGGATGTAAGGGGCTCCATTCATCATTTGGCTGGGCGGGTTTTTTAATTACCCTCACAACACCCTCAATTATGTCGTCGATATAGGTAAAGTCCCTTTTCATCTTGCCGTAGTTGTAAACCTCAATAGGTTTATCCTCAAGTATATTTTTAACAAACTTAAACAAAGCCATATCCGGCCTGCCCCAAGGTCCATAAACGGTAAAAAACCTCAAACCAGTTGTTTTTAAACCGTATAGATAGCTATAGGTATGCGCCATAAGTTCGTTTGATTTTTTCGTGGCAGCATACAGGCTAATTGGATGATCCACATTATCCGATTCGCTGAATGGTTGTTTTTTGTTCAACCCATATACACTGGATGAGCTTGCAAAGCATAAATTTTCCACTTCAAAATTTCTGCATGCTTCAAGAATATTCAAAAAACCGTAAATATTGCTATCGATATAGGAATAGGGATTCTTTAAAGAATACCTTACGCCAGCCTGAGCTGCAAGATGGCATACACAATCAAACCTCTCCTCTTTAAACAGCCTATCTATTGCAACCTTATCCTTTAAATCCAGTTTCATAAACCTGTAGTTGTTAAACTTTATTGAATCAACAAGCTCTCCATAGGCAACCCTGTTTTGTTCTATACCTGCAAACTCAAGCCTGCCAAACTTTAAACCAACATCGTAATAATCGTTTATATTATCAAGGCCAACAACATCAAAACCCTCTTTTGCAAGCCTGTTTGCAAGGTGAAAACCTATAAATCCTGCAGTTCCTGTAATTAATATTTTCATGCGGCATCTCCTTTTACATCTAATTTATACGGTATATTAAATTTCTTCAGCGCATCAAGTAGCGGTTTTGTGATGGAGATCTTTAGCATGCTTTGAATTTCATAAATCTGATCGTTTTCTTTGTAGTATATTACAAGCGACTTATTGCCGCTATTTCTTTCAAAGACCTTTCCTAATGTTTCAAAATGGCTTTTATCCTCCAACGATAAAAACACCTTTAGCTTACTAACCTTTGAGTCAAATTCATCTTTGGATATAATATCTTTAACAATCAGGTTGGGCTTTTCACTTGTGGGATCAAGACTACCAAAAACAATCAACAGCTCGTTTTTTTCAAGCAAATCCTTTTTTGTCTCATAAAGCTTTGGAAACACGGTCGCCTCAAATGTGCCTTTCATATCTATAAACTTTACAAACGCCATTGTTTCTTTTCTTTTTGTCTTCATCTTTCTAATATCCACCGCAATGCCTGCCATCACAAGATCCTGATCATACTTATCTCCATAATCCTCACTTGTTGCATTAATAACAGCCTCGATAAAACCTTCATATTTAGCGATAGGATTAGCACTAATAAAGAAACCCAAAAGCTCCTTTTCATACTCAAGAATCTGGTCTTCCGATACCTGCGCCACCTCTATAAGTCTAGGATGGCTTTCCTCCTCCTGCTTTTTGCCAAATAACGAAGACATCTTTTTTGTGGCCTTTTTATGGGAGGATGCAGACCACTCAAGCAGATCATCCAGACTTGCTAAAAGACTTGCTCTGTTTGAATGCAATGAATCGAAACATCCGCTTTTTATTAAACTCTCTATAACCTTTTTGTTTACCTTTCTTGTATCCACACGCTTTAAAAAATCGTAAATCGATTCAAATTTTTTCTCTTTTCTTGTGGCAATAATGTTTTCTATAGCAGCATCACCCACATTCTTTATAGCACTAAAGCCAAACCTTATAACAGCTTTTCCATCTTTTGTAGCCACTGCAAAATCGTGGTAGGAATCGTTGATATCGGGCGGAAGAACGGTAATTTTCATTCTGTTACACTCTTCTATATATTTGGCAATATTGTCTGTATTGTTTTTTTCGCTTG
Source organism: Hippea jasoniae (assembly GCF_000744435.1). NCBI lineage: Bacteria > Pseudomonadati > Campylobacterota > Desulfurellia > Desulfurellales > Hippeaceae > Hippea > Hippea jasoniae. The sequence continues at coordinate 8,270 of NZ_JQLX01000016.1, forward strand.
TGAGCAAGGCACTCATAAAATATTCAGGATAGTGAGCCTTCAGGTATGCCGTCTGGTAGGCAATGTAGGCATAAGCTGCTGAATGAGATTTGTTAAACCCGTATTCTGCAAATTTTGCTATCAGGTCGAATATATACTCTGCCTTCTGCCTATCTATACCGTTTTGCTCTGCCCTTTCAACAAATATGCTTTTTTGTTGCTGCATAATCTCTGGTTTTTTCTTGCCCATCGCCCTGCGCAAAATATCTGCCTCACCAAGCGTGTACCCTGCAAGTTTGCTTGCTATCTGCATGACCTGCTCTTGATATAGAATAATGCCGTATGTGTCTTTTAGAATCTCTTCAAGCTGCGGCAGTGGATATTCGATTGGTTTTTTGCCATGCTTTCTGTCGATAAAATCCTGCACCATTCCGCTACCCAAAGGGCCAGGTCTATATAAAGCAACAAGGGCTATTAAGTCTTCAAATGTGGTGGGTTTTAAGTCAACAATCAATCGTTGCATGCCTGATGATTCAAGCTGAAACACGCCAAGTGTATTGCCACTTTGCAAAAGTTCGTAGGTTTTTTTATCATCAAGTGGAATCTTAGAGATATCAAAACCATCACCTATAAATCTAACCGTTTCATCAATAATCGTGAGATTTTTAAGCCCAAGAAAGTCAAACTTTATCAAACCAATATCCTCAAGATAATCCTTCGAAAACTGAACGGCTATCGTATCCTCACCGGGGGCTTTATACAGAGGACAGCTTTTAAATATGGGCTGGGTGGAGATAACAACACCTGCTGCATGGATTGAAGCGTGCCTTTTTACACCCTCCAGCGTTTTTGATATATCAAATAACTTTTTTACCTTTTCGTCTTTTTTAATTTCAGCCTTAAGCTGTGGATTGGAGTTAATGGCATCTTCAAGTGTAACCTTTGGGCCTGCTGGAATCATCTTTGCAATTCTATCTGCTTCCTTGTATGGGAAACCCAAAACCCTTGCAACATCACGCACAACTGCCTTTGCACCCATTGTTCCAAATGTGATAACCTGAGCTACATTGTATTTGCCGTATTTTTCCCTCACATAATGGATTACCTCATCGCGTCTGTTTGCACAAAAATCCACATCGATATCGGGCATCGTTACCCTTTCTGGATTCAAAAATCGCTCAAAAAGCAGATTGTATCTAATCGGGTCAATGTCTGTGATTCCTATTGAATAGGACACAAGGCTGCCAGCTGCAGAGCCTCTGCCAGGTCCAACAGGGATACCGTTTTTCTTTGCATAATTCACAAAATCCCAGACTATTAAAAAATAGCCAGAAAAGCCCATCTGTTCAATGATCTTTAGCTCATGCTCAAGCCTGTTTCTGTAAATATCTTTTCTTTTTTCATCAAAGTTGGATATTTTTTTCTCAAGACCCTCCCAGGCAAGCGATCTTAAATACTCCTCCTCAGTTGTGTTATCCGGCGTTTTATAATGCGGTGGGGCAAGTTTTCCAAGCTCAAGCTCAACATTGCACATATCGGCTATAAACTTTGAGTTATACACAAACTCAGGATTATCTTTAAAAACCTCAACCATCTCCTCTTCCGTTTTAAAGTAAAACTCCTCTGAGCCCATCCTCATTCTGTCTTTATCGTCGATAAGCTTGTTTGTTTGAACACACAGAAGGGCATCCTGAGCTGAGGCATCCTCTTTGTTTAAATAATGACAATCGTTTGTGGCAACAAGCAGTGTGTCGGTTTCTAAGGCAAGTTTAATAATCTGGGCATCGATCTTTTGCTGATCCTCAAGCCCATGTCTCATAATTTCCATAAAGAAATTCTCTTTACCAAAGATCTCCTTATATTCATAAACCGCCTTCTTTGCACCTTCATAGTCGCCATCAAGGAGTCTTTGCTGAATCTCACCATGCAAACAGGCGCTGCCTGCAATTACGCCTTCTGCATGCTCCTTTAGAAGCTTTTTATCAATACGGGGTTTGTAGTAAAATCCCTCCAAAAATCCCATGCTGCAAAGATACATTAAGTTTTCGTATCCCTTGTTGTTTTTGGCAAGCAGTGTTATGTGAAAGTTGCCTTTTGTAGATTTATCGTGCAGGTCTTTGGGGGCTATGTAGCCTTCGAACCCCAGAATCGGCTTTATGCCCGCCGCAGTTGCCGTTTTATAAAACTCAAGTGCACCAAACATATTGCCGTGATCCGTTAAAGCTAAAGCCTCCATGCCACTATTTTTAGCTTTTTCAACCATATTTTTAATCTTGCTTGCACCATCAAGCAGGCTGTATTCTGAGTGGTTATGCAAATGCACAAACGCCATCTTTCAAACCTCCAAAATAATCTAAAAAAGAGTATATCAATTTAGAAAAAAAATTGCAGCTATTGGATTGAAAGTTTTGTAAGCCTTAAACCAAAAACTCCTATTATATGCCACATCCTGCTAAGCAGTGGGATTTTTGGTTGATTTTTACTGACAAATACAATCATTTTTTTAACATCTTTTTTCTTTTCAAATCTACCTTTGTCAAGCTTGTAGAAGGTTAGCTCAGCCTCAATAGCCTCTCTTTTGCCTTTTTTTCTTTTCAGCATATCGATATTGACGATAGTTTCTTTTAAGGGAAGAATCTCCACACGATAAAGGTGCTTTGAAATAACAACATCTTTAAAATATGTTTTTGAAAACTCAAAGGGGTGTTCAACAAAAAACAAATAAACGCTCAAAGGTGAATAAACGCCGTTTTTTGAACTTAAAACATAATGCTTAAGGTGCTTTTTCTTATAGTAAACATCAGCCGTTGTTGCATTATCAAATTTTACATAAACATCCTTATTTGATGAGCCTCTAAACTTAGCCCTGTAATAAATATCCTTCAAGCTTTTAACATCAACAGCATCTTCAATATCAACCTTCAGCTTATAAAAGATACTGATAAATTTTGATGTTTGTGCTTTAAAGTGAACAACATAGCTGTTGTTATCACAATAAGCAGTAAGCTTTCCCTCGCCCACCTTCAAACCACTAAATTCAAACTTGTAGTTGGCTGTGAAATTTTTAAATGGGCATTTTGCATACAAATTTCCACTAACAAGAAAAAAAAGGACAATCCATGCAACAACTCTTTTAAACATAGCTACCTCAAACCCTTTATTTGATTATCAGTGCCGATATCATTACCCCTAACGGAGCGCAAAATCCTCAAAAGCGTCTTTTCTCTATCTACAGAATATTTATTTCTATACATATTGTCATCAGCAATCTTAAAAAACTCATCTGTATTTTCAATATCACCGTATTGCACAGCCATTCCAAGCGATACAGAAAGAAAAAATTCACTGCCCGTATTAAATTTATCAACCTCTTTTTTAATTCTACTCAAAAAAGCCTCAACGCCTTCTTTATCGGTATTGGGCATAATAACGGCAAACTCATCACCACCGATTCTTGCAACAATATCGTTAGCTCGTGCTTGATTCTTGAGGATGCTGGCAATAGATTTAATAGCCTTATCACCCGCAGTATGGCCCAAATTATCGTTGATAATTTTAAGACCGTTTATATCACACACAACAAGCGATAAAGGATAGTTTCTCCTATTAAACAACCGCCTCAATTCCTCAGTAAAATAGCGCCTGTTATACAGTGATGTTAATGAATCATGAAAACTTAAATACTCCGTCTCCTTCTCTTTTTCATATCTTTTCGTTATATCATACAGCGAAACAACAAACAGTTTTTCAGAATACAGCTCAATCTCAGACACAGAAACAAACAACCACTTATTTTTATTGCCCTTTGTTATAATACTTGTTGTGCAATCAATACACTTTTTACCATTTTGAACACCCTTTACGGCATTCTTTATAATTTTGATATTCTTATGCCCAACAATGTCTGTTATAGTTTCTAAACTGAATTCCTTAATCTCTAACAATTTACGCGATACCCCGTTTGCATACACAACATTCAACGCTTTATCAATAGCAATCACACCCACATTAACGCTTTCCATAAAACTTTTAAATCTTTCAAGCTCTCGCTGTCTTTTTCTAAATAGCTCCACGCTATCGGTAATCTCTTTTGCAATGGCAACAATCTCATTATCTTTTCTGTAAAAAACTACAAAGAAATATTTATCTTGATTGTTGAAAGTCAAACAGTCAACAAAGCTTAAAACACCATCTATCTCAAACGCCTCTTCAAATTTCTTATCAAGATGACCCATAAACCCAAACACATCAAAGGCATTTTTTCCTACAACATCATCTCTTTTAATATTCAGGCAACTAATTACACACCTATTTGCATCCTCAATAATAAATACACCTGAATCAATTCGCCTGAAGATAACCACACAATCTGGAAAATTAGACACAAGGCTAAAATAACGCTCAAACAATCTCTTTGTTTCTTTGGAGTATCGCTCAACTTTATCCGACATATCATTGATTCTATCAGCTATTAGCTTTAAATCTGACACCTTCAGCCTGGATAAATCTATCCTTTTTTTGTCTGGATAGCTGTTAAAAAAATCCTCCACAACAGCCGTGTCTTTTTTCAATATCAAATAAAGCACAAGATGGATCAGTATCAACACAGCAACTAAAATGAAAATAGCTAAAACAATAACTGTAATTCTTGATTTCAGTCTTTTTTTGAACTTCAAAAAGGCAAGCGTTCTAAATTCGCTCTTTAAATCTTTAATATATATGCCACTTCCAACGATCCAGTTAAACGGCTTATACAAAACTATATAGGACAACTTTAAGCCTTCCACATTTTTCGATGGAATCTTATATGTATATTCAACAAAGGACTCTTTATGCAGTTTTAAGTCTTTTAAAAACGCCTTTCTATAATAAAACCCCCTGCTGTCGGTAATATTGTCTGATATACATCTTCCAACCAACGATGGCTTGTTGGGGTTCAATAAAACCTTTGCAAAGCAGCCTCCGCCGTTGATATTTAAAAGCTTTGCAGCAAAAAAATAGCTATTTTTATATTTTACAGCTTTATATAAAGCCAGTTTTTTTAAAATATCTACCTCAAGCTGTTTTTTAAATTGGCTTCTGTCTATACAATAAGAAAGTTGTGATGAAAAATGTTTTAGATCAACGGTTTTACAAATACCCCCTAAATAAGATTTTATCTTTTTAAAGACTCCATTTTTTATCAAAAAAACATTATCTTTTTTTCTAAGTAGAAAATATCCATCACTCTTTTTACTCAAAGTTTTTAAATACTCAATTAAGCCATTAAAATTTACATCTGAGGCTTTAGAGTTCACATCTATAACCGATTTTATTGCATGCAGTGTAATATCAAGCTCTTTTTCCTTAAGCTTCAAAGCCTCTTTTCTTTTTAAATCGATATAATTTAAAGCATTCATCACACCTGTTTTAAGTTGTTCCTTTTTATCTTTAACAAAAAGCTTCTCAGCTATTTCTGCATCATCTTTCAGGCTTGTTTTTGCATAATAAATCCACAATCCAGCCATAATTAAAGCAGCCACAATAATCCCAATAACAGAAAAAATCATTAGTAGCTGAGTTAATTTTATGTTTTGTATTTTTCTCATATATAAAGTTTAACTAAAAAAGAAAGTTTTTTCAATTTTTTTAAACTTGAGCATAACCGTAAAATTCATATAATTTTTCAAAAAGGGGTTATGCAATGAGAAACCTACCACGCTATAAAGAGTGCTTTGTATGCGGCAAAAACAATCCCATTGGACTGAATATAACATTTAAGACAGACGGCAAAATCGTATTTGTTAATCTAAAGCTAAAAAAGGAATATTGCGGTTTCAAAAATAGGATTCATGGGGGTATTCTTTCAACTATTATAGATGAGGCAATGGGCTGGGCTTGCAGTGTTAAAACAAAGCGGTTATATTACACCATAGAACTCAACATAAAGTTCAAAAAAGCAGCTCTGCCGAATGAACAGTTGATTGTGGAAGCTGAATTTATCAAAGAAAAACACTACATCTGTGCATCAAAAGGCATAATCAAAAATGCAAAAGGCGATATTTTGATTATCGCATCAGGCAAATACTATCCAATAGAAGAATCTGAAGAAAAATCAATCTTTGCCATGCTGCACCATGAACCGGAAGATAATAAACCGGTAACCAAAGAAGACCTTTAGGTGTGGTATTCGGCGTTAATCTTTACATAATCATAACTTAAATCACTAAACCACATATTATATGTGCAAACACCCAATCCAAGGTCTATAAGTATGCGAATTTCGTCGTTTTTCATGTAATTTTTAAGTTTTTCTCTATCAAAATCGACTTTTTTTGAGTATGCATAAACAAGCTCATCACCTATAAACACCTTCAGCCTGTCAACGCTAAAATAGGCATTCGAATAACCCACAGCATCAACAATCCTGCCCCAATTGGGATCCTCACCAAAGATCGCCGTCTTAACAAGCAGGGAATTAGCTACACTTCGGGCAACAAGCTGAGCGTCTTTCTTAGAAAATGCACCCACAACCACAACCTCTGTTGTTTTTGTGGCACCCTCACCATCTTTAACAATCATTTTTGCAAGATGTGTGCAGATATGGATGAGCTGATCTGCAAAAAACCTGTATATCTCATTTTCTGTTGTTATCTTTTCATTTTTTGCCTGACAGGTTGACATAATAAAAACCGTGTCGTTTGTGGATGTATCGCCATCTACACTGATTCTGTTAAACGATTTATCTACAGCCTCCCTCAAAGCCCTATCAAGCATATCGTGGCTGATATTTATATCGGTGGTGATAAATGCAAGCATCGTTGCCATATTGGGATGAATCATGCCAGCACCCTTTGCCACACCACCAATATTGAACTCTTCGCCGTAAAAACTACAGTTCAACGCCATTTGCTTTGTAAATGTATCTGTAGTCAGTATTGCCTCAGAAAAATCATCACACCTATTGCTGCCCAACCTATAAACAAGCTCATCAATTGCCGTTGTAATCTTTTCAGAAGGCAAATCCTCACCTATGATTCCTGTTGAGGCAACAAAAATCTGATCTTTTTCTATGTTAAGCCTTTTACTAAGGGTATTTACAACATCGCCTATAGCATCAAAACCGTTACTATTGCACGCATTGGCATTGCCGCTATTTACAATAACGGCTCTGATATCGGGTATTTTTTTCATCAGTCGCATATCATAAATCACAGGGGCTGCCTTAATGGCGTTCTGAGTAAAAACCGCCGCAGATATTGTGGGTGTTTCTGAAAAAATCAACCCCAGATCTTTGCCTTTTTCTTTTAAACCACAATGAACACCTGCGGCTTTTATAGATGGAACAACACAGATAGAACCTTTAGTTTCTTTTGATTTCATACCTCACCTTTTCTAAGGATAGTATGGGGCAGGATAAAGCCCCTCTTTTTCATCTAATCCAAACATAATATTCATATTCTGGATAGCCTGACCAGCAGCACCTTTTATAAGATTATCTATAACACTGACAATAATTAATTTTTTCTCATCAATCAAAGCAGGATATATGTTGCAAAAATTTGTGCCCTTCACATCGACAATCTGAGGCGGATTATCAACAACCCTTACAAAAAATTCACTTTTATAAAACTCATCAAATATTTTTATATCTACAGCCCTTTTTAGATTCACATAAATCGTGGATAGAATTCCCCTTTGAATAGGCAACAGATGTGCAGTAAACACAACCCTATTATTAAGTCCAAACTGTTGCTCTATCTCTGCAACATGCCTGTGAGAGCCAACTGCATAGGCCTTGAAATTCTCATTCACCTCACAAAACAGCATCGACTCTTTCAGACTCTTTCCTGCACCACTAACACCGCTTTTTGCATCAATAATCACGCTGTCATCTATTAAATCGGCAATCGGTGCCAATGCCAAAATTACACTGGTTGCATAACATCCCGGATTTGCAAGCAAGCTGCAGTGCTTTATTTTATCCCTGTTTAGCTCAGATATACCATAAACAGCCTCATCTATTAGCTCTTTTGCAGGATGCCTTACTTTATACCACTTTTCATAAACATCTATATCAAGCCTGAAATCGGCACTCAGGTCAACTACTTTAACATGGGGAAATATATCCTTTACAATGCCTGCAGACACCGTATGGGGCAGGGCTAAAAATACAACATCCAGCGTTTTAATCTTTTCTATATCGATCTTCTCAATTACAAGATTACTAAAACCCTTCAAAAACGGATACAGCTGGTCAATTCTTTTGTCTGCATGGCTTCTTGATGCAATATATGCTACTTGAACCTGCCTGTGGTGCAACAATAATTTTAATAGCTCAACGCCTGTATATCCGCTTATTCCAACAATACCAGCTTTTATCATTTCACAATTAAAAAGAAAAACCCCACTTGCGTGGGGCGGGGGTGTTATCTCTTCGACCACTGGAAGGATTTTCTTGCCTTTTTCCTTCCGTATTTCTTTCTCTCCTTTGCCCTTGCATCCCTTGAAAGCAGTCCAAGTGGCTTGAGGGTTGACCTCAAATTTGGATCGTACTCTACCAGAGCCTTTGAGATGCCGTGCCTCAAAGCCTCAGCCTGAGCCATTATGCCACCGCCTCTAACAGTGGCATAGATATCAATCTTTCCATTTAAACCAACAAGATTGAGTGGATAGTAGATTTTTAGCTTTGCCTGTTCAAGACCACCAAAATACTCATCCAGCGTCTTTTTGTTTACCGTAATCTTACCATCGCCAGAATATACCCACACCCTGGCAACAGATGTCTTTCTTTTACCCGTTGCGTAATATCTTTCCATTTAGCACCTCTATAACTCTATCTTTATCGGTTTTTGAGCCTTATGCGGATAGTCATCTTCTGCATACACCTTTAATTTAGTAATCAACCTGTTTGCAAGCCTATTTTTTGGCAACATACCCTTTACGGCATGTATTATGACCCTTTCAGGATGTTCCTCTAACATCTTTTCAGCTGGAATTTCCTTTAATCCACCTATATAACCGCTATGCCTGTAGTATTTCTTCTGCTGAAGCTTTTTACCCGTCAGCTTAACATGCCTTGCGTTAACAACAACAACAAAATCACCACCGTCAATATGCGGTGTGTATGTGGGTTTATTTTTACCCCTCAAAATATTTGCAATCTGAGTGGCTATTTTACCAAGCACCTTACCTTTTGCATCTATGAGATACCACTTTCTTTTCTCTGGCTCAAATTTAGCCATAAAAGTTTTCATAACCCACTCCTTACCTCAAAATTCTAAAAGCAAAAAGCTTTATACTGAAATTATAAGAATTTGTCAAGTTTTTGCTTACATTATCTCAACACCGCAACGCAAAACCTTCAACCATTCAAGAAACCGTTTAACCGAACTGCCTATATAAACCGCACCATGCTGTGGGGCTATAATCTGAATATCGAGGTTTTTTATTGTCTCAAGCCATTTTTGTATAACACCGCTGCAGGGTATATACCGTTTATGAAAATCCTCAATGTATGGTATATGCTTATCAAAATCCTCAACAACAACATAATCGTTGCCAAAAGAAGCACCTAAATCGCCGCTGTAGAGTATTTTTGAAATAGGGTCATAAACCTGAAAGTTTCCTGCAGAGTGCAAAAAATGAGCAGGTATTACCAAAAGCTCACTTTCACCCAATTTTATAGTCATCCCCTCATCAGGAATAGGTGTTATCCTGTTTTTTACATAATCATCTATGCAGAAATGGTGCATAAAACGTATCCATAGCTGAGATAAAAATGCATTGGCTTCAGTTATAGTAAACCAGGAATTTGACGATGAAACAATATCCGGATCTTGATGAGAGAAAAAAATATATTTCAATTTGTTAGGATTTGTAACATCGGCAAGATGAGAAAACAGCTTGGAATAAACCTTAGAGCCTCCTGGATCAAGTATCATGGATTCAGTACTATCTATAATCACATGCTGATTAGCCTGAATCATATCCCCTTTCGTCAAATCAAAAAACATCACATTTTTATGTGAATTAGAATCAAACAAAACCTCCACAGCACCCTCCAAATTTGTTTAAAAACATTATTAGAAATTACTAATAAATGTCAATTAAATTTATAAAAAATAACAGTTATATCCACAACTGTTCAGTTGAAATTTCATCAAAAAGTGAATAGCTACTTCGAATTCTCAGTTAAATAAATAACCATTGAAATCCAACACTTACTTAAATTGATAAGTTTAATATTTTGTTTTAAGTCTATTTGTGGAGGATATATCTCAATATTTCATTTAAACTCAATTATGCCTAATACCTTGTTTAAGAATTTTCTCTGAAGAACTCACCAAGCCCCTACTAAGAATAAATAAAACTCATCAAGCCCTATTGCCTACTTAAGAAAGTCTTTGAAGAGTTCTTGGCGTCAGGCTCGATAAAGGAGTCTGTCGAGCCCCTACTTGAATAAACACCTATTAGAACATAAATGAAACTCAATTAAGTCTAATTAAGTTTTGTTTTCCCTCTGAGTAAGCACAAAAAAGTAGGGGCTCGGATAATTCCCTTCAGGAGTCTGACCATCAATTTGAGAACAACTTTGTAGAACTCATGATAGTCAGACAGGCGGGAATAGTGCAACAGGTGCTTTATCCAGCACTTACTTCTATTAACAGACTTTATTTTCCCTAAAATCTATTATTTTGAAAATGATACTTTTCTACAAAAAAAGAGTTTCTTAATTAAAGTAAGTGCTGTACCCGCTGTACGAAAAAACAGCCATATTTCATTGTAAAAGAACAGTTTTTAACCCCAGCACTTACTTAACTTGAAAATCTTAATCTATTTATTGAGGCCTAATTCTGCAATAATTATACTCAATTTTATATATAAACTCAATTAAAAAAAGTAAGTGCTGGGCTACAGAAAAAATTTTCCTCTTTAAATAGCAACAGACTCCTATTAGACAAACTACCTTTGCATACCTTGTTTTATCAAAGATATATACTTGTTTATGAATTATAATTTTTTAATAGATTTTTATCTCGACCCTGCGGTTTTTTGCTCTTCCTTCTTCTGTATTATTGTTTGCTATAGGGTCTGCCTTGCCTTTCCCTTCTATCTTAATTCTGCCCTTGTTTATACCCTCAACATATATCAAATAATCAGCCACACTCTGAGCTCTTTGAAGAGAAAGCTTTAGATTGTAAGCATCACTACCAACATTATCTGTATAGCCAATAATCAAAACCCTTTTATCAGGCTGTTGTTTCAAAATCTCAGCCACTACATGAAGAGCATCTTTTGCTTTAAGCTTTAAGAAAAATTGATTGAAATCAAATAACACTTTTTCAGGGATTGTAAGTTTTGTTCCTTCAGAGGTTTTCTCCATCTTTATACCAAGTTTTTCAGGCTGGGGCCTTTTTTCCTTCTTTGAGTATTTAGCAATCCTGATATTCGTTAACAGTTCGCCATATTTACGCGTATCATCATAAAACATAAACCCTACACCACTTACATGTTCATTTTGGCTAACACTGAAAGGAACAACCGTTAATCTTTTACCATTTGCATAAATCCTTAATTGATGCCGCCTTACCTGAATCGCTATATGAACCTTCTTTTTGTGAAACTTTTCCAGTCTTCCAATCTTACCAACCTTCTCAAGCCAGAATGTATACCCATTGTAATCATCGTGTATTTGTAGGTCGTAAGGTAATCTTGCTTGATCCCAGCTATTTCCTTTGCTTTGCAAAAACCTAAATAGAAAGTCTGCTCCCCCAGGATCCTGATAACCCAAAAAATCAAACTCAATAGAAAACTCATCTCTGCCTAAATCTATTTTTTTATAAACCCTGTAATCTCCATCTGTAGAAGGAGCAAGCCACATCATATTTCTATATTTAACGCATTCGCCAGCACCACTCACTTTATCAAATTTAGACGGCGGCTCTCCTATAGGACAATCTGAAAAATCATCTACAAAAACAACCTTATCTGCGGGAATAAATGGCTTACTGGATCCTGTTTGTAAACCATCTGCTAAAGCAGAATAACCAAACAGCAACACAATAATCATACTTAAAAAAAGTTTTCTCATATCCCACCTCTCCTATTAAATTGTTTTGTTATCTAATTTTAACAAATCTATAAAAAGAGTCAACGAAAATATAAGATTACTCAAAGTATTTAGAAAAACATAAAAAACATTAAGGGCAGATTATAATGTTTCTTGACCACAGGCAATCACCGCAGGATGGCGATAAACCAAAACAATCGATTTCAGTATCTTTAACAAAATCGCATGATGAATTCAGGCTGCAATCGATGCAGGATGGGTAAAGACTATGCTCTACTATAAAGCGAAACCACTTATAATCCCTGCTGTTCCATATATCTATAAGTTCTTTGTCATTAACATTACCAAAGGAATGAGCATAGATCTGCTTTTTCCTGCCAAGCACATATTCAACTGAGGTGTGCAAGAATCTATAACATGGGGCTACCTCTCCATCCCATCTAACAACAGTAGCGTTTTTGCTTATGAAATTGCACTTTCTTTCTGTTTTAATACTTAAATAGGGCAGAGTTGCTGATGCCTTTGCCTGCACCGCATCAACAATCTCTTTTAGAATCGATTCATCTGCTGGATAAAGCGTCTGATCGCATAAAGCCTCAAAAACAGGCAGGATGTTTGAAACAATAACATCTTTAACGCCTATTTCTAAAAAACTCTCAATCGTATCTGCGGCATCCTTTATCGATTGTTTATCTAACACTATCTCTATTGAAACTGCCGGTTTATCGGCTTTTAATTTTTTTCTTTTTTCAATAAGCGCTTTCAATGTTTTGTAAACAACAGAGTTATGCAGATGCCCAACAGGCGTATTATCAACCGAGACAACAATATTGTCCACTCCTGCATCGATAATAAAATCTACAAACCTGCCAAGCAGATACCCGTTTGATGAGAGGGTTAAATAACAGCCCAGCTCATTTTTTAAAAATGTTATCATACCCTTAATATCTTTATGCAACAGCGGTTCACCAATGCCAGCTAAAGCAACCTCTTTTAAATGGGGCAATTTTTTTAAAGAATGCTTGAGATTCTCCCAGGTTGAGTTATCCATAAATCCATCTTTTTCTACAAAGGTATTCTTAAAACACATTTTGCAGCTAAAATTGCAGCTATTTGTTGGCTCAATATAAACCTTCCTGATGTTTTTAGAATCGGGAATGGTTAAAAAGGCATCCTTTAGTTTAAATTTCTCATCCACATCCTACTCCAGATTAATTACCGAACAGCTAAAATCACCTAAATCAACAATCAATAATTTATTTAAAAAATGAGGTTTGCCAAATATATTATTCAGGGTTTCCTCAGCCATTAATCCACCAATGACAAATACAGCTGTTGGCGCAACACCAATAGGCTTACTGCTATCCTCAATTCCCGCATAGATATCACCTAAAGCCTGTGTTTTGTCTTTAACAATCGTAGTAATCTGACCAAAGTTGTATTTTATACCACCATGAACCATAAAGGTCTTTTCAGGCAAAAGGTCTTCAAGAAAAAACCGCGAGGCAAAATTATCAAGGCAATCAACAACACCATCCACACTTTTTAATAGATCATCCATACCGCCAGCTGTTATATCTAAAAAATACGGCTCTATAGCTGTGTTGCTTCCAATCACAGAAAGCCTTTCTTTTGCAACCTCAACCTTGGGTTTATCTAAGTCATTTGAGTTATAAAGTAGCTGGCGCCCAAGATCGGAAGCGCTGACCACATCCCTGTCAACGATGACAAGCCTACCAACAGAAAGCCTTACAAGAATCTCAGCTACAACACATCCCAACGCCCCGACGCCAGCTACAAGAATACTGCTGTTTGCAATGGTTTTTAGCTTCTCTTCTTTAAAAAACAACCTGCTTCTTTGAAGTATATCCAAAGTCTATCCCCCGCCTCCGGGTGGAAATATGTCAATCCTGTCATCTTTATGCACAACTGTTTTTTCTCTTTCAAGGTGCATGATATTTTTACCGTTAATCAAAATAATGGTGCCTGTTTTTAAGTGTGAGTTATCAAAGAGTTTATGAAGAAAATTTTTACCTGTATGTTGCTGACACAGCTTTAAAGCCTCATAGATACTCACACCATCAACATCTATCTCAATTGTTTTTAAGCCAAATTCGAGCCTTAAAAGCGTATAAAAATTAAAAACGGCCATTTTAAGCTATTTCAAGCTCCTTTAGTTTATCCTCTGGTATATAACCATCCTCGCTCCAGCCTCTGAGTTTGTAGTATTCCTTCAAAATGTCTTTATAATGGCTGACCGATCCTTTTTGAGCGCCATCAGGTAGAGGCTCTTTTTCAAACCTTTCAGGTAGTCTATCCTCATCAGGCCCGATGCCGGCTTTAAAGTTAAACAACCTCTCAAGATTCCATATTCTTTCCCCAATCTTTAATACCTCATCTGTTGTTAAATTAAAACCTGTTCCAGCATTAATCAGCTCGGTATAATCATCCGCACCCAGAGCAAACGAGCTAAACAGACACAATCCTGCAGAATCTATAACAGCCGTCAAATCCTGAAATTCCTTTACCCAGTTTGCCTTGCTTTCAAGACTTTGTGGGTCAAGTTTTTCCGGGACGCCTAAAATCTCTGGTGAAATCATATAACCCCTAACATGGCAGCCGCCCCTGTTGCTTGTTGCATACTCAAGCGCATGCCCCTGCACTCCTCTTGGATCGTAGGCTGGCAGCTCCTGTTTTTTAACGGTCATAGAAAACTCTGGATGGCCGTATGAGCTACAAAATCTATAAGAACCCTCAGCTAATTTATCACCTATGCCTTCGCGGTAGGCTATCTTTTTAAGATAATACAGCAATGACTCACTGCTTCCAAAAACAAGCTCAGGACCGCCGCCTAAATCCTCTTTTGGCAGATAACCTTTCTCATAAAGCTCCATAGCCGCAGCCAAAGTAGTACCGGCAGAAATCGTATCAAGCCCAAGCTCGTTACACATAAAATTAGCATCGGTTATCGCTATCAAATCTTTTACGCCGCAGTCAGCACCAAAAGCCCATCCAGATTCATACTCAGGGCCTTCACCCTTTCTGCCGTTTGGCAAGACAACCTCTCTACCGCATCCTATGGGACATGCATAACAGGCTGTGTTATTGATCAGATAACCCTTTTCAACCAATGCCTCCCCGTTTACCTCTTCTGTATATTCAAATGTGCCGGATTGAAAGTTCCTTGTTGGATACAACCCGTTCTGGTTTATGATACTATCAAGCACCTTTGTTCCAAGTTTTGGCAGGCCCTCACCTGTTATAGGATTTTTTCTTATTATATCAACCTTGGCTTTTACAGCATCCATAAATGTTGCCTGATCCATAACATTGATCCTCTGGGAGCCCCTTACAACGATGGCTTTTAGGTTCTTGCTGCCCATAACAGCTCCCACACCGGTTCTGCCTGCCGCCCTTGATTTATCGTTCATTATTGCTGCAAACTTTACAAGGTTTTCACCTGCTGGACCTATGCAGGCCACCCTTGCCCGTTTATCACCAAACTCCTCAAGCAACATATCGGTTGTAATGTCTGTCGTTTTACCCCACAAATGCCCTGCATCTTTAATCTCTACTTTATCGTCGTTTATTGCTATATAAACAGGGTTTTTTGCTTTTCCCTCTACAATTAGCAAACTCCAGCCTGCCTTTCTTAGCTCAGCACCAAAAAAACCACCGGAATTACTGGAGGCGATTGTTCCTGTTAAAGGTCCCTTTGTTACAACCATATACCTGCCGCCTGTTGGAACAGCTGTGCCTGTCAAAAGGCCATTTGCAAAAATCAGCTTGTTTTCCTCACTCAAAGGGTCAATAGTAGGGTCAATCTCATCCATTAGAATCTTTGTTGCAAGACCTCGTCCACCCAAATATTTCTTAACAAGCTCGCCATCCACCTCAAAATCAGAGATCTCTCCGCTTGACAGATTAATCCTCAAGGCTCTCACTTTTAAAATATCGTTTGCCATCCCCTCCTCCTTTCTTCAAAAAATGTTCTTAATTTTAAACAAATTCCACCATTTTTTAAATATACAACTATTTTTTAACTCGGTCAATTAACTTTTTATAAATTCTAAATATTCATTATACTTGACTCAATAGACAAAAAACATTATTGTTTAACTGATGAGAAGGTTAATACCAATAATATTAGCTCTAAGCGGCATTATAATTCTGCTATCATCGTGTGTTTCTCCCCAGCCAAAAAAGCAATCAATGGATAAAAGTATAAAAATTGCTCTGATTAAATATGAGATGGCGCGTAATATTATAGCGCATAAGGATTATGAAAACCTTCCCAAGGCGTTTTTGTATCTCAAAGAAGCAAAGCAGGTTTTAAAAAACGACCCGCGTGTTGATTATCTTCTTGCGATAGCCTACAAACTCAGAAAAAACGATGCAATGTATGAAAAATATTTAAAAGAAACATTAAAAATTGACAAAAACTTTTACGATGCATACAACGCATTGGGTATATTCTACTTTGAAAAAAAACAGTATAAAAAAGCGCTTGAGATGTTTACAAAGCTTATAAACAACCCGCTTTATCCTGCTGCCGATGTTGCGTTTTTCAATAGATCCAGGGTTTATTTAAAGCTTAACCAGACACAAAAAGCCATAGATGACCTTGAAAGTGCCATCGTTTTTTCAAACTATTCAAATCCAGTGTATTTCAAAAACCTCATAGCCATCTACATTGCAAAAAAAGATTACATAAACGCCTTAAAAACCATCAATCTTATGGAACAGCATGAGGGTGAAAACTGCTACACAATCACAACAAGGGCGTTTTGTTTTATAAAACTAAAACAGTTTGGGCAGGCTGTAAAAACTTTAAACAAAATAAAGGATGTTTCGTCGAACTGTTTTAAAAAGAAGGAAGCTTTATTAGAGGAGATTGACAATGATACTAACATTAACAACTGATTTTTCAGACAGCGGCGGGTTTGTAGCCCAACTAAAAGCCGAGATATTTAAACTCTTTGGTGAAAATTTAAAAATAGTGGATATAACGCACAACATCAAACCGTTTCATTCCATAGAAGCAGCTTATATTGTCGCAACAACAATACCCCGCTTTCCTAAAAACAGCATCCATATCGTTGTGGTAGACCCAGGCGTTGGCAGCGATAGGGATATCGTTGTTGTAAAATGGAAAGATCAGATTATCGTTTCACCCGACAATGAGGCTTTAGGTTTAATCGAACCTGAATTAATAAGGGTTATCTCAAAAGATGAAATAAACCCTCAAAGCTCAAAAACATTTGAAGCGCGGGACATTATGGTCAAAGCAGCCTGGCTTGCAACAAACAGCGATTTAGAAACTATTGGCAAAAAAAAGGAAAGCTTAAGCTTTTCTTTTAAGCCACAGCAGAAAAAGAACAGGATAAAGGGGCAGATAATCTATATCGATAACTTTGGCAACTGTATCTCAAACATCACTGAAGACTACCTGAATGGCGGTTTTGAAAGGATAATGCTTAAAAACTTGATTTTCAGGCATTTAGAGGAAACATACCATTCACCGACAAGCAGCTATAAGGCTTTGATCAACTCAGCAGGTTATCTTGAATTTGCCTACTTTAAGAAGTCGTTTGCGGCTGAGTTTGGCGTTGATTATTTAGATGAAGTAGAAGTTTTGCTAAACCAATAACACCAAAGCCAAACAGATAAATCACAACCATATTGGGCAGGCTGAAACTTAAAGGAATTGTATAATAAAATGCAGCAAGCTTTTGAATTAGATGCAAATATAGCAAAACAACGCTGTCCAGAAACTTAAAAAACAATAACTTTACCTGATAAAACAACGGCACAACTAAAATACCAACAAAAGATAGCGGCACAACCACAAAGCCAAATAGACTCACAGCCACGATATTATCCAAAGCTGAAAACAGATTGGCATGACCAAAAAAATAGCCACTCAAAGGCATAGCAAACAAAGACATCAAAATAACAAAAATCAGGCTTCTTATAATTTTATACACCCGAATACTTTGGCAAAAACCGTATAAAAAAAGCGCCACAAATGTCATAAAAAACGACATAATAAACGATGGATTGTAAATTGCTCGATGGTAAAACAACTCAATCAAAACAGCTATAAAAAACAGTGCATTGTAGGATGATTTTCTAAAACCAAAAATCATAGACATCACAACAAGCATACTCATCAAAAAAGACCTTATGGCTGGAATATTGCCACCAATAAGCAAAAAATAGAAAAAAAGGGGCACAACGGCAAATAAGCTGGCAATCTTTTTTATGTTAAAGCGCCTGTAGAAAAATGAAATCCTGCTTACAATTTGAAAAAACAGCATATAAAATAAACCAAAAACAAAACTCATATGCAAACCAGAAACGACAAGCAGATGAGCAGTCTGTGTTTTTATAAACGGCTCTTTTATTGTTTTTGAAAAACTTTTATCACCCAAAATGGAGGAATCTAAAAAATAATCGACCTTTTCTGGCAAAAAATAGTAAAACTCATCCTCAATCTTCTTTCTTAAACGGGCAAAAAAACCAATAACAGGTGTTGTGCCGATTTTTTTGATGTAATAGGCATATCCAATACAGCAGATGCCACTTGAAAACAGATATCTTCTAAATGAGTCATTTTTAACCGTTTCAATCGGCTTAAATTTTCCCTTCAAGACAACCCTATCGCCAACAAGTAGATTATCAAAAGCCTTTGAGGCAAAGACATAAACACCGCCATGGTTTGATTTCACCATTAAACCAAGCCTGTTTGAAAATGTTTTAGATTTAACCTCTCCTGTGATCTTGGATGGGCAGTTGCACTGTCTTTGCTGTGGTGTTAAAATAAAAATCAGAAAACATACAAACATAGCCAAAAACACCCTGCGTGTGCCTATCATAGAGACAACAAATATAGCAAAACAGATTATTAAAAACAGCGTGTTGTGCGTTTCGTAATGCAGCTGCAAAAACAACAAAAAAACAAAAGCAAAAGCAAAAGGGTAGTCGTAAGTCAGGTTTTTTACAAAATATATAATCCTGTGGATCATTCTATATAAGCAGAAAGATATCCAACAACCTTATCAAAGTCGCCGTTTACTTCACCGCTTGTTCTGTGGTCAACCTCCACAAATCGCTTTGCACCAAGCATCTTTGCAGCGGCTATGGCAATGTATGCACTACCAACACCACACATCGTTATACCCTCTGCCTGCGTAACCCTCAACAGCTCATTTTCATCCAAATTTTTCATGGCCTCTATGGCTTTATTATCCTTAATTAAGGTCGTATTCTGGTCTTCATAATGGTTCATATCGCTACTTACAACCATCAACACACTTCTATTATGCTCTTTGATGGCTTTTGCAATGGTTTCAGCGGTTGAGTAAAGCTTTGCAACATTGTGTGTTCCAACAACGATCGAGGCAATCCGATAATCGCCTTCTGAAATATAATCGATAAATGGAAGCTGCACCTCTATGCTATGCTCCTGCAGATGAGCATAATAGTCAATCTCCACATATTCACCTTTAGCTATCTTTTCTATAAGCTCGCTATCCGGCATAACCTCGCCAAACGGCATTTCATATATGCCGTCAAAAAGCGATATATCAGCGCCAAGACCTGTGTGGTTTGGTCCAAAAATCAAATATGTATCAAAGCTTTCAATTAAAGAGTAAACGCTTGCTGCAGTAGCCCCCGAATAGATATAACCTGCATGCGGCACAATGATTGCAACAGGTGATATTTTCTCTTCAACAGGCTTTATAGCACTCTTTAGGTATGCCTGCAATTCATCGTTTGAATCTGGATAAAACAATCCAGCAACAGCCGGTTTTCTCACAAGCATAAGCTACCCCGCTTTTGTTTGTTTAATGAGGTTTTTTAACTCCTCGATATCCTGTTTTGTTGCAAGCCCAAACTCCTTTATCACCTCTTCCACATCCTCTTTAAGCATGCCTTTAACCATCTCTTTGCGCTTGTTTAGATGCTCTTTTGTTAGTTCAATTACCCCCTTATCCTCAACCTCTTTTTTGCCTTCCTCTATAATCGAATTTACTATTTTATCAACCCTTTTCGATAAGCCCACAGCCATATAAACCATCTCTTTGAACATCGCTACACCCCCAGATACTCAGCAATGTTTGAGACAATCTTATCAAGTTTCGATAAATCCCTACCCCCGCCCTGGGCAAATTCATCCTTTCCGCCGCCTTTACCTTTAAGCTCAGCAGAAATTCTTTTCACCGCATCCTTTGCCTTTATTCTGTCAATTAAATCATTTGTTACCATTACCAATAAATTAACCCTATCCTCTTTTTTGTCAAATAACACAACAACACCGCTTTTCATCTTTGCCTTTGCAATGTCTCCTAAATGCCTTAAATCCGCCATATCTTCATTATCAAAGACATCGATATACAGGTTGATGCCGTTTATCGTCTTTTGCTTTGATTGGTCAAATTTTGGCTTTGTTTTTGTCTGCTTTTTACTCTTTAGCTCATCTATCTTTTTTGGAACCTCATTAAGCGGCACATTGAGTTTTAAGGCTGCATGTTTCAAAATAGATTCAAGACTATGAACATACTCATAGGCATCAATTCCCACTTTTGCCTCAATCCTTCTGACACCTTTTGATACGGCTGATTCATGTATTATCTTAAACAGACCAATTTCACCAGAATACCTCACATGTGTGCCCCCGCATAGCTCCATACTCACATCGCCCACACTCACCACGCGCACTCTATCGGCATACTTTTCATCAAACAACGCTATGGCACCCTTTTTAATAGCCTCATCAAGCTTTAAAATTTCTGTCTTAACCTCGTAGTTTTCTACAATCCAGCTATTTATCAACTGCTCAATCTCAAAAAGCTCCTTATCGGTTAGCTTTGCAAAATGGGTAAAGTCGAATCTAAATCTATTTTCCTCAACAAGCGATCCAGCCTGTCTGACATGCTTGCCCAGTATCTTTATCAAAGCTGCATCAAGCAGGTGTGTGGCCGTATGGTGTCTTGCTATGTTCTTTCTGCGTGCAACATTGATTCTCAGTGTATATTTCTCACCAGTTTCCAATTTACCCTCTTTTAGCTCAACCCTATGAACAAAGAGATTGCCGTCAAAATACTTCTGCACATCATCCACAAAAGCCCTGACACCGTCTTTTAATACAAAACCACTGTCAGCCACCTGACCGCCACTTTCTGCATAAAACGGTGTTTTATCGAAGATCAGATAATAGATGCCCCTTTTATCAACTGTATTCTGAATCGTTTTATTTTCATCAACTATACCCTTTAGCTCGGCCTCGCATTCAAACTCATCATAACCCACAAACTCTGTTTTGCCGACTTTTTTGTAAACTTCGCCAAAGACATCCCACACAAACTCCTCGCCCGTTCCCTTCCAGCTTTTTCTTGAGGCCTCCCTCTGCTGTTCAAGCAGCTTATTAAAGCCTTCTATATCAACTTTAAAGCCGTTTTCCTTTGCAATATCAACGGTTAAATCTATAGGGAATCCGTATGTATCGTAAAGCTTAAAAGCATCATTTGCCTCAACAACCTTTGATGCAGATTTTTTGAAAATATCTGAAAGGATCTTTAAGCCGCTCTCCAGTGTTTCAAAGAACTGCTCCTCCTCAGACTTAACAACATTAACCACAACATCCCTGTTTGCAATAAGCTCAGGATAGGTATCTCCCATAATCTCATTTACAACATCGATGAATTTATGCAGAAACGGCTCTTTTGCTTTGAGCTTGCTGCCAAACCTCATCGCCCTCCTTAAAATCCTTCTCAACACATAACCTCTACCCTCTTTATCCGGCAAAACACCGTCTGTTATAAGAAAATCTATAGCCCTTAGATGGTCAGCTATAACCCTTATGCCCACATCGATGTCGTTGTCTTTGCCATATTCAACGCTAAAAAACTCAGACAGATGAGAAATAATAAACCTGAAAACATCTATATCAAAATTGCTATGCACACCCTGCAGAATCGCTGCTGTTCTTTCAAGACCCATACCCGTATCGATGCTGGGTTTTGGAAGCGGTGTTAAATTTCCCGCCTCATCTCTGTTAAACTGCATAAATACTAAATTCCACAATTCAAGGTACCTGTCGCAGTCACAGGCTACAGAACAATCAGGCCTGCCGCAACCCACACCCGGACCCTGATCGATGTGAATCTCTGAGCAGGGACCGCACGGACCTGTATCGCCCATCGCCCAGAAGTTATCATGCTCATCCATTCTAACGATTCTATTTTGAGGCACGCCCTCCTGTTTATTCCATATCTCAAAAGCCTCATCATCCTCCCTAAAAATCGTTATCCACAGCTTATTTTTATCTATTCCAAGCACCCTTGTCACAAAATCCCAGCCAAAATGAATCGCCTCTTTTTTAAAGTAATCACCGAATGAAAAATTCCCCAGCATCTCAAAAAATGTATGATGCCTTGCTGTAAAACCCACATTTTCAAGGTCGTTGTGTTTTCCACCGGCTCTTACGCATTTCTGGCAGCTTGTCGCCCTTTTATAATCCCTCACCTCTTTACCCAAAAACACATCCTTAAACTGCACCATGCCTGCGTTGACAAACAGCAGGGTAGGGTCGTTTTTGGGAATAAGCGGTGCAGATTTTACAATTGTATGTCCGTTTTCTTTAAAGTAGTTTAAAAAAGCCTTCCTTAAATCAGCCGTTTTCATCTATCCTCTCCCTCACATCGTATTTTTCAAATAAACCAAAAATCGTCTGGCTATCAAAACCCCTGCGCTGCATATAATCAAACAACTTTTTTTTAAGGTTTTTTTTACCCCTCAAAAGCTCATATTTCTTTAAAAAAACCTCATCTGCCTTCTCATCTTGCAAACCTAAAGCCTTATCGATTATAGCCTCATCTATGCCTTTATTTAACAGTTCAAACCTTATCCTTTTTTTCCCATACCCACGCTTGAGTCTAAAGTAAACATAATTTCTTGCATATCGCTCATCATCAACATAGCCCTTTTCTTTAAGATAATTTACAACCTCGATAATGTCTCTTTTAGATACGCCTCTTGAGTTTAATTTATCCTCAAGCTGTTTTTTTGTATAATCCCTTCTATCTAAAAGTCTCAGGGCATAATTCAACGCCTCTTTGTTCATTTAATAGATACCCTTTGCCTGAAGGGCAAAGTCGTTTGGATTGGTTGCATACTCCTTTGCTTCCTCAAAATCCACAAGCCCTTTTTGATACAGTTCAAGCAGAGATTGATCAAATGTCTGTGTGCCGTAGGTGTCTTTGTTTATCTCGATAGAGCGTTTGATATTGTGCATCTTTTCTGCATCCAAAATCGCATCCCTGACAAGCTGGGTTGCTATCATTATCTCAACTGCTGGCACCCTGCCTTTACCGTCCTTTCTTTTTAAAAGCCTCTGAGAAATGACAGCCTCGATCGTTGCAGAAAGCTGCAGCCTGATCTGGCGCTGCTCATTTAATGGAAACGCCGCTATAATTCTATTTATCGTCTCTGTGGCGTCTTTTGTATGCAGTGTTGACATAACAAGATGACCTGTTTCAACCGCCTCAAGCGCTGTTGCAATGGTTTCCCTATCGCGCATCTCACCCACCAAAATTACATCGGGATCTTCCCTTAATGCACCACGTAAACCATCAGCAAAGCTTAAAACATCATAACCAACCTGCCTTTGAACAATAGATGAGTTGTGGTCTCTGTGCAGATACTCAATCGGGTCTTCTATCGTGATAATGTTTTTTTTCTTTGTTTTGTTGATTAAATCTATCATCGATGCAAGTGTTGTTGACTTACCACTGCCTGTCACGCCCGTAACAAGTATCAAGCCCCTCGGTTTTAAGGCGATATCCCTTATAACCTCTGGCAGATTGAGCTCATCAAGCGATGGTATATCGTAGGGTATAAACCTGAACACCGCACCAGGGGTTCCTCTTTGAAAAAATATATTAACCCTGAAGCGGCCTATACCGCTTAACCCGTATCCCACATCGATCTGCCTGTTGTCCTTGAATTTTTCACGCAAAAACTCATCAACACCTTTTTCTAAAAACTCATCAAAGTCCTCTTTTGATATACGCTGCTCATCCTCATCCTTTACCATCTCACCGTTTATCCTGTAAAAAGGATATGCACCAACCTTTAGATGGATATCACTTGCATCCATACCAACAGCCTTTTTTAAAATCTGATCAAACCTCATCGCTCTCCTCTTGTTTACAGTTGAGTTTTTCTCTCAATTTTTGTTCTATCTCCTCTATAAGTTCAGGCCTTTGAGAGAGGAATTCCTTTGCATTATCCCTGCCCTGACCCAATCTTTCATCGTTGTATGAATACCATGAGCCGCTTTTTTCCACAATCTCGCTGGCAACAGCCAAGTCCAGCAAATCGCCGATTTTATCAGCACCCATACCGTAGATAATATCAAACTCAGCCTCTCTGAATGGCGGTGCGACTTTATTTTTAACAACCTTAACCTTTACCCTGTTTCCCACAACCTCGCCAGCCTGCTTAATCGGTGTGCCACTTTTTCTTATCTCAAGCCTGATTGATGAGTAAAACTTCAGTGCATTGCCACCTGTTGTTGTTTCGGGATTGCCAAACATAACACCAATTTTCATTCTGATCTGATTGAGAAAAATAATAGCCACATTGGATTTACTGATAGCCGCTGTAAGTTTTCTTAACGCCTGACTCATCAGGCGAGCCTGCAAACCCACATGGGCATCGCCCATATCACCCTCGATTTCAGCCTGCGGCACAAGTGCAGCCACAGAATCCACAACTATAATATCAACAGCATTGCTCCTTACAAGCGTATCGATAATCTCCAGCGCCTGTTCGCCTGAGTCTGGCTGACTGACAAGCAGATTATCTATATCAACACCTAACTTTTCTGCATAATAAACATCCAATGCATGCTCTGCATCAACAAACGCAGCTATACCACCACCCTTTTGAGCCTCAGCCACACAATGAAGTGCAAGTGTTGTTTTACCGCTGGATTCATGACCGTAGATCTCTGTGATTCTGCCGCGTGGAATGCCGCATACACCAAGTGCATAATCAAGCGATAAAATACCCGTTGGAATTACATTTACATCAACTGCTTTTGCATCACCAAGTTTCATTAAGGCACCCTTGCCAAATGTCTTTTCTATCTTTGAGATAGCCATATTCAACGATTGAAGTTTTTTTTCATCCATAACTCACCCCTTAAAATTGAATTTTTTAATCAATCTATATTCAGCGCCGCTTTTTTTAAGCCTGCTTTCAAACAGGCCGATACTATCTGCAACAAAATTCAGGTTGTTTTCTGAAACAAAATCCCTGCAAAGCTTCAACACATCCAACAGATCCTTTTGTTTTATATATTTCATTCGTCCAATTGTAAGATGGCAGAACGGTTTGTTGTCTGAAGGCCTGAAAACATCAAGCTCATTTGATAATTTTAAAGCAAAATCTTCAAACTGTTTGTTTTCCTCACCCAGCCACAACACCTGCGGATGCTTGAGATTTTTAAAAACACCGGCTTTATCAAGCCTTATTGCTACAGGCTTCTTATTAACATTATCGTTTATAATTTCAGCTATCCTATCTACAGCCTGCGGAAGCTGCTCGCCCAAAAACTTCAACGTTATATGCATATTCTTTAAGGCTACAGGTCTGATCTTATCCGTTATTTGAGCGATTTTTTTCTGCAGCAAACCAATCTGTTGTATTATCGATTCTGAAACCTCTAAGGCTACAAACAATCTCACTGACTTAAAATAAACTCCCTTAAATAAAGAATGGCAAATCTTGCCGCTTTTTCTCTAACTGCAGCCCTATTGCCGCTAAAAACCATTTTTGTTGCCCTAACAACACCATTTTTTCCTGCCACGCCAAACCAGACAAGACCCACGGGTTTTGTATCGCTACCGCCTGTTGGTCCTGCTATACCCGTTGTTGATACGGCAAAATCAGCACCACTTGAGGCAATGGCTCCGGCTGCCATCGCTTCTGCTACCTCTCTACTAACAGCACCAACCCTGTAAAGCACTCCTGAGCTAACCTTAAGTTGATTTACCTTCATTTTATTTGAGTAGGTAACAAAACCACCTTCCAAAAACTCCGACACACCTGCCACATCGGCTATCTTTGCTGCAACAAGACCTGCTGTGCAGCTTTCTGCTGTTGCAATCTTTGCATTTTTAACCTTTAAAACATCGACAAGCGCATAACTTTCAGAGGCTCCATCTGTCGAATAAACTTTTAGGTTATCTTTTAAATGTTCTATTTCTTCCTTTTTTAGTAGATAAATCTCCTCAACCTCATCCCTGAATACAGGCTCCAGCTTTTGATCCTCAAGTCTACCAAACACCTTCACAATACTTCTATCGGATACAAAATGCGCAGCTACTTTTCCAAAATCATCCTCTTTTTTTAACGATGCATCGATGAATGCCACAGGCTTGCCATCTATATTATCAAAGAACACACCCTCGGCTATCCTTTTAAAACCCTTTGCGATCACATAGGGTTTACTGACATCAACAAAAATTAGACTCCTTTGAAAATTCTGCATCATAATCTTCTGAATATTGTGCCACTGCAGTGAATCGTAAATAATAATTAAACCCTCAGTCAACTGAAAAGCTGTATTTATTGTATCTTTCAAAATTTCATAATCAACGCTGACTGCTTCAAAACCGATCTCAATGCCAAACTTTGCAAAAAAGTCTCTATTTATCCAGTTATTAGCCAGCAATGAAGCATATATCACACCAACACTCATTTTACTATCACCTGAAGGATTATATTTACCATTAAGCCACCTACGGCATCATCAATCATTATACCAAAACCACCACCGATTTTTTCAAGTATATTCAAAGGCGGAAGCTTGGAAATATCGATAATTCTAAACAGTAAAAAACCCGCAATCGCCGTTAGGGGTGAGTATGGAATGGTTATAAAGCAGATCATCATCCCCACAACCTCATCAATAATCACAAAAGATGGGTCTTTAATACCGTAAACATTTTCCATAACATCGCTTGTAAAGGTGCCTATTACAAAAAGTACTACAATAAATAAAACATAGAGTACGGCATTTAGCTCTTTTGCAAACATGTACAGCAACAATCCATAGAGACTGCCCATGGTACCGGGAGCATAGGCTGTATAACCCACACCAAAAACCGTGCTTATCTGCTCAGAAATCCTCTGAATCGTATCCTCATTGATTTTCATTGAATAATTCCATCTAAAATATCAACGGCCTCATCAATTATACTTTTTTCAACAATTAGAGGTGGCTCAAGCCTGATCGTTTTTTCGCCAGCCCTACCAATAAGCAAACCATTTTCAAAAGCTTTATTTATAACGGCTTTTGCATGATCGACACTGTCAAGTTCAACACCTATCATCAATCCCAGACCCCTTATATCCACAATCCACTGTTTATCAGAAAGCTTATTTTTAAGGCTTGAAATGAGATATTCACCCTTTTGTTTTACATCCTCCAAAAAACCATCACTTAGAATATGTTTAACAACAGCCTCTGCAACACTACAGGATAGCTGATTGCCGCCAAATGTAGAACCGTGGGTTGACAGACCAAGTGCTTTTGCCACATTTTCTTTTGCAAGCACAACACCTATAGGCACCCCTCCGCCAATGCCTTTTGCAAGTGTTATTACATCTGGTTCTACACCGTAATGCTCATAGGCAAAAAACTTACCTGTTCTGCCTGCACCTGTTTGAACCTCATCTGCAACAAACAAAACTCCTCTATCCTTGCAGTAGTTGTAAAGTTTTTTTATAAAATCCTCTTTAGCTACATTGATGCCGCCTTCACCCTGAATAAACTCCACAAGCACAGCAGCAGTCTTATCATCTATTTTTGAGATAGCATCATCGATGTTGTTAAATTCGGCAAACTCAAAACCTTCAACAAGAGGCTCAAAATCTGTTTTATAGGCATCCTGCCCTGTTGCAGACAGGGCTGCAAGCGTTCTGCCGTGGAATGAGTTCTTAAACGACAGGATTTTAAATCGATGCGGGTTGTAAAACTTCCTTACAAGTTTGATAGCCGTTTCATTGGCTTCAGCTCCACTGTTTACAAAAAAAACCCTATCACAGCATGAATGATCAACCAGCAGTTTTGCCACCTCAGCCTGCTGCTTTATATAATACAGATTTGATGTATGGATGAGTTTTTCAGCCTGTTTTTTTATTGCATCAACAACAACAGGATGACAATGACCAAGACTAACTACGGCAATACCAGCTAAAAAATCGATATATCTATTGCCGTTATAATCGTACAGATAAACCCCTTCTCCTTTTTCAAAAACAACCCTGAAACGGTTGTATGTGTTGAATAGATAGCTATCGCTTAAGCTAAATATCTCATCCATCTTCTTCTCCTTTGAATTAGTTATAATAGAGGCTATGGTTTAAGTCAAGAAAAAGAGGGGCAAGCCCCTCCTTACCTAAAAGCTTATAGAATGCAGTGCGATATCCAAAAATGTGCTTGGGAAGATACCGATATAAAGAACGCTCAATGCCGTAATAAGAATAACAGCCTTTACAGGGATTGAGTTAAACACCTCATAAACCCTGCTCTCCTGGCCTTTTTCTTCTTTCATATACATCGTAACAACAATATTGAGATAGAAATATGCAGAAATAGCGCTGTTTATAACACCGATTACAGCAAGCCAGTAGAGGTGTGATTTAACCGCTGCTGAAAAGAGGTAGTATTTACCCACAAAGCCAACTGTTGGTGGGACCCCGGCAAGACAGAACATAAAGATAAGCATTGCCGCACCAAGCAGGGGATATCTATATCCAAAACCCTTGAGGTTTTCAATCTCTGTACCCCTGTCATCCTTTTGAGAAATAAACTCAGCAACGGCAAATGCGCCAAGGTTCATAAACAGATAGCCAAACAGGTAGAACATCACAGCGCCATATCCTAAAGCGTTGGCTGCTGTTATACCTACAAGCATGTATCCTGCATGTGCAATAGATGAATAACCAAGGAGTCTTTTTAAATCCTTCTGCCACAGCGCCACAGTATTACCAAAGGTCATTGTAGCTACTGCAATAACCCAGAGAATCTTTGTCCAGTTAGCCTCAATCGGCCCCATTCCCATAGCAACAAACCTCAGCAGTGCCAAAAAGCTTGCTGCTTTTGGTGCTACAGACATAAACGCACTCATAGGCGTTGGAGCTGATGCATAAACATCAGGTGTCCAGGAGTGGAATGGAAAAGCTGCAATCTTGAATCCAAATCCAACAAATACAAAGAGGAATGCCAAAATGGCAAGCCATTTATAGAATTCGCTGCTTGTGCCAAGTAACTTTTTGATCGTCAACAGATCTACGCTACCAAACATACCGTAAAACAGACCTATACCCAAAACAAGGAAGGTAGATGCAAATGACCCAAGGATAAAATACTTCATTGCACCCTCAACGCTTTCTGCCTTATGTCTTAAAAAGCCTGTGAGTATATACATGCCTATTGAAAGTGTCTCAACAGCTATAAACATAACGATCAGGTTGTAGGTTGAGGCAAGAATAATCATTGCAACAAGCGAAAACAGTAGAATCTCATAATACTCACCAAGGTTGTAGCCTTCCCTGTTTAGAAAATCAAAGCTCATCACTATGGCTACAAATGCTGTAAGCAGCATAATAATGGTGGCTAAATTACTTGCCCTATCCATCACTATCATGTGATTGAAAGCATCCATAGGTGTGTTGTACATAACAACAGCTGCTGCAAAGGCAAACACGACTCCAAACAGGGCAAGTATGCCGTTAAAATTCTTTAACCTCTTTGGCAACCATAAATCGATCAGTAAAATAGCAAACGCAAAACCTGTAAGAATCAGCTCTGGGATTATTGCCGTTAAATCCTTTAGACTGTAAAGCATACCCATCTCCCCTTATCCTTTTTTAACAACCACTGTTTGATTAACCTTATGTTGAATATTTATGTTGTAGCTGACAGTGGTTCTCTTTGTTTGATTTAAGAGATGCTCAACCGATACCCTCATCCTTGATAGGAATGTATTGGGGTATAAACCTATCCAGAAAACAAAAACAAGTAAAGGCACAAGATAGATCCACTCCCTTATATTCATATCCGGCAAACCAAGGTTCTTTGGGTTTGTAACCTTATTGAAGAATACCCGTTTATACATCGTAAGCATATATACAGCCGAGAAAATACCTCCAAATGCAACGATTATACCATAAACAGGATGTCTCAAAAATGAGCCAAGCAAAATCATAAATTCACCAACAAAACCGTTTGTACCAGGTACGGCAATAGATGAGAGAGTAAATATCATAAAGAATGTTGCAAATACGGGAACCAAAGCTGCAATGCCACCATATTCAGAAATAAGTCTTGTGTGCCTGCGCTCATATACTATTCCCACAACAAGGAACAGGGCGCCTGTCGAAATACCGTGGTTAATCATCTGTAGAATTGAACCCTCAACGCCTGTTTGCGTCAAAACAAACATACCCAACATCGAATAGCCAAGGTGGGAAACCGAAGAATAAGCAACAAGCTTTTTGATATCCGGCTGAACCATTGCAACAAATGCACCATAAAATATACCGATAATAGCTAAAATTATTACAAGAACAGCAAAAGCCTGTGTCATGTCAGGGAACATCGGTAAATTGAATCTTAAAAATCCGTATGTTCCCATCTTCAGCAATATACCAGCAAGCAAAACCGAGCCTGCCGTTGGTGCCTCAACATGTGCCCAGGGCAGCCATGTATGGAATGGCCACATCGGAACCTTGATAGCAAATGCTATGAAGAATGCAAGGAACAACCACAACTGTAGATGATGTGGCAATGGTTGATTCATAAGCTGCACCATGTCGGAGGTGTAAACACCTGTGTATTTATGGTGCAGGAAGTATAAAGCCATTATTGCTACCATCATCAAAACACTACCTGCAAATGTGTAGAGGAAGAACTTCATCGTTGCAAATACCCTGTTTGGTCCACCCCATATACCGATCATCATATACATCGGTATAAGCTGAACCTCCCAGAAGACATAGAAGAGAAACATATCAAGTGAAATAAAGACACCTAACATGCCTGTCTGCATAAGCAGTATGGTTATATTAAATAACTTAACCTTCTTATCAATAGCCTTCCATGTTGATAGCTGTGCAAGTGGTGTTAAAAATGTTGTCAAAAGCACCAAAAATAAACTTATGCCATCAACACCCACATAGTACTGAAAACCCAGTGATTTAATCCACGGTACGCGTTCCACAAACTGCATATGATATGTTGTTGGATCAAAGTAGAAAAATAGAGGCAATGAAATTAGAAAATCAAGCACAAGTACACCAAAGGTTACATAGCGTATCAAGTTTTCATTCTTCTCGTTGATCAAAGCAACTAAAAATGCTCCAACCAATGGAAGAAAGGTTATTGTCGTTAAGATCGGAAAATGCAGCTGATTCATAAGCCCAACTCCTTACTACATAATTTTAAGCAGGTACCAGCCACTTAACAGAAAGATCCCGAGACTGATCCAGTATGCATAGTTTGACACAAAACCGGTTTGAAGCAATCTCAAACCTTTACCAACTCTACCTGCAATCCAGCCAGAGCCATCTACCATTCCCTTATCTATCACAACAACATCAACAATCTTCCACAAAACATTTGTTGAAACCCACCAGAACGGTTTAACAATACAGCAATATACAAACTCATCAACATAGTACGTATTGGCAAGCAATGTATAGATTGGCCTGAACATACTTGCAATCTTTTCTGCAGTGATGACCTTTTTGATATATATCAGCCAGGCTGTAAATATTCCTGCCAAACCCATGGTTACAGATATACCCATTAGCAAAGCCTCAGAGTAGTGAGCCTCATGTGCAACCTCTGTTGTGGGTGCAGTGTGTGTTACAAACCACTCAAACGGAATATGGCCTGCGTACTGTATACCTACCCAGCCGCCAATTATAGAGAGAATACCAAGCACCCACATAGGTAGGGTCATAACAGCTGGGGCTTCATGTGTATGCAATTCATGGTACAATCCCTCAACCTTTTCCTCGCCGTAGAAAACAGTAAACACAAATCTGAACATATAGAAGGCTGTCATAAAGGCTGTCACTTCACCAACAATCCAGATAATTGGATGACCCATCTCAAGGGCTGATGCAAGAATGGCATCTTTTGAGAAAAATCCAGCAAAAGGCGGAATACCAGAAATTGCAAGTGATGCTATGACCATCAAGATTGCAGTCTGAGGCATATATTTTTTCAGATTGCCCATCAAATCTATGGAGAGCAATCCCCTCATCGAGTGCATCACTGCACCTGCTCCAAGAAAGAGCAAGCCTTTAAAGAATGCATGTGTCATAAGGTGGAACATACCTGTCCAGTAGGCTCCAACACCAACACCTATAAACATGTATCCAAGCTGAGATAGTGTGGAGTATGCAAGAATCCTTTTTATATCTTTATGCGTCAATGCCATTGTTGCTGCATAGAAGGCTGTAAACGCACCAACACTTGCCACAACCTCCTGAGCAACCGGTGTAAGTGAATATATAGCATTGGATCTTGCAACCATGTAAACACCTGCTGTAACCATTGTTGCTGCATGAATCAACGATGAAACAGGTGTTGGACCTTCCATTGCATCTGTAAGCCAGATATACAATGGAAACTGAGCGGACTTTCCAACTGCACCCAAAAATAGTGCAAGGCCTATAACCGTCGCGGCAGTTGATCCGTATCCCAGAACCTCTTCAGCTCTCGGGAAAATATTTGAATATGTGAGGCTGCCGAAATGGTAGATTAAAAACAACATACCGATAATGAAACCGGCATCACCTATCCTGTTTACAACAAATGCCTTCTCACCTGCATCAGCAGCTGAGCTTTTCTCATACCAGAAACCGATCAACAGATAGGATGCCAGACCAACACCTTCCCAACCCACAAACATCAAGGCGTAGTTGTTGCCCAGAACAAGAATCAGCATCGCAGTAACAAATAGGTTGAGATAGGCAAAATACCTTGCATAACCCTTATCCCCCTTCATATAGCCGTTTGAGTAGATATGAATCATCCAGGAGACAAAGGTTACAACAAACAGCATAACAGCTGACACATAGTCTACTCTCAAACCAAAGGGTATCGCTACACCTTTAAAGGGCAACCATGTGTAGTAGGTGTATTCAACTATATGCCCTTTTAAAACGGAAATAATGGGAAACAATCCCAATAAAAATGAAATTCCCAAAGCAGATGCAGCTATAACACCAGCAATCGGCTTTGTCCATTTGCCAAATATACCGTTGATTAAAAAGCCTATCAGCGGTGTTAAAATGATAAATAACAGTATTACCTTCATCGCTTTCCCCTCTCACTTTCTTAAGATTGAGAAGTCGTTCACATCCACGCTCTTTTTTGATTTATACATCATCACTGCAATAGCCAGGCCTATAGCCGTCTCAGATGCAGCAACCGCAGCCACAAATATAAACATCACCTGACCTGAAACATTACCCAAATAGTAAGACATTGTAATAAGCAGCAATCCCGCACCGTTTATCATCACCTCAAGCGACATCAATACAATCATAAAGTTACGCCTGATCATAACGCCTGTGGCGCCAATGGCTATTAGCAGTGCAGATACAATCAAATATTCGCTAAACATATCAACCCCCTTACTTTATCTCCCTTTTTGTCAGAACAACAGCGCCAAGCAGTGCAACAAGGAGGATTATCGCTGTAACTTCAAAGGGGAATAGGTAGTGTTTAAACAAAATTTCACCTATCATCTTTGTATTGGAGCCGTCCATCGTGAGATTTTTGCCAGCATTGGCAAGGTCAATTTTTACCTTTATTGCCAGATAAGCAAGATCCAACAGCAATCCAGCACCGATTAGAGCAGGAAAGTATGCATGAGAATTAAATCTCTTAAGACCTTCGATGGTTCGCCTATCCATGACCATCATAGTTAGCATTATCATAACGGCGATGGCTCCAGCATATACAATAATCTGCAGCATAGCATTAAACTGTGCATGCAGCATAACAAACAGCCCAGCAATGCCAAAGAATGTCAACACCATCCACAGAGCCGCCCGATATGGGTTTTTGCTCAACACAACCCCTAAAGCCGAACCAACCGTTATAAGTGCGATAATGTAAAATACAATTGCTTCCATAACCATCACCCTTCTTTACTTTTTAGAAGTTGCTCTTTTGTATAAACAAACTTCTCCCTATCATACTCAGAAAGCTCATACTTATCTGTCATACTCAATGCAAGCTCAGGACACACCTCAACACACAAGCCGCAAAACAAACACCTGCCTAAGTCGATCTCATATTCGGCAGCGTTTTTCGTGTGATCATCATTCTCAACAGGTGTAATTTTTATACATTTCGAAGGACAAACCCTTTCACACAAGCCGCAGTCGATACACTTAATCTTTTCAGAGCCTTCAAATTTCTCAAGTGCATGCAGCCATCTTCCCCTTTCGGGCACCTCAAGCCTTTCATCGGGGTACTGACAGGTAACTGCATGTGTAAACAGATATTTTATCGTAACCGATAAACCTTTTCTTAAATCATTAAACAACATGGCATCCTCCTAAAACACCGGTAAGCCTACTGTTAAAGCAAAGCCTGTCCAGAGTATATTTAGAATCATAAGAGGTAGTAGAGCCTTCCATGCGATATCCATTAACTGGTCGTATCTGTATCGTGGGAATGTGCCCCAGAACCATGTGAACATAAATATAAACGCTAAAACCTTAATCCAGTACCAGACAAACCCCGGTAGTATGGGTCCGTTCCAGCCACCCAAGAACATTATTACTGCAAGAGCAGATACAACGAAGATTGTGACATACTGGCCAAAGAAAAACATACCCATTTTCAAACCAGAAAACTCTGTCATATGACCAGCAACCAACTCTGGCTCAGCCTCAGGTAAGTCAAACGGCACCCTTGCACATGCAGCAATCATTGCAATAACAAAAGCTACAAAAGCAAAGGGTTGATAGAATACAAACCAGAGATGCTTTTGAGCTGCTACTATTTCGTTAATATCAAGAGAATGCGCCATTAAGATCGGGTTCAGTAAAGCTAAAGCTAAAATTGCCTCATAACTGACAACCTGCGCTGCTTCTCTTTGCGAACCTGTGAATGAATATTTGTTTCCGCCTGATGCGATACCAGCCGTTAGAACACCAAAAGAGGCAAGCCCAAGCATCGCAAGTATAAACAGTATATCGACTTTGGAATGGAATACGCTTAAATAAAATACCTTTCCGCCTGAAAGGTGAATCGGAGGACCAAATGGAATTGCTATAGCAGCAGCAAACGGTAGTGTAGCAGCAATTGCAGGAGCAAGCCAGAAAAGTAGCTTATCAGCACGCTCTGGAATTACATCCTCCTTCCAAAACGATTTAATTGTATCTGCGATAGGCTGTAGCAATCCATGCCAGCCAACCCTTTTTGGTCCTATTCGCTGCTGCATATGACCTATAACCTTTCTTTCATACCATGTCGCATACATAACATATACACTAAGAACTGTCACAACAACTATCAGTTTAATGATTGCTATCAATACTTCCATGGCTACTCACCCTTCGTTATTTTTGCACTGAATAGGTTATTTAACGAACCGGCTACATTGAAGCCGTTTAAACCATCATACCACAATGTCACACCTGCAACGCCCTCGGGTTGAGCCTCATCAACTCTAACAACAGCTTCAATGGAACCTTCACCTGAAACTGTTACCCTATCACCTGTTGATACACCCAGCTTTTCTGCATCTGTCTTGCTCAACTCAACCCAGCCCTCAGGTGATGCAATCGATGCTCCATCGCCAAATGATGAGAATATGCCGCTTCTAAACTTGGAGTAGATAAGTGCACCCTTAAACTCTTCAGCAAATTCAAAACTGCTGTTGGATGTAGAGACAAAGCTTTCAACAGAGGGCTGAATAGCAAACTCTCCCTTTAAAGCCTCCTGCACTTTACCCATTCCAAGTTTTGTACCCAATTTTTCAGCCATTTCAACAAGCAATTGATATGCTGTCTCAAAACCCTCATCAATTGCCTTCGAAACCCTGTTTAGCTTACCCTCAATATTGATGTAATGCCCATCAGTTGCAGCAAAAGTTGTAGTGGGCAAGACAACAGCTGCTTTTGAGGTCATTCTACTTGGATAACTATCAAACAAAATAATATTGGCTTTTGAGGATATTTCATCAACATCGCTATCGCTAAAAAGCGTATGAAGGTCTGCATTCATCAAGATCAATGTCTTAACAGAGCCATCCAAAACCTTTTCTTTTAGATCATAGATATTGAAAACCCTCTCTGTCTTTTTGCCAAACAAACCAAAACCATTTGTTAAACCGCTAAAGATAGCTCCATATGCGTTGTTGTATTTACTTGAAACATACAGTCTTACTTTATCCTTTACCAGCATAAGCAGATTGCTTATAGCCTTTGCAATTTCATCTCCAAATGGTCTTTCTAACGCCTCCTGACCCACTACAAAAGCAACCTTCTTTGCTGAACTTATAAGTTCCAAAGTCTCCTGAGCAATCTCATAACCACCGTCTTCAACAGGTATATCAACACCCAGGGCTTTCGACAGATTTGCCGCAAGGGAGTTTAAAAACTTAAGTTCATCGCCAACTGCATACCTCAAAGGATTGCTGCCCAGGGTATCTATCTTCGTATCGCGCCAGTATGCTGTAATCAGTTTTGAAACACCCAGCAGCTTAACATTTCTTGTTATCTGCCAGTCGAGTCTGGGCATCTCGTTTGCAAAATCGCCACCGAAGGCAAAAATCAGATCGCAATCCTCCATATCCCTTATGTTGTTAAACGCTGCTACACCCTCGGGAAGAACGCTGTATAGCTTTGCAATGTGGGTTGAGGCAAATGAGTCAACATTGTTGGATTTAACGACATCATCAAGGAAAAATCTTAACATAAGCTGATCTTCAACAGTCTCTCTACCACCACAAATAGCAGCGATGTTTTCCGGTTTTGTTGAAGATATTAACTTTACAGCCTTATCGAGAGCCGATTCTTTTGTTGTCTGGCGTCCATTGACATAGTAATCAGAAAGTCTCCTATCAATCACAGAATAGTTAAACCTTCCAAGATTACAGAGGTTTGCCAGATTTGGTGTATCATCTTTAGAGGTAACCCTTAAAACCTTATTATCCTTTACATTCAAGTCCATCTGACATCCCGATGCACAAAACTGACATGTGGTGGGAACTTTCTCCATCTCCCAGGGGCGTGCTTTGTATTTAAACAGCTTTGAGCTCATAGCGCCTGTCGGGCAGATGCTTACGCACTGTCCGCAGAACTCACATTCAAGCGGTTTGCCATCTTTTGTGTCAACCTCTCTACCACCCCACTCTTTCTTAACCATTGCCAGAATACCAAAATTGACAACCTTATCGCAGATAGTTACGCATCTTCTACACTGGATACATAGATTTGCATCGTGATGGATAATTCGCCACTCATGATGAATGCTTCTGTTGGGAACGCTTAATGGATCAGCCTCCTCTTCAAGTGGGTTTTCTGTGATATTTAATTCATAATTGATATCCTGTAGATCACATTCACCACTTTTATCGCAGACACCACACTGCAATGGGTGGAATTTATCCCACTCCCAAACGATCTTTTTTCTCTGCTCAATAACCTTTTCGCTATCTGTCAAAACCTCCATGCCATCTTTAACCTTAAAAGCGCAGGACAGCATCGGTTTTTTCATTCCCACTATCTCAACAGCACAGATCCTACAAGCACCGATTGCGCCAAATCTGTCTGAGTAGCAGATAGCGGGTATATAAACGCCGTTTCTTCTTGCTACATCAAGGATGGTTTCGCCTTTTTTTGCCTCATACTCTTTGCCATTAATCTTTATTTTTACAGTATCCGCCATTTTGCACCCCTTATCTATCGCATTCGCCAAACACGAAGTCAAGACTACCGATTACCGAGATAATATCCGCTATCAAACCGCCCTTAACCATCTTTGGCATAGCAGAGATATTGATAAACGACGGCGAGCGGATCTTTAATCTGTATGGCTTACCTTCACCTGTTGAGTAGATGTAGAATCCAAGTTCACCTTTGGGGTTTTCAGCGCCAAAGTAAACCTCACCAGCAGGTGCCTTTATACCCTTAACAACTTTTACAAAATGTTTCATTAAGGCGTAATTGTTCATCATAAGGCGCTCTTTGGGCTCCCAGACATACTCAGGCTTATCTATCATTGCTGGACCATCTGGGATTTTCTCAATACACTGCTCAAGTATCTTGTTTGACTGAACCATCTCATCCATTCTCACAAGGTAGCGTGCATAAACATCACCTTCATCATACACAGGGATCTCAAAATCAAGCTCAGGGTAAACAAGATAGGGCATGTCGCGCCTTAGATCCCAATCAACACCGCTACCCCTCGTGCATGGTCCAGCTATACCGTAGTTGATTGCATCCTCTTTTGAAATATAACCAACATCCTTTGTCCTTTTAAGCCAGATTCTATTTTTGGTAAGGAGCGTGTGATACTCCTTAACCTTCTTTGGAAATAGCTTAACAAACTCTTTAAGCTTATCCATAAAACCATCGGGCAGGTCTCTTGCAACACCACCAATTCTTATGTAGTTGTATGTGAGCCTATTACCGCATGCCATCTCATACATATCAAGTATATATTCCCTCTCCCTGAAGCAGTAGAGGAAAACCGTCATAGCACCAATATCAAGGGCATGGGTAGCAAGCCAGACAAGATGCGATGCAATCCTTCCAAGCTCAGCCATAATAACCCTGATATACTGAGCTCTTTCAGGAATCTCTTTATCTATTCCTAAAAGCTTCTCCACCGCCATTGCATAGGCAAGGTTGTTGTTCATGGCAGCAAGGTAATCCAGCCTATCTGTATAGGGGTTAAACTGCTGATAGGTCATGTTTTCGGCAAGTTTCTCTATACCCCTATGCAAAAAACCTACCTGGGGGTCGGAGTCTACAATCCTCTCACCATCCAGCTTTACCACATACCTCAAAACGCCATGTGTGGCTGGATGTTGCGGACCAACATTGATTATAACCTCTCTTTCATTATTAACCCTGTAAGTTTCATTCATAATCCGATCTCCTTAAGGCATCCTTGTGTGTCTTGGCTTTTTGAGTTGACCCTCTGGGAGGTGCTTATCAAGCCAGACATCATCCTCTGGCCTACCCTTAAGAGGATAATCCTTTCTTAATGGATGCCCCTCCCAGTCCTCTGGCATCAATACTCTCCTCAAATCTGGATG
Source organism: Hippea jasoniae (assembly GCF_000744435.1). Classification (NCBI taxonomy): domain Bacteria; kingdom Pseudomonadati; phylum Campylobacterota; class Desulfurellia; order Desulfurellales; family Hippeaceae; genus Hippea; species Hippea jasoniae. The sequence continues at coordinate 47,681 of NZ_JQLX01000016.1, forward strand.
GTTGTTAAATGTGATGCCAAACATATCGTAGATTTCCCTTTCATCCCAGTCAGCAGAATGCCATATGTCGCATACGCTATCTACAGGCTCATCTTCCTTTGTTCTTGTTTTAACACGCATTATCATCTTGTAATCAAGGGACCTTAGCTCATAGACAAGGTAAAATCTTTCACCCCTATCGGGGAAATCTACCGCCGTAGCAAGAACAAGATAGTCAAATTTTAGCTCTGGATCATCGTGCAAAAACTGCATCAATTCGTGCAACTTTTCTTTTTTTACAGTTACCGATAACTCATCTCTAAAAGTATCATGCTCTATAATCCATTCGCCAAACCTGGCATTGATCTTCTCAAACAACTCCTCGTTAGTCATAAGACTCTCCTTTTTTAGGCTTTCATTGAGCCTTCTCTTCTGATCTTCTCCTGAAGCTTCATAATACCGAATAGCAGACCTTCAGGTCTTGGCGGGCATCCTGGCACATAAACATCTACAGGCATAACTGTATCAACACCCTGAACAACACTGTAGGTGTCAAACATGCCACCGGTGTTTGCGCAGGAACCCATTGAGATAACCCATTTTGGATGGGGCATCTGGTCATAAACCTTTCTTGCTGCAATAGCCATCTTTTTTGTTAGTGTTCCTGCAATAATCATAATATCTGAATGTCTGGGAGATGCCCTGAAAACAACACCAAACCTGTCAAGGTCGAATCGGGAGGCTCCTGTTGCCATCATCTCAATAGCACAGCAGGCAAGTCCAAATGTCATAGGCCATAGCGATGAATATCTCGCCCAGCTTACAAGCTTGTCAAGCTTTGTCGTAATCCAAGGATTCTCTACTCCCATTCTAATGCTCCTTTCTTGTAAGCATAAATCCAGCCCACAAAAACCATTACAACAAACAAACCCATCTCAATAACACCTAAAACGCCAAGCCCCTTAAAATCAACAGCCCACGGATACATGAATATCGCCTCTATATCAAACAAAGTAAACATAATTGCAATGATATAGAAGCGTATATTCATGTGGTGCAGTTCACTCAGCATCGGATAACCGCACTCGTAGAGGTCAAACTTTTCCTCGTAATACTCCTTAGGGGCTAAATACTTAGAAACCGCCAGCATAGCAAAGAAAATAACAAAGAGGATAATGACGGATATAAAAGCAATCAACCAGTTAGTCATACTCCGACCCCCTTTAACACATTACTTTCCTACATTTCGCCCAATTTTACATCAAATAGAACTTATGTCAATAATAAACCAACAACAAAAAACCAAAAGCGGCAGACCAAACTGCCGCCTATTTTTTAAGCCTTAGAAAGCGTCTCGTGTATCGATTTTGCCGCTTTTTTGCCAGCTCCAACAGCTAAAATAACTGTAGCTGCACCTGTAACAATGTCTCCACCTGCCCACACCTTTGGATGCGTGGTCTTACCTGTTTCCTCATCTGCTATAAAATAACCCCATTTATTTGTCTCAACGCCCGTGGCGCTTCTTGCTACAATGGGGTTTGCATTCTGACCGATGGCAATAATCACATTGTCAACATCCATTACAAAGTTTGAACCCTCAATCGGTACAGGTCTTCTTCTGCCAGACTCATCTGGCTCGCCAAGTTCCATTCTTACACATTCAAGCCCTTTAACATTACCGTTTTCATCGCCAATAACCCTTACAGGGTTTGTTAAAAGCTCAAATCTAATGCCTTCTGCTTCGGCATGCTCTATCTCTTCAGCCCTTGCAGGCATCTCTGCTCTACTTCTTCTGTAAACTATAATCGCCTCCTCAGCTCCAAGCCTCTTTGCCGTTCTTACAGCATCCATGGCAACATTGCCGCCACCTATCACAACAACACGCTTACCTACATTAATCGGTGTATCGTAGTTAGGAAAATCAAACGCCCTCATAAGATTGGAGCGGGTTAAAAATTCACTTGCAGAATACACGCCGTTTAGGTTCTCTCCAGGAATTCCCAAAAATGATGGAGCACCTGCACCGTTTGCTAAAAATACAGCATCATACTCCTCAACAAGCTCATCAACCGTTTTTATATAACCAATTACATAATCCGTTAAAATCTTTACACCCAATTTTTTAATCTGATCCACTTCGTATTGAACAATAGCTTTTGGCAATCTGAACTCAGGAATTCCATAAACCAAAACACCACCGGGCTTATGCAAAGCCTCAAAGATCGTTACATCATAGCCCAATTTTGCAAGATCTGCCGCACATGCCAATCCTGCCGGTCCAGAACCCACTATTGCCACTTTTTTATTTGTTTTTTCAGCTCTTACATCTTCATCTGTGATGCCTTTTTCTCGTGCCCAGTCTGCAACAAACCTCTCAAGCCTTCCAATAGCGATCGGTTTACCCTTCTTATTCATTACACAGGCACCTTCACACTGCTCTTCCTGAGGACATACCCTACCACACACGGCAGGCAAAGCATTCGTAATCTTAATCTCTCTAAATGCAGCCTCTACATCTTCATCAAGAATTTTATCTATAAATTGAGGCACATGAACATCTGCAGGACATCCCTCAACGCAGGGGGCAGGATTACACTGAAGACACCTTTGAGCCTCTTTTATCGCCTCCTCAAAGCTATATCCAAAAGGAACCTCATCAAAATTTTTTATTCTTTCTTTAGGGTCCTGCTCCTTCATAGGAACCCTATCTCTTTTAAACTTCTCAGCAGGTCTTAATCTCTCAGCCATTATGCTATACCCTCCTTTGACTTATAAAGCTCAAGAGCTTTCCTTTCAAGCTCAGCATACTGTCTTTGCCTTGCCATAAGCTCATCAAAATCTACCTCTGCGCCATTAAACTCCGGTCCATCTACGCAGGCAAATTTTGTTTTACCGCCAACGGTTACCCTGCAGGCACCACACATTCCAGTCCCATCAACCATTATAGGGTTCAGAGAAACGATTATTGGAGCATTGAATTTCTTTGCCGATTCAACACATGCCTTCATCATGATTGGAGGACCAATTGCCCATATCATCTTGATGTTGTCGCCCTCTGTTGCAAGCAACTCCTCAAGAACAAGATTGACAAAACCCTTTTTGCCCTTACTGCCATCATCGGTTGCAATCAGTAACTCTGTGGATGCTTCTTTAAGCTTGTCTTCCATAATCAGCAAATCGGCTGTTTTTGCACCGATGATAGAGATTACATGATTGCCCATCTCTTTAAGCTTTTTTGCAATTGGATGAATCGGTGCTATTCCGATACCACCACCAACCATCACTACCTTGCCATCAAACTTTTCAACCTCTGAGGGCATACCAAGTGGACCAACGAACGAGAATAACTCTTCAGACTCATTCATTCTTGAAAGTTCAAGCGTACTTTTACCAACAACCTGAAAAACGATCTGAACCCATCCCTCATCCGCATCACTATCCGCAATTGTAAGGGGGATTCTTTCTCCATGCTCTTTGGGGATCAGGATGATAAACTGACCCGGTTTTGCAGCTTTTGCCACATCCTTTGCATCAATAAGCATGGAGAAAATCGTATCACTCCACTGCTCCTTTTTGAGTATCTTTGCCATCAAAACCTCCCAACAACCTTTATTTTCTATAAAATCGCTTTAAAATTTAAAAACCAAACTCCCCAAAAACGACGAGATTACAAACTCCTTTTTTCTACAATTATTTTTCTTAAATTTAACAATATACTGTTTACTCCACCGCTCATCCTTCAAAGAATAAAGCCAGCTACTTCTAAAATCGTTTTTATCGATCAACTCGATCGATTCAGGTCTTTGTATATTGCCGCATTCAGAAATATAAACAATCCAGAATGAGTTCTTCTTATCCAGATTATTTAGATTAAGATCAGGTGTATAAAATGCAAGGTAATAAATATCATATTTATCAAATTCATCAATATATTGCCTGAATTTTTTTACAAAGAGATTCTCTTTAGATAGTGATTTTAAGTATTCTTCAAAGAGTTTTTTATTGAAATGCGTAACAGTGGCTTTCGCTATGGTTGAAAAATCCCTATAAAGCGTCTTAGATTGGGTATGGGCTTGAAGGTGCTCTAAATAAATGGATTTATAGCTTCTAAAACCCAGTGAGGCAAGTTTTTGTTGCAGGGCACAGCCGCTTACTGCAAAAACTACAAGAAAAAAAATCAAAAAACTAATCTTCTTTTTCATTCTCATCCTCTACAAGTAGTCTATTTAAAGCTTCTTTTGCCTCTTCATTATCGGGCTCTTTTTTCAAAATCTTTTTATAAACATCTATGGCATCCTCTATATACCCCTGCTTTTCATACAGCTTTGCAAGTGTAATCGTAGCTTCCTCTTCCTCTTCAGTCTCTTCTGCTTCCTCAAGCTCAATCTTTGGTATGTCTGACTCACTATCCATCTCTTCTACGATTTTTTCAACATCCTCCTCAGGCGGCTGCACCATCTGACTCAATTTCAAAAGCTTATCCTTATATTGCTCTTTTTCTTCTATTTTGAGCAACTTTTCATAAACATCCACCGCTTCTTTTGTCTTGCCCAGATGCTCATAGCTTTCAGCTAAAAGCTCAAGTGCTTTTATATTGGTTTTTTGAATATTTGCAGCCGTTTCAAGATAGGCAACAGCCGCATCGTAATTACCCTCTTCTATAAGAATTCTGCCAATCAAAACCAAAGCCAGAGCGTATCTGGGGTATCTTTGTAAACCATCTATCAAAATCTGATATGCCTTATCGTTTTGTTTTGATTTAAAGTAAAGCAAGGCAAGCGGATAAAAATATACGCTCTCTGACTTATTTTTGTTGTAGTAAACCTCCAAACGCTCAATCAGCCTTTTGTGCATCTATAGCCTCAATAACCTCACTTTTTACTATCGCCTGCGAGATTATAGAACTGCCTATCCCCCTTGTCAAGACAAAATGCAATCTCATATCTCTGTTTTTCTTATCGTTTAGCATAATTTCAAACATTCTCTCTGAAGAAATATTACTATCAATTTTGGTGGGTAGGTGTAGTTTTTTAAGTAGAGCTTCCACTCTACCTATTGTGGATTCTTCAATCAAACCTTTATTTAAAGACAACCTTAAAGCCATCAAAATACCTATTGCTACAGCCTCCCCGTGGAGATAAACCTTATAATCAGTAATGCTTTCTATTGCATGGGCAAATGTATGGCCTAAATTCAAAATCGCCCTTCTTGATGACTCCTTCTCATCATCCTCAACAACTTCCACTTTATCCTTTATGCTCTTTTCTATAATCAATCTCAAAACACCTGTTTCTTTATTTTTAATCTCTTTGATATGTTCCTCAATATAATCAAACAGATCGCTATCCATAATAATGCCGTATTTTATAACCTCAGCGAAAGCTGAAAAATACTCCCTGCCAGGAAGTGTCTTTAAAAAATTCACATCGACAAAAACCGCATCGGGCTGATAGAAACTACCGATTATATTTTTATAACCGCCGTAGTTTATGGCTGTTTTTCCTCCGATTGAGCTATCCACCATTGCAAGAAGCGATGTTGGGATATGAATCAAACCCATACCACGCATATAACTGCTTGCTGCAAAACCAGCAATATCACCAACCACTCCACCACCGACACCTACAAGATAACTGCTTCTGTCTGCCCTGTTTTTAAGCAAAAAGTCATAAATTTCAAAAAGGGTTTTGTAGTTTTTGCTCTCCTCACCTGCCTCAAACACGCACACTTCAGTAGAAAATTTCTCAAAAACAGAACTTTTATATAGCCTGTATAAATTTGAATCTGTAACAAAGAAACAGCGCCTATCTTTTAAATTTTCATAGATAAAATCAAACCCCTCATTTATGTAAACCGGATATGGCTTTGATGTTTTAACATCTATCTTGATAATTCTTTGTGACATCGCCTCACCTGTCTGTAATTTACAAATTTATATGTCATGACAGACCAGTTTCTATCATCAAAAAACAACAATCTACCTATAAGCATATTTCTGTCGGTGTAGTTATCTATTTTCCCTCCAGATAGATAGAAGTTTATAAATTTGCCAATATCATGGCCAAGCGCTGAAGCAAAAGTTGGATCTGCAAAGTATGTTTGTCTATAATTTTCAACAAAATTGTTATTATCACACAAATAATACGGCGTTACAAAACCAAAGTGTCTGATGGCGCTTCTTCTTAATTTTAACAAATCGCTATCAACCTCCTCATCCACAGACAATACATCTTCCGGGTAGATATCGTAATAATCCAAAAGGTTTAAGATCTGAACAACAACCTTTTGAGGGGCAAAAATAATCAGTGTGTCTATATGATTGGTGTATCTAAACACCCTTCCCCTTGTAATACCTGCAACCTTTTTAACCTCCTCTACGCCAAAAAAATCCTTAATGAAACTATCTATAAGGTTTATAAATGAAGGTATAGCCTCAACATACTCTGCCTCTTTGTTGCAATACGACAGTGAACTTAAAAAAATATCCCTCTCTTTTTTGTATAGTTTTCCAAAAGAGTAAAACACAGCAATTCTGCCACTATTGATAGAGCATACCTTCTCTGAAAGCTGTCTTGCTGCTGCAAGCGGATCGTAACCGTAAAAGACAACATTACCGCATACCTTTTTCGGTTTGTAAAACGGCAGAATAACAAGTATATTTTTATTGCATAGCTGATCTATCACAGCTTTTGCTGCTTGCTCAAAAAACGGTCCAACAACAACATAGCTTTTTTTTCTTTCCAAAACCTTTGTCAGATTATCGTTTGAGTTTGCTGTCTCTATAGTTAACTGGCTATTTAAAGATAGCTTCAAACCATCTAAAAGCTGTTCTGCATAGCCGTTGAATGAGCCACCAAACGGTGCAATATAGAGTATATCAGCACCATAGCTGTTTATCGCAAAAAGAAGAATTATTATTGCAATTAACTTCCTCATTGCTCCAACAACGACTTAATTTTCTTTAAATCATCAAGAAAAATATCGATTGCCTTGGGGTTTCTTAAAAGGTAGGCTGGATGATACAAAGGCACAACAGCTATACCGTGATAATCAAACACCCTGCCACGCAGCATACCCAAAGCCGCCTTCTGATTTGTTAGCTCATAAGTTGAGTATCTGCCCAGTGTTGCAATAACCTTAGGTTTTATAAGCTCAATTTGCTTTTTTAAAAATCCAAAACAGGCTACAAGCTCATCCGGCAAAGGGTCTCTGTTTGCAGGCGGTCTGCATTTTAAACAGTTGGCTATATAGATATCGTTTTTATCTATACCCACATCATCTAAAAGCTGACGCAGTAGTTTGCCCGCTCTTCCTACAAACGGCCTTCCCTGTATATCCTCATCTTTTCCTGGCGCCTCACCAACAAACATCAGGCTTGCATCAAAACTTCCCTCACCAAATACCGTTTTGGTTTTTGTTTTATAAAGCTCACATCTCCTACAATGTTCAGCTTCCTGTTTGAGCTGCCTAAAAATATCCTCCTTTGTGTGTATATTTATGCTCCTCATATATTCAACACCCAAACCCTTATAAAATGTAAGTATATCGATAATCGATTTCATTTTAACAGTTCAATGAATTGTGATATCTCTTCGTTTTTGGTATAGAAGGCAACCCGATTTGATACCAAAACAGCTGTGGATTCAAAGATCTCCTCAACCACCTTAAGGCCGTTTTCCTTAAGCGTCCTGCCTGTTGAAACAATATCCACTATACAGTCTGCAATACCAAGCAGTGGGGCAAGCTCAATCGAACCGTATAGTTTTATAATTTCGGCATTGAGTCTTTTCTGAGCAAAAAACCTCTTTGCTATATTAACAAACTTTGTAGCTACCCTTATTGTGCTGTTTTTCTTAAAACACTCTGTATCTTTTGCTGCCACAACCATTCTGCAGTAGCCGATACTTAAATCAACAAGCTCAAACAGATCGCTTGCGTTTTCGTTTAACACATCCCTGCCCACCACGCCCAAATCTGCTGCGTTTCGTTCAACATAAGTGGGCACATCCTGAGCACGCACAATAAGAAATCTATAATTGGACGAGCTATCGTAGAAATAAAGCCTCCTTGATGTGGGTATCTCAACATTAATTGAGGCTTTTGAGAAAACCTCTATGGTTTCCTCCATCAATCTGCCCTTTGGCAGTGCTATGGTTATCACTCTTTTTCTCTCCTTATTACAGCCCCAAGGTTTGAAAGTTTTTCCTCAAGCTTTTCATATCCTCTATCGAGATGGTAAATCCTTAAGACCTCTGTTTTGCCCTCTGCTGCCAATCCCGCAATAACAAGGCTTGCCGATGCCCTCAAATCGGTGGCCATCACAGTAGCCCCAACAAATCTATCAACACCGTTTACAACAGCCTCATTGCCTGAGATTACGATATTAGCACCAAGCCTGTTGAGCTCTGCTGCATGCATAAAGCGGTTTTCAAATATAGTCTCCTTAATAATGCTGCTACCATCCGCCAACGACAATACCGCCATAAATTGAGCCTGCATATCTGTTGGAAAGCCTGGATAAACAGCCGTGCTGATTATTGTAGGTTTTATTGTTTTGCCCCCAACAACTGCCACATCCTTATCGATAATTTCAATCTTTCCACCAATCTCCTTAAACTTATCAACTATGGCATCCATTGCATAAATCGGCATACCTTTGATGGTTACCTCAGATGATGTAGCTAAAGCAGCAACCATCAAAGTGCCAGCCTCAATTCTATCGTTCATTACGGTATATTCAACACCGCTAAGCTTATCTACCCCATCTATTCTAATGATTGAGTCACCTATACCATCTATCTTTGCACCCATCATAATCAGCATTTTAGCAAGGTCAACAACCTCTGGCTCTTTGGCTGCATTTTTCATGACCGTTTCTCCATCTGCTAAAGTTGCCGCCATCATAAGATTCTCTGTGCCTGTAACAGATGGAATATCAAAGTAGATACTACCGCCTTTGAGTTTTTTTGCTGTAGAAACAATATAGCCGTTTTCGATTTTTACATCCGCAGATAGAGCCCTAAGGCCATCTATATGAAAGTTTACAGGCCTTACACCGATGGCGCATCCCCCAGGCAGGGAAACCTCAGCATTATGCAGTCTTGCCATCAAAGGACCAAGGACAAGAATGGAGGCTCTCATTGTTTTTACAAGCTCATACGGCGCTTTATTTGAGTCTAAATTGGAGCAGTTTATCACAATAGTTTTATCTTCCCTTTTACATCTACACCCAAGTTCAACAAGCAGCTTGCACATCGTGGCAATATCTTTAAGGTCTGGCACATTGTGCAAAATAACATCTTCTGTTGTTAGAATTGCTGCAGCCATCATGGGCAGAGAGGCGTTTTTTGAGCCGCTAACGGTAACCTCTCCTTTTAGTGAATTTGGTCCTTCTATAACGAATTTATCCATTGAGCCTATCTTTATATCGAATAAGAGCTTTTTTTAAGCAGTAATCCATAATAACAATCAAGCCAGCTTCTGATGCTATTTTGTAAGCTTCTTCGGATACCACACCCTCCTGTAGCCACAACGCCTTTGCGCCAATTTTAACTGCTTTTTTTGCTATTTCTTCGGCATATTCGCTTCTTCTGAAAACATCCACAACATCAACGGGCTGATCTATCTTTTCTAAATCTGCATAGCATTTCAGACCAAATATCTCTTTAACAGCAGGTCTAACGGGGATTATGTTATAACCGTTCTGGAGCAAAAATTTTGCAACATCATAGCTGGGTCTGTTGGGTTTTGGGCTTAAACCCACCACAGCTATGTTTTTCATCTTTAAAATTTCTATAATAGCTTTCTCCTGCCCTTTAGTAGGATTGCCAAAATCCACCCTGCATGTTGCAATATTCATAATCTCCATATCAACCACCCAATGATTTTATTCTTTGCTCTTTTGTCTGAATTTTTGTTATTTTGACACCAAATTTTCCACCAACCACAACAACCACACCCTGGGCTACAACCTTGCCATTTACAAGTATATCCATCGGCTCCTCTATATTTTTATCAAGCTCAATAATAGAACCATCCTTTAGATCAAGGATATCCTTTATCAGCATCTGCTTTTCCCCGATGCGTATCTTGACCTCAAGGTCTATATCCATTATTAGGTCTAAATTTTTGGCAGAAACAGAAACCTCTGCTGGTGCAGGAGTTTCTTTGGGCTGCTCTACAACTGTTGCTTCCTCTACATCACTAAAGGGCACCTCTTGAGGCTCTTCTTCTTGTGTTTCCTCTTTTTTAAAAATATCATCCATCAAAGACTTATCAGCGCAGATCTCAATTGTTCCATCCTCTATATTTGGCAGGGCTATATCGTATTGAGCACAATAGTAGTTATCCTGGCTAAATTCACCAACCTCAAGTGATGCATCCTTAACAGCAAACTCCAAAACCACGGGAATCTGTTCTTTTACAACGGTTGATAGATTGCCAAAAACCTGAGAGAAAAGCTCCTTGAGAGCATCTAAATCCTCATCGGTTAACTCATCTTTTGCCTCACCCGGCCCCATAAGCATCAGATCCGAAAGAATTGAGGCAAATCGCTTATCAATCAAAGCTACAAGCAAAACACTTTTATCTTCACTGGATAGTTCTATATTTACAGAAATCTTATTCTCAGTAGCTATATCGTCTTTATTAGAAAGTTTTAAGTCGATAAACTTGGATACAACCTCAAGCGAAAAGGCGGTTTTTAAAACCTCCTCCAAAGAGGCATTCAATAAATCAAATAGCTTCTTGGCTGTTTCATTAACCTGATTATCTGCATTATCAGACTCGTCTGTGCCACCAAACAGCTGATCAATCTCATCCTGAGAAAGCTCATCAGCCATAGCAAACCCCTTAAGTTAAAATTTTAAGAATCTTAACCGCCTTATTCTCTCCCTTTTTGCCAAGCATCACCTTAAATTTATCAACGCCGTTTAAATAGGCATCAAGCTCATCTGTGGTTTTCTTATCCAAGATAAGTAAATCCCCTTCGGATAGCTCCAAAAAATCCACTACTTTCATAACGGTAGAGCCCAATCTAAAGTCAATATCAACAAGCACCTCTTTTAAAACCCTTGCGATATCTTCCGTTCTATCCTCTGAAGCTTTCTTTGAGCGAGCAAGTATATCATGTGTGCCGATTTTACTCAATACAGGCTCAAGTACAATAACAGGTAAACACCAATTGATAATTCCGCTTGCCTCACCAAGTTTAACCTCAAAAACAACCAAAACAACAATTTCTGAAGGTGCCACAATCTGCACGACATTGGGGCTTGACTCCTGAGAAACCACCTCAAATGAGATATCCATTATCGGCTCCCAGGCTACCCTCATCTCTTCCATAGCTTGCTTTACAACATCAAGCAGGATGCTTTGCTCAATATCTGTAAACATACGGTTGAGATTGTTAGACTCACCCGTTCCACCAAGCAGTCTATCGACAAGTGCGAAGCCTATATCTGGCTCTAAAGAAAAAACACCGTTTCCATCAAGCGGAGCAAGACTAATAACATTGAAACTAACATTATTTGATAAAGAAAGCACAAATTCCGCATAGGTCATCTGATCTACGCTGACCACCTCTATCTCAACAATGGAGCGCAAAAATGCAGACAGCTTACTGGAAAAATTCCGTGAAAATTTATCATGGAGGTTTTTTATAGCCCTGATCTGCTCTTTTGATACCTTATCGGGCCGCTTGAAATCATAAAGGGAGATCTTTTTGGGCTCTACAATCTCTTCTACAGTTTCTTCGGGGGTCTCTTCAACAAGCTCATCTTTATCTAAATTGGTTAAAAGCGCATCTATCTCTTCCTGAGATAGGATTTCAGGCATCTTTATCTACCCAATACAATTTTTGATATGGTTGATGCAATCTCATCCAGCGGCACAACAAAATCTGCAAGTCCTGTTTGAGTGGGTTTTCTTGGCATACCCCACACAACACAGCTATCCTTATCCTGAGCTATTATAACTCCACCTTTTTGCTTTACAAGCTGCAACCCCTTAAAACCATCATCACCCATTCCCGTCATAATAACACATAATGCTTTATCGCCAAAGGTTTCTGCAACAGAGCTAAACATCACATCGGCATTGGGAGTATAAATTGTTTTGGGTTTATCTGAGACCTTAACAAGATAACGTGAGCCGCTTTTTTGAGCTGTCATCTGCATGCCACCAGGTGCAAGATAGCCCTGATTTATTTTAAGCTCTTCACCATCCTCTGCCTCTTTAACCTTTATCTTTGAAACCTTACTCAAAGAGTTTGCAAACACACCGGTAAAGGTTTTAGGCATATGCTGAACAATCATTACAGGCACACCAAGCAAAGGCAGACCGCTAAAGACCTTCTCAAGCGCCACAGGTCCACCGGTTGATGCTGCAATTGCAACAACCTTAATGTTCATTTTTTCTAATTTTCTCTTCTGAGTAGGGGCTGGTTTTGCCTCTTCCTGAGCTTTTGCAGTTGTAACCTTACCCCTTAAAGCTCGCCCTTTAATACGAGAATCCTTAGCTGCAACAATTTTATCTATAAGAAGTTGCCTTGCCTCTTTTGCCGTAGTTTTAAATGAAAGCACATCCTGCTTGGATATATAATCAACGGCACCAAGCCGCAAAGCCTCCAATGTCTCCTTTGCTCCATCTTTTGTTAAACTACTAACCATTACAACAGGTGTAGGATGTTCTTTCATTATTATTTTTAAAGCCTCAAGGCCGTTGAGTCTGGGCATCTCTATGTCAAGTGTAACAACATCCGGATTTAGAGCCTTTACTTTCTCTATAGCCTCCTGACCGTCTTTCGCTGTATCGATAACCTCTATTTTCCCAGATTCTTCTAAAATACGTGTCAAATATTTTCTTGATATAAGTGAGTCATCTACAACCAAAACCTTTATCTTTTCCATTGCTACCCCCTAAAAAACCAAAAAACTTTTGCTTTTTACTGTCTAAAATGATATAAGTTTCACGGCTAAAAAGCAAACAAAATTTAAAATTTACTATTTAGTAGGAGGTTTACGATGGGTCTAACCGTTGCACAAAAGATTTTGAAAGAGCATCTTGTGGATGGTGATCTCTTCAGCGGTGATGAAATAGGCATCAAAATAGATCAAACCCTCACACAAGATGCTACAGGTACGATGGCTGATCTGCAGTTTGAGCAGATGGGTGTGGACAGGGTTAAAACAGAGGTGTCGGTCAGCTACATCGATCACAAAACCATTCAGATGGGTTTTGAGGATGCTGATGACCACACCTACCTTCAGACATTTGCAAAAAAGTACGGACTCTATCTATCAAAAGCTGGAAACGGTATCTGCCATCAGGTTCACATCGAAAGGGTAGGAAGACCAGGTAAAACACTACTTGGTTCGGATTCCCACACACCAACCGGTGGCGGTATTGGTATGATCGCTATCGGTGCAGGCGGACTCGATGTAGCTGCAGCTATGGCTGGTATGCCATTTTATCTGCCAAGACCAAAGATTTTGGGTGTAAAGCTTACAGGCAAACTCAGACCGTGGGTTTCTGCAAAGGATGTTATTTTAAAACTCCTTCAAATTCTTTCAACAAAAGGTAATGTTGGCTGGATCGTAGAGTATTTTGGAGATGGCGTAAAAACTCTGACAGTGCCAGAAAGAGGCACAATCACAAACATGGGGGCTGAGCTTGGCGTTACAACAAGCGTTTTCCCATCCGATGAACAGACAAAGAGATTCCTTGAGGCTCAGGGTAGAGGTGATCAGTGGATTCCACTTGAGGCAGACAGCGATGCCAATTACGACAGAGTTATTGAGATTAATCTAAGCGAACTTGAGCCGATGATTGCTCAACCTCACAACCCTGACAATGTTGTAACTGTAAGGGAGATCGAGGGAACACCTGTTGATCAGGTTATGATCGGAAGCTGTACAAACTCATCCTACAAGGATGGTAAAACAGTTGCTGAGATAGTAAAGGGAAGGGTTACAAATCCCAATGTCAGCTGCGGTTATGCACCGGGTTCAAAACAGGTTCTAAGGATGCTTGCTGATGAGGGTGAACTTTCCCATATTGTTGCAGCAGGATTTAGAATACTTGAGTCTGCATGCGGCTTCTGTATAGGCGCTGGTCAGGCTCCACGAAACAACGCTGTCTCTATTAGAACAAACAACAGAAACTTCTACGGCAGAAGCGGCACGGTTACTGCTAAAATTTACCTCGTTTCACCAGAAACTGCAGCAGCATGTGCTTTAACAGGCGTTATCACAGACCCAAGAGATCTTGAAACAAAATTCGGCATCAAATATCCGCATGTGGATATTCCAGAAAAATTCACAATTGATGACAGCATGCTTCTTCCACCTGCAGATCCTCAGGAAGCTAAAACCATTCAACTCTACAAAGGTCCAAACATTGTTGATCCACCAAGCGGAGAGCCTCTACCAAAGGATATAATCGGCCAGATAACAGGAAAATTTGGCGACAAGATTACAACAGACGATATTATGCCTGCAGGTGATTTATTAAAATACAGATCCAATGTGCCAAAATACGCTGAATATGTTTTTGTAAAAAGGGATCCAACATTTGCCAAGAGATGTCTTGAAAATAAAAAGATGGGCATCCACAACATCATAGTGGGTGGCGACAACTACGGTCAGGGTTCATCAAGAGAGCATGCTGCTTTATGTCCAATGTATTTAGGTGTCAAAGTTGTTGTAGCAAAAGCCATTGAAAGAATCCACAGGGCAAACCTCATTAACTTCGGTATAGTGCCTTTGATATTCAAGAACCCAGATGATTACGACAAAATCGACCAAAACGACAGAATCAAGATTCCAGATATAAGAAAAGCACTAATAAACGATACAAAAGAGGTTCTGCTTATAGATGAAACAAAGAACATCTCAATACCGTTGACCTACAACTTAACAGAGCGCGAAAGAAAAACACTGCTTGCTGGCGGCAAGATGAGATTGGCAAAGGATTTCTCTGGCAAGAGTTTCAAAGAAATCAATTTTAGTGAATAAAAAGGAGGATATTGAAATGAAAAAGATCCTGTTTTATGTTGTAGAAAATCCGGATGAAACAATGAAGATGTATCATCTGTTTTTAAACATCAAGGATCTAAGGGGCAATGGATACGATGTAAAAGTGATTTTAGAAGGCGATGCAACAAAGGTTCCACTAAAGATGGCAGATAGCTCTCACCCTTTAAATGAGCTTTACAAGGCTGCAAAACCTGCTATCACAGCTGTATGCAGGGGTTGTGCAATTGCTACAGGCAGCCTTGAAGCAGCAGAAAAGGAAGGCTTACCTATTATCGGTGACCTTGAAAATCATGTATCTGTAGTTAAATATTTAGATGATGGGTATCAGTTGATCGTTGTAGGCTAAATTTTAAGCAAAAAAACAAAAAGCCGCCTTTTTAAAGGCGGCTTTTTTTATTGCCTTTTAACTTTTATCCAATTATTCTTTGCAACTTATCATAAAGCAGCATTGCAGGATGAAGGTTTGTTGATTTAATACCCATTATCGTATTTAAATCCGTAATATACTCATCGTAGAACTCTCTCTTGGAATTAATCATAGCCTTTATATCACGATTAAACTCCTTAATCAGCTTAATAACCATTGTTATCTTGGCAAGTGTATAGTTTCTCATAATAGAAAATTGAGCCATTCTATCCCATTCATTGGCAATATGTATAGAATTGATATAACTCATAAGCTTACCAAAGCCAAACTTCTCCTCAACATCTGCTATAGCTTCTGTTGCTGTTTTTATATCCTTACCCAAAAGGCGAGCTATGTGATAAGCAGGTATAAATTTATCTACAAAATAGAGACGAGCGATCCTCTTTGCTAGATCTTCATCTATAAGTTTTGATAGCCCTTCTGTTTTCTTCTGGTATTCAGCCGCATATAATCCATTTTCCACACAGCAGGCGTAGTAATCCTCAAGCCACTTTTTAACCTCTTCCTCCTTTTTTGTGTCAAGCGATACGCTATCCCTAAACATATAGATCTCGTTAATCGTGAAATCGTTAATCATATTAAACATATCCAACGAGATGCGATATATGTCCTGCTGAGGGATTTTATTCTCATACTCAAACAGCTCGTTTCTTAAATTCAGGATATCCAAAACATCGTATGAGAAAATCATCGATTTCATAATATTTGGAAAATCCTGACCCGTAAGCATATGGATCTTTAAAAGACTTGTTGCACCGTTGTTGTTGATAATCAAATTCACCATAAATGTAAACGCTATCTCGTTTCTCAATCTGTGTTTTACGATGTAGTCTGCATAATTCTTCCTAATAGTTGGAGGGAAATACATAACAGCATACTGTTCAATAGTATCCTCACTAAATACCCTGCTTTTAAGTAGCTGATCGTATATAAACATCTTATTCAGAGCTAACATAACAGAAAGTTCAGGTCTTGTATAGCCAATATTCTTTGAAATCCTAACAGAAAGCTCTTTTCTGTCGGGGAATGGGTAATCCTTCTTATGGAGCACGCCCTTTTGCTGGAGGAAGTTGTTTAATTCAAAAAAGATGTCAGGCTCATCCTTTGATCTCATTTCATCAAGGCTTACGGCAAAACTCTGCATATAGTTATGCGTTAGCACCCTGTGTGTAACCTCATCTGTTAAATCCTTAAGCATCTTGTTGCGTTCATCTAAGCTTTTTAATACACCATCTTTCATTAAATCACTTAATAGAATTTTTAGGTTAACTTCATGGTCAGACATATCAACACCAGCTGAATTATCAAGGGCATCTGTATTGAGTCTTCCACCGCGTAGTGCATATTCAATGCGTGCCTTCTGTGTTAAACCTAAATTTCCACCTTCACCTACAATCTTGGCTCTAAGCTGGGTGGCATCTATTCTTACAGCATCATTAAGTCTATCGCCAACATCTTCGTTTGTTTCTGTGGATGCCTTTACATAAGTGCCGATTCCGCCGTTCCACAACAGATCCACATCTGCCTGCAATATAAGTCTTATCAACTCCTCACCTGAAACCTCATCTATATCGGTCTGCAAAAATTTTTTGGCTTCTTTGGTGAGTTTTATAGACTTAGCATTTCTATCAACAATAAATCCACCTTTTGAAAGCAGTTTCTTGTTGTAATGTTTCCATGTTAAACCACTATCAAACAGCCTCTTTCTCTCTTTAAATGAAACATCGGGGTCAGGGTTGGGGTCAACAAAGATCTCTATGTGGTTGAAAGCAGCTTTAAGCAGAATCTTGTCGGTGTATAGCATGCCGTTTCCAAAAACATCACCACTCATATCGCCTATGCCAACCACGCTAAAGGTATCCTTAAAAACATTTTTACCCATCTCTCTGAAATGACGCTCAACACACTGCCATGCACCCCGTGCTGTAATACCTATCTCCTTATGGTCATAGCCGTGTTTACCGCCGCTTGCAAATGCATCCTTTAGCCAGAAATTATACTCTTTCTCGCTGATTTCATTTGCAATATCTGAAAATGTGGCTGTTCCCTTATCTGCTGCAACAACAAGATATGGGTCAAACTCATCCCAGCAAACAACATCGGTTGGCCTGACTTCGTTGTTATTATCATCAATGTTATCCGTTATATCCAGCATACCTCTCATAAGTGTTCTGTAGGCAAATTTGCCTAATTCTATCCATTCATCTCTGTTTTTTGCCTGCTTTTTGACGATAAATCCGCCTTTTGAGCCCACAGGCACTATAACAGCGTTTTTGACCATCTGCGTTTTCATCAAACCTAAAATCTCAAGCCTGAAATCATCCTTTCTGTCGCTCCAGCGTATACCACCCCTTGCAACCTTGCCGCCACGTAGATGACAACCCTCCATAAATGCTGAATGCACATAAATTTCATACATAGGTCTGGGCGATGGCATAGTAAGAATTTTGGATGAATCGATTTTGATTGAGATGTAATGATACTGCCTGCTTTTTTTATAGAAGTTTGTCCTTAGTGTGCTCTCTATAATATTCAACAGAGAACTAACGATTCTATATTCATGAATATCATTGATCTTTTCAATGGCATCCTTAACCATTGAATGGAACTTTTCAAGCTCTCTGTTTTTAAGCAGAGGAGAAAATTTTCTCTCAAAATACTCAACAAGCAGCTTTGCAATCTCAGGGTATTTATTTAGAACATTGATTATCGAGGCTTTCTTGATTTGAAAGTTAACCTGCATCAGATAATTGCCAAGTAGCCTCAACACATCGATATATTCATAATCCATAACAGCCAATGTTGTTAATTTATTAAGTTTATCGTCTTCAACTACTCCAGAATAGATCGCATCAAAGTTTCTCTTTATTGTTCTAAACAGCTCATCTCTTTGATTCTTAGCAAATCCCGTTGCATCAATAGAAAACCTTTGTATATAGACATGCTTATCTTTAACTTTAATGTTAACAAAATCCTCATAAAGCACATTCAAACCCATATTGTCAAGCTTCGGTAGAATCTCATAAAGCGGTAATTTGTTAAGTGAGTATATATTGAAAAAAACATTTTCACCCTGTGTATAGATATCAGCCTTGGGTTTTTCATCCTCAAATAAAGACTCAAAGTGCTCTACATCAAAGATAGCTTCCTCTGGAGTGGTTTTTGAAATATATTCATCATTAAAACTATTGAGATATGAATTAACAAAATAGGAAGCCTTTCCTGTTCCATATTTTTCTATAAGGAGATTTCTGAAGTTATCCTTCCAGCTTGAGACAATCTCTTTGAGTTTCTTCTCTATGGCTTCTATATCTATCTGCGGCTTTCTATTCCTTGAAAAAATCAAATAGTAATGCACCCTCATAATGCGAGGGCTTTGGGTTATCACCCTGTATTCTATATCGTCAGTATTCAATGTTTCACTTAAGTAGTTATTAAAAGTCTCAAGGTTTTTCTGCGAATAAAACTTAACCGGTAAAACCGCTACCAAATAGACGCCGTGAACGAGGTTTGTCTGTCTTGTTAAGATTTTTATCCTTTCTTCGGTTTCGCAGGTGAGAAGTTCCTCAAGTATAATTCTTAAGTTTTCCGCAGGTGTTATAAAAAGGTCATCCTTTGGCATAGTGTTAAAAATATCAATCATATGCTTATACTCAAAAGAATCCTCAACAACATTCTCTTCAAATAGAATTCTATCCAATTTTGATTTCAAAAACGGAATATTGCTTGCCTGCTCTTTTAAGGCTTTTGGTGTAAATAAACCGATGATTATATGTCTTTTTACTACCTTTAAATCCTTATCAAACTCGGATATAGCTATATAATCCATGCGACGGGTGTCGTAAACATTGCTTTTTGAATTTGTTTTATCAATAACCATCACCTCGCCACTTTTGACCGTTTCTAAAGCAGTTTGGGGTAGCTGTTTTATGGATATCTTTTCTTTAAAAAGTGATTTTTCTGTTTTTCTTAAAATTCCAAAACAGCTGTTTTTATCAAGCTCAATAAAGATATCGTCGTTTTCATGATAAAGGTTATAGCTTCTGATGCCCAGAAAGATAAAATTGCCGTCCAAAAGCCATATCAAAAATTCCTTTATATCTTCTGTTTCCTTTTCACTAATCTTTTTAAGATAAATCGGGTCGTTGAGCTTTCTTGCTATATCCTTAACCCGCTTTTCCATATTTTCAAAATCCTCTACTGCTAAGAAACTCTCCTCTACAGCATTAAGGATATCCGCTTTGAGTTTATCCTGCTGAATATCACTAATAGCATCTAAAAGAAAATACAGATATAGCTCTTTATTGCCGCTTTCATGGGGTGATTCAATCTGTGTCAACTTGCCGTTTTCATCCCTTCCAACAACAAAAATCGGCTGCAGAGAAAACTCTATATAAAATTCATTGAGATTGTTAATAATTGAGGTAATACTATCTACAACAAATGGATTGTTATCGCACAGTAGCTTAACCTGTGTGTACTTTTTCTCTCCTATCTGTTTTGGTTGTATATCAAGTTTAACTTTATTCTGTCTGACCAATATAAAATCGATGCTTTCGGCAATGATATCCCTAAGTGAATCAAGTGTGAATTTCTCAAGGAAGCTTTCAACCTTTGAATATTTCAAAGAGGAGTTAATAAAAACATCTACCGCATCCTTTACCAAGCCCTTTTTTAAGAGCTGATCCTTTAGAAAACTAACAACCTCGGCATATTTTTCTCTGCTAATCTCCATAAAAAACCTCCCTTTAACCACAGGGCGTTGCATCGCCCTTTAGTTTATCTATAGCGTGATCTAAAACATCAATTATATATTCAAGATCCTCTTTTACTGCCTTTGGCGAACCCGGCAGATTTATAATCAAAACATCACCCCTTACACCTGCCACCATTCTTGAAAGCATTGCTCTTTTGGTTTTTTGCAATGCATTGATAAGTATCGCCTGAGGAATTGCTGGGATTTCATAATCTAAAACTTCCTTTGTTGCCTGAGGTGTAACATCTCGTGGATACAAGCCTGTTCCACCACTTGTTAGAACAACATCCACATCATCCTGTGAAAATTCAACCAGTTTTTTCTTTATAAGCTCCTTTTCATCAGGAATAATCTCAAACTTTATCAGCCTGCCACCTATTGTTTTAATAACATCCTCAACAACAGGAGCAACCCTATCTTCTTGCGGATTCTTTGATTTTGAATCACTCATAACAAGTAATGCAAATCTATATTCTGACATTAATGCCTCCATTTATCAGAAATGCCTTTACCTCTTCTATAGAATACTCACCAAAATGAAAAATAGATGCAGCCAATGCAGCCTCAACCTCAGTTTGTTTAAACACATCCAAGAAGTGTTTGGGTTTGCCAGCACCACCACTTGCAATAACAGGAATTTCAACAGCAGTTGATACAGCCTTTAGTAGTTCTATATCAAAACCGTCTTTGGTGCCATCTGCGTCTATGCTTGTTAAAAGAATCTCTCCTGCTCCCCTTTGCTGAACCTCTTTTGCCCACTCAATTGCATCGATACCTGTAGGCTCTCTGCCTCCTTTTATAAATACCTCAAAGCCGTTTTTGGTTCTTTTTGCGTCTATTGCAACCACAATACATTGAGATCCAAATATCTTGCTGGATTCATTGATTATATCGGGATTTTTTACGGCAGCTGAATTTATAGATACCTTATCAGCTCCAGCCTTAAGCAAAGCCCTTATATCATCTATGCCTCTTATGCCACCACCCACCGTCAGAGGCATAAAAACCACAGAGGCGGTTTTTTCAACAACATCTATAATGGTTTTGCGCTCCTCATAAGTGGCTGTTATATCTAAAAAGACAAGCTCATCTGCACCCTGTTTATCATAAACAACAGCCTGCTGGACAGGATCTCCTGCATCTCTCAACTCAACAAAATTGATTCCTTTAACAACCCTGCCTTTATTAACATCCAGACATGGTATAATCCTTTTGGCTAACATACCCCACCTTTAGGTAAATTTAACCTCCTAATTAATAACTATAATCCAATTTTAAGAATTTTGCAATAAGGAAAAGGTGGCTTACGCCACCAAAATTCACTGAGTTAAATAGTAAACCTGAAGAGAGGATTTTTTTAATGCTGTGTGATGTCCTCCATGGTATTCGATTACTACATCCATTCCAGGGGAGTTATAGTAAGTAAAATTACCCTTTTTCATAGGCTTTATAGCTCCAACCTTCACAAGCACACAACCATGACTCTTATAACATATGCCTTTTGGAGAGTGATTTATTCTAAAGATCCTTATGCAGTTGCACTCGTTTTTAAAGATGACACGTTTTTTTATAGGTCTTGTTAATATTAAATAAGAATTAAAACCCGGCCCTCCATTATAAGTGTTTGTTGATAGCGCATCAAAGCACAATACAGCAATAGGTTTAGCTATAGGACGGTTAAATTTCACCTTCCATTTAGCGTATTGGCCATTGCCCCTTAACCAATACCACCCCGAAATAAAACTACCGTTTGCAGAAAATCCTGTAATTTGGGCTTTGGTTATTGAATAACCAAAGCTACTCTGCACAAACAACAAAATACCCACCAACACCACTACCACTCGCCGCATTTCACACCTCCTACTTTTTAATATATGATTATCTATAATATAATTTTAATTTCTCAAAATTCAACACACAATCCCTTATTGACATTTGCTTGAACTTCTATAATCTAAAACCATGTGTGTTTACGGCTTCTATATTAAACCAAAAGCAGGTATAAATCTCATAGTAATAGGCAATCGAGATGAAGAGCTATCAAGAAAATTTAAACCACTTCAAATTCAAAAAGACAAGGGTATTTTAAGAGGCATTGATTTGAAAGAAGGAGGAAGCTGGATTGGTGTAGATACAGACGGTAAAATAGCATTTCTGACAAATTACAGAGACCCATCGAAAGTTAATGATAAAGCACTCTCACGAGGTTTGATTATAAAAAAATTTTTTGAGAGCAAAAATATAAAATTATATATTTGTTGGCTTTTCAATAATGCCCATAGATTTAATGGTTTTAACCTGATTTTTGGCAAAAACGATACATTATTTTATTTTTCAAATATAACCTATCAACTCACTCGGCTTTCAAAAGGCTTATACTCCTTAAGCAATGCTTTTCTAAACTCCAACTGGTCAAAATGTATAAAGATAAAACAAATTGTTAAAGATATCGTGCAAGCAAAAGTTTCAAAGAAAGAAGTGTTTTTAAAACTCAAAGATACAACAAAAACCACACATAATTTGCCCAACACCGGTATAGGATTTGAAAAAGAGGTTTTACTCTCACCCTTATTTATACAGTTGCCGTTTTATGGGACGACTACATCTTATTACATTACAATAAAAAACAACGATTTTATTGAAGTTGCAGAGATGGTGCATAAAGAGAATAAATACAGAGTTTTTAAATTAAAGAAAAACAAAATTTACTACAGAAGGAGCGTGATAACCATTGGATCTTGATTTAATCAAAAACACACTCAAGCAGATAAAAGACAAAATAGAACAAAAGAAGTTAGAATTTCAACAAACCTTTAACAGTCCACATAAGGTTTTTAAAGAACTTGTTTTTTGCCTTTTAACACCTCAATCAAAGGCAGAAAAAGCATGGGATATAGTTGAATATTTAGATCAAAATGGGCTTTTGTATAGTGCAGATAAGGATCTGCTTGCAGAGGTTTTCAAAAATGTGCGTTTCAGGTTTCACAAAGCTGAATATGTTGTTCTGGCTCAAAAACAGTTTATTAAAAACAATACACCAACAATAAAAGAATTAATAGAGCAGTTTAAAAACCCGATTCAGTGTCGTAATTTTTTAGTTAAAAATGTTAAGGGTATGGGCTACAAAGAGGCAAGCCACTTTTTAAGAAACATCTATATAGGCAACAACCTTGCCATTCTTGACAGGCATATTTTAAGAAGTTTGAATGAACTTGGCGTTGTAGAAAAAATACCCTCAAGCCTGTCAGCCAAAAAATATTTAGAAATAGAGCAAAAGCTTGTTAACTATTGCAAGTCAATAGATATAGAGCCGTTTTATTTTGATTTTATTCTCTGGCAGATCAATACAGGTAGAATTTTTAAATAATCAGCACACCTCATTAAGCCAGTCAACAAAAGCACCCATGGCCTTTAAATAGCTTTTGTATCTTAAGCAACTAATTTTGCCGTTTTTTAAGGCCTCTTTAACGCCACACCCGCTCTCATTTATATGTTTACAATCAGAAAATCTACATTGATATCTCAAAAACTCCCTAAAATGCAGTCTGATTTTATCAGAAGGAATAAACGCATTTATATCAACATGCGAAAATCCGGGTGTATCGGCTATAAAACCTCTATCAAACTCTATCAGTTTTACAGCTGTTGTGGTATGCCTGCCTCGCCTTGTTTTTCTACTGACTCCTCCGGTTTTCAAACTTTCACCGGTTAAGGAAGAAACTATTGAGCTTTTGCCTACACCTGAAGGACCGGCAAAAACGCTAATAAAACCATCTAAATAGCCTTTTAACTCATCAACCCCCTCTTTTGTTTCTGCACTTACTCCAAACACCTCATAACCGGCATTTTGGTAAATATCTCTCAGCTGATAAAATTTTTTTAAACTTTCAGAAGACAGTTCATCGATCTTATTAAACACAACAATAACATCAAATCCAAGATAATCATAAACGGCTAACAAACCATCGTAAAAAAAATGATTAAAAGGTGGATTACCCACACAAGCCACAACAACCACTCTATCAACATTGGCAACAGGTGGTCTTTTGAGAAGATTCCTGCGTTCTTCAACCTCCTCGATAACAAACACTCCTGTTTCATCAACAAAACCCTTAACATTATCACCGGCATAAATCTTTGTTGTTTTTCTTATCTTACCAAGAGGAATAGCTCGTAAAACATCTCTACTTTCTTTGAGCAACACACCTATCTTCTGACCCGACCTTTCAACAACAACCCCTTCTTCCATAATCACCTCCAAACAATTTAAACTTCAATTAATTTAAGCAATTTTATTGATTAGAAAAGAGCCAAAAAGCTAAACTTGACAAAAAAACACCATAAATGGTATGCAGTTAAAAAGCAGGGAGGTGGGCTATGGAGATAAGGATTACAATTTTAGCAGAAAACAGTGTACTTGTGCCGTTTGATGTTATTGGTGAGCATGGTTTTGCTGCCTATATTGAAACGCCTCAGGGCAATTTCCTATTTGATACAGGACAGGGCAAAGCCTTAATAAACAACGCAATGGCTCTAAAAAAAGACCTGTCAAGTATAGATTTTCTATACATATCTCATGGACACTATGACCACACTGGCGGTATGGCAGACCTTTTAAAAGTCAAATCTCCGCTTGATGTTTATGCTCATCCGGATATATTTAAACCCCGCTTCTGGTTTAAGGATAATATCAAAAAATATATTGGTATTCAGTTTAGCAAAGATTACCTGCAAAGCCTGGGTGCAAATTTCATCTTCAAAAGAGAGTTTTTTGAGATAAAAAAAGGCGTTTATTCATCCGGTGAGGTGGAAAGAACCTCTGCTTTTGAAAAAATCGATAAAGAAATGAAAACGCCAGACAAAGACGGCAACCTTATTCAGGATGAAATATGGGATGATTTTTCGATGGCAATAGAAACTTCAAAAGGGCTTGTTGTGATTTTAGGCTGTGCTCATGCAGGCATCGTTAATATCCTCAACCACTTCATCAAAAAAACTAATCAAAAAGAGATTTACGCTGTTTTAGGTGGCACACACCTTGGTTTTGCAACAAAAGATCAAATAAACGAAACTCTTAAGGTTATCGATCAATACAACATACAGAAATTAGGCGCATCGCACTGCACGGGTTTAAGAATTTCAGCTGAGCTTTATGCAAAGCTTAAAGATAGATTTTTCTTTGCAGGCGTTGGTGCAACGCTGGAGGTTTAAATGGATCTTGCGATAAATAATGCGCTTGTAGCAGACTATGAAAACCTAACATTCAGGCAAGCATCTGTAGGCATACAAAACGGCAAAATAAAAACAGTTTCACAAACACCGATTGATGCAGATGTGGTTATCGATGCAGATGGAAACTATTTAAGCGTGGGGCTTATCGACTGCCACTGCCATATCGAAAGCAGCTATATGCTGCCTGAGGAGTTTGGTAGAACTATAGCAACATTTGGCACGCTGTTTGCCGTTGCAGACTGCCACGAAATCGCCAATGTTAAAGGAATCAAAGGTGTTGAATTTTTTATAGAAAACGCCAAACGCTCACCTGCATTGATAAAATTCAGCATCCCATCCTGCGTGCCAGCCACAGAGTTTGGAACAAGCGGTGGTTCAATCACACCTGAGGATGTATCAGTCCTCATAAACAACGATAGGGTCGTTGGTCTTGGAGAGTTGATGAATGTGCCAGGTGTTGTTGGTGGCGACCCAAAATTCAAAGAAATGATAAAGATAGCCAAACAGGCAGGCAAACGTGTTGATGGACATGCCCCCATGCTCGATTTAGAAACTCTTAAAAAATACAAAGCTGCCGGTGTTGATAACGACCATGAAAGCTATAGCTACGATGAGCTAAAACAAAAAATAGAGCTGGGTTTTTTTGTGTTTTTAAGAGAGGGCTCAGCAGAGCATCTTGAGGATAAAGCATACTCAATTTTAGAAGAATATCCCGACAATGCAGCCTTTTGCAGCGATGATAAAACCGTTGAGGATATATTTAGATTTGGACATATGAACTACAACCTAAAAAGGGCTATATCATTGGGTGTTAAGCCTATTATTGCACTTAAGGCAGCAAGCTACAACGGCCTTAAGCATTACGGTTTTAATGAATTCTTAAAAATAGAGAAAGGCTATAGGGCTAATTTAGTGCTGTTTGACAAAAACTTTGATGTTGTTAATGTTATCGTAAACGGAAAGCTTTTAAAAGAGGACAGCACAAAGCCAGTAGTCGATGAGCAATTCTACCACACAATAAACATAAAAACACCTATAGAAACACCAGAAATAGCCATAGAAAACCTATCGATTGGCATCAAAAACGGCTCTTTAATTACAGATAAGATTGAAACAGATGATGAGATTTACGATTTAGAAACAGATACACTCAAGCTTGCTGTTTTTGAAAGGTATGGACACAACAACAAAGCTGCTTGCAAAATCAGAGGGTTTGGTTTAAAAAAAGGAGCGTTAGCCTCATCTGTTGCCCATGACTGCCACAACATTGTTGCAGTTGGCACAAGCGATGAGGCAATAAAAGTGGCTGTAGAGACTGTAGTTAAAGCAGGAGGAGGGCAGGCAGTCTACGATGGCAAAAAAACCTACATATTGAAACTGCCTGTGGGCGGTATTGTTTCGGATAAAAAGGCAGATGAAATTTTAAAGGAAGAAAAAATCATAAAAGAGAAGGCACAAGAACTTGGATGCAACCTCTCAAGTCCGTTTGGCATGCTTTCGTTTATGGCGCTTGAGGTGATTCCTCATCTAAAACTAACCGATAAAGGTCTGTTTGATGTGGACAGGTTTGAGTTTGTAAAATGAGCTACAAACCCAAAACAAACGACTTAATCATCCTGCTTGAACCTGAAAAAAACAAAAAATACATTTTCAACATAGAAACGATGCCTGAGAGATTCTCCACCCAGCATGGCTATATCGAAAAAGATAAAATCCTTGCAACACCGTTTGGTAGCCCTGTTAAGACCCATCTTGGGCGCAAATATCTACTTCTTCCTGCCACGCTTTATGATTTTATTATGTTTAAGCTTAATAGGCTAACTCAGATCGTCTATCCCAAAGATGCAGCATACATTGCATTGAGACTCGATGTTAAACCGGGTAGCGTCGTTATAGAAAGCGGCATTGGAAGCGGTGCAATGAGTGCTGTGTTTGCAACAATTGTGGGCAGCAGTGGA
Organism: Hippea jasoniae; assembly: GCF_000744435.1. Classification (NCBI taxonomy): domain Bacteria; kingdom Pseudomonadati; phylum Campylobacterota; class Desulfurellia; order Desulfurellales; family Hippeaceae; genus Hippea; species Hippea jasoniae. The sequence goes on from NZ_JQLX01000016.1 coordinate 75,068, forward strand.
AAATTAATAAGCTATGAAGCAGAAGAAAAATTTATAAAAAACGCCCTTAAAAATTTAAAAAAAATCGGTCTTGATGGAAATATTGAAATAAAACATCGCAATATAGCCGAAGGTTTTGATGAAGTTGAAACAGCCGATGCGTTCTTTTTAGATGTTAAAGAGCCGTGGCTTTATTTAAGCAATGTTGTCAAAACATTAAAAAACGGCAGGATGCTTGCGGTTCTGGTGCCAACAACCAATCAGGTTTCATCGACTCTCAAAGCAATGGAAACACTGCCTTTAATAGATATCGAGGTAAGCGAGATAATAAAACGTGACTGGAAAACAAATCCAGAAAGATTAAGGCCCAAAGATGTAATGAGTGCCCATACGGCGTTTTTGATATTTGCACGAAAAATAGCAACGCTTGAAGATACCCCATAATTTGATATATTTCTCAAAAAAGGCTATGAGGTTAGCCTAAAAAAGCCCCTTTAAAAGGGGATGATAACCTCTACCATGACAAATCGATGGGGAGGTTTTTATGGAAAAGCTTAAAAATCAACTTCATTTGACCATTGAAAAGCTAAATAAGATTACTCCAGATGCAAAGCAACTAAAAAAAGCCTACGAAAAACTAACTCAGGAACATTTCAACTTGGTCATTATTGGACAGTTCAAACGGGGCAAATCAACTTTCATCAATGCCCTTCTGGGTGAAAAAATCGTGCCTTCTTCTATATTGCCATTAACCTCAATTGTTACCATTATCTCATATAACCCAGAGAAATACGCAGTTGTAAAGTTTATGGATAAATCAACAAAACAGATCCCAGTTGATGAAGTATCGATTTATGTTACAGAAAAACACAATCCAGAAAACAAACTCAATGTCAAAGAGGTGTGGGTCTATCATCCATCAGAATATTTAAAAAAGGGCATAAGAATCGTTGATACACCAGGAATAGGCAGCGTTTTTAAGCATAACACAGATGTTGCATACAACTTTTTACCCTACTGCGATGCCGCAATATTTGTTATGAGCCCCGATCCGCCACTGGGTGAGGCTGAGATAGAGTTTTTAAAAAACGCAAAAGCCTATACGGAAAAATTCTTTTTTGTTTTAAATAAAATCGACATTGTTTCAGAGGATGAACTTCAAGAGGTGGTTGAGTTCAACAGGAATCTACTTAAAGAATACACAAAAAGGGATGTAAAAATCTATCCAGTCTCTGCAAAAGAGGCTTTGGAGGCAAAGCTCAATAAAGATTCGCAAAAATTGGAAAGCTCAAATATTAAGCAAATAGAAACAGACCTTGATAGATTTATCGAAACAGAGAGGTTTAACATCATAGCTTTATCTACAACAAATATGCTGCTTAGGCATATAAACAATGAGCTTACATCTTATAAAATTCAAACACAGACCCAGAAACTGTCCGTTGATCAGTTAAAATCAAAAATAGATGAATTTAGCAGGTTTATAAAAACAATCGAAGATGAGGCTGAAGAATACAGCTATATTTTAGATAAGCGCATAGAGAAAATCTACGCAGAACTTGACGATGAGATAGAAAAGCTCAAAGAGGACCATCTACCACAGCTAATTGAAAACATGCAGAAACATTATGATGAGCTTTCAAAACAAAAACTATCAACAGAAGAATTCGAAAATCAAATGACCCAAAAAATGAACGGCTATATTATGGAAATCTTTTCAGAGTGGAGAAAACAACAATCAGACATAATATCAAAAAGGGTTGAGGCGGTTTATGAAGATTTAGCCTCAAAGATAAACTCAAAGATAAAGCAAATCATTAAAAGTGCATCAGAACTGTTTGAGGTGGAGCTAAATGCCTACATTGACAAAGAAAAACTATCTCAAAAAAGCGATTTTTACTTTATGCTTGAGGATCAGATGGGAATTTTGAATATCTTTGCCACCACCTTTAGAACAAAACTGCCGTTTTTTATCGGCAAAAGGATAGCAGCTAAACATATCAAAAAAACGACCATAGAGCTGTTTGACAGGCATTGCGGCAGGGTTAGATATGATTTAACAAAAAGGGTCAGGGAAACCACTTTTGCATTCAAAGATCAGCTAAAAGACAAGTTGCAACTAACAATCGACTCAATCAATGAGGCGTTAAAAAAATCGCTTGCCCTAAAAGAGCAAAACGAGCAGGAAGTTGAAACAAAACTAAGAGAAATCCAGAAAAACACAGAAAAACTGCTCAAGATAAAAGAAGAATTAGAGGCATTAAAAAACAGATTAAATACATGATATACTATTTTGCATACGGCTCGAATATGAATTTAAAACTCCTAAAAAAGCTAAAAGTGGCTGTATTAAAAAATAAAACAGGCTATATCAGACACTATACAATCACCTTTAACAGATACGATAAAGACAATCCCCATATTGCCTATGCAAATATAAAAAAATCGACAAACAGGAGGGTCTGGGGCAGGTTGCTTAAGATTTTCAAAAGAGATCTAAAAAAGCTTGACAGATGGGAAGGATACCCAGACTGCTACAGCCGTATCAAACTGCCCGTAATAACAAAAAACTCTCAAACAGAGGCGATAGTCTATATCGCTTTTGTAAAGGAGCATTTTATATCTAGACCTGCCAAAAATTATTTGAAGCTTATATTAGAGGCATCAAAGCAGCTACCCAAAAACTATCGCTTCACATTAAAACAAACAGCCACAGCTGATATCAACTGGAGCATTGAAGATGCTTTATAAACTTATCTTTTTTATCTCAAAAACGATAGGATACTTCTTAGTTCCACCGGGTTTTATTGTGCTTTTGCTTATAATAACTTTACTCTTGTTATTTTTAAAAAAGCTAAGAGCGGCAAAAATACTGCTTATTTTTACGCTTTTTTTAACATATCTTTTATCTATCGAGCCAGTAAAGGATATGCTTCTAAACCCGCTTGAAAATCGATTCAATTTTCCACAATCGTTTAGTTGCAACTACATCGTTGTTTTGGGTGGCGGCCAAATATACCACTCAAAAGCCTTTACTAACAAGCCAGCTCCCTCCTGCTCAACACTAAAACGATTGATTGTAGCTTTAAAAGTCTATAAATCCATCAAAAAACCAATTATTGTAAGTGGCGGCCTGTTGCGTCAAAATGCCTATCCTGAAGCTTATACGATGAAAAATTTTCTTGTTAGATTAGGGGTTGGTGGCAACATGATTATTGAGGATAACAAAAGCAAAAACACATTTGAAAACGCCCTGTTTGTCAAAAGAATCGTTAAACACTCAAAAATATGTTTAATCACAAGCGCCTATCACATGCCACGCAGTATGTTAATTTTTAAATCATTTGGCATAAAAGCCCAGCCAGTGCCAGCAGATTATAGAATTTATCACACATCCTATGGCTATTATTCATTTGTTCCTCATATTGGCTATTTTAGAGATTCCTCTATTGCAATTAAGGAATATATCGGTATTGCATATTTTTATCTGATTGAGAGATTTTTTAAAAAGGTGTAGCTAAACAAAGTCTAAAAAGGTCTTGTACAATTCAATAGGTTGTTGCCAGAAAATTTGTCCCAAAATAGCCCCATTTTGGTTTGAGGGGTTGAAGGTGGTTTTTGGTGGGTCTTGGGATTGGCTGCAAATCAACAAAAAATGGTGCCCCGAGCAGGATTCGAACCTGCGGCACCAGGATTAGGAATCCTGTGCTCTATCCTACTGAGCTATCGGGGCAGCAGGGTTTATCTATAAAATTTTATCTTTCATGTCAAGAAAAAGAGAGCTTTACTTTAAATTTTTAAAACATTATTTCAATATAATTATAATTCCTAAGCACAACAAGGATAAATTGCTACTTAGCTCTCAAACAATACCAAGATAGCTTAACGCATACGTTAAACTATCAAATTAATTTTAAAAAAATAGCAAAAAAATAGCATATATCACTAATTTACTATCATTAAAAATCTATAACTTTTATTGACATTTAATATATTTTTTGGTAGAAAAGGTAGGAAAAATTAATTTTTAAAGGAGGGATTTGTTATGAAACGCTGGTTGTTAGTTGTAGTTCTTTCTTTGGGAACATTATTAACGCTACCGTCAACGATAGCCTTTGCTGGCAATGTTGATACTTACGGCATAGGGGCAAAGGCAATTGCACTGGGCGGTGCGTATGCAGCTTATGCAGATGGTCCATTTGCAGCATACTATAACCCGGCGGGTTTGACCCAAATAAAAAAACCCACACTCAGTATGGGTGCAGAATTATTAGATCCAAGCCTAAAATTAGGTAACTACAGAGCCGAAGATTCATATCATAAAATAACCCCATATGGCGTAAGCATAAAAGATACCTCACCCAACCTCGTTATTCCTTTTATTGGTTTTGCAATGCCGTTCCCAAATAATGATAGATTTGTATTCGGGATAGCTGCTTATGTACCTTATGGACTTCATATTAAATGGGACGATAATTTAGCGAAAAACCCTGCAGCATATAACTCCTACGAATCTTACTATTTCAGAGAAGTTATAAACCCTACTATCGCATATAAAATCAATGATAAATGGTCTATAGGTTTTGGTATTCTAATAGGAATGTCAAAAACCGGTACTAAAAATTGGCAATATTTAGATAATGGTACTGTTAACCTACTAGAGGGAACAAAAATTGAGAGTGACTTAACAGATTATGCAAATTATTCATTTAATGTTGGTATCATGTATAAACCTTCTGATAAATTAATATTGGGCTTAACATATAGATCAAGAACCCATACAAATTTCAAGGGTACCGTTAAAGTAAAAGATGCAACAGGAAAAGTACTTCAAAAAGTAAATGCCACAACCACAATAGATCATCCTGATCAGATACAATTTGGTATAAGATATATACCCATAAAAAAATTATCTCTTGAGGCTGATATAGAATGGACTCATTGGAGTTTAATCAATAAATATACTTCTAATTTCAATCCCGCTCTTGAAATTCCAATTATTTTTGGCCCCATTAATACATATAAAAGCTTGTATAGTAAAACATTTCCAAGGTATTGGAAAAATACACTTCAATTTAGATTCGGTGCTCAATACAAACTCTCAAATGTTGTCACATTGAGGGGAGGTTATTATTACGATCCCTCACCAATCCCAGATAATACATTTGACGCAATATGGCCAGATGGCAACAAAAGCACATTTTCGTTGGGAGCAGGTTTGAATTTTGGTAGGTTAAGTGTAGATTTAGCAGCTCAGTACACTGTTTCGATGCAAAAAAGAATTATCGGAGGTGAAAGCGAGGAATTAAATAGTTCATACCAATCAATTACAACTTCAGGCATACAGAACGGTAAAGTAAAAACCACCGCCTCTGGACATATTTGGGGTTATGCAATAACACTAAATTACAAATTTTAATCTTTAAAGGGAGGACTATTTAGTCCTCCCTTACAAACATTTGATTCAACAAGTAAGAAACTTTCCACTAAAAAACAAACGCCGGATCTTTTATATATGTAAATTTGGCATCCTAAAAATGATGTAATAAAAATCAGATTTAAAACCTATTGTTCCCGAAAATCCTCAAATTGTTGGAGCACTTGGTGCAGCTTTAGAGGCAGCTAAATGCTAAAGTTTTGGCAATTTCCAGCCAAAAAATATGGCAAGCACCCTTATAACGAACACCACGCAGAATGTGGAATATACAACAATATTGCCATTCAAACCCATCTTAATTGCAATATAAAACCATATAGCGCCTATAATTGCACATGTTGCATAAAAATCCTCTTTTAAAACAAGGGGTGTTGTGTTGCTTAGAACATCACTAATCATGCCCCCACCTACAGCGGTTAGAAAGGAAAGCATGATAATGCCTGCTATATTAAATCCGCTGTTGAAAGCCACAACACCACCTGTCACGGCAAAGGCTGCAAGGCCAACGGCATCGAATATTTTTAAAATAACACTTTTTGATAGATCCTTTGAGGAGATTTTATATATCAACAGCGCAATCAGAATACCTAACGCTGTAAAACCTATATCGTTGTATCCGCAAAAGGCTGCAGGAGTTCTGTTTGCCAGCACATCCCGTGTTATACCACCACCCAAAGCAGTTAAAAAACCCAAAATCGATACACCTAAAATGTCCAATTTCCTGTTAATGCCCTTATATGAGCCTGCAATAGCAAAGGCAATTAAGCCAATGTCGTTTGTTATACTGTATGCAAAACCGCCAAGCTCAAACATTCAAAAACTCCGTAGAAATTTTGCCGTTTTGATGTTATTTTAAAACAAAAAAGTGGAGGTGTCTATGGCAATCAAAGAATATCCCTATTTTGATGCAACCAAAATTGCAGAGCTAATAAAAAGCGGTGAACTTTCAAAAAAAGAGGTAGCTGAAGAGGCAATTGAGAGGATAGAAAAGATCAATCCAAAAATCAATGCGGTAATCACAAAAACCTATGATTATGCCAATAAAGTTAACCAGCAAGTCACAGACAAACCGCTTGATGGGGTGCCTATTTTGCTTAAGGATATATTGCAATCTCTAAAAGGCGTTAGATACACAATGGGCTCAAAGGCGATGAAAAACTACATAGCTGGTGAGGATTCAGACTATGTTAAGCGGATCAAGCAAACGGGAACCATTATTTTAGGAAAAACAAATGTGCCGGAATTTGGACTTATGGGCACCACAGAGCCAAGGGCATTTGGTCCCACAAAAAATCCATGGAATTTAAAACATTCAAGCGGTGGCTCAAGTGGAGGTTCTGCTGCCGCTGTGGCGAGCGGCATGGTACCAATTGCATGTGGTAATGATGGTGGTGGTTCGATAAGAATTCCATCATCCTGCTGTGGCCTTGTGGGTTTAAAACCATCGAGGGGTAGAACGCCAACAGGACCGGTTTTTGGCGATGTGTGGATGGGTCTTGTAGCAGAGCATGTAATAACAAAAAGTGTGAGAGATTCTGCTTTGTTGCTTGATTTAACACAGGGTGAAACAGTCGGTGCACCCTATATTATCAAGCCACCTGCAAAACCCTATATTGAAGAAATAAAAACACCGCCAGAAAAACTTATGATCGCATTTAATCTTGATTCACCACTTGGAGATAAAATCAATTCAGAGGTTAGACAAAGCGTTGAAAAAACAGCAAAATTGTTGAGCGATTTAGGACATATCGTTGTTGAAGATAAACCCAAACTTGATTATATGCAACTTGCAAAAAGTTATGTCCTTTTGATGTGTTCTGAGACAGCACTGGATATTGAAATAGCATCAAAACTCAGAGGCAAAGAGATAACAAAATCGGAGGTAGAAATCTCCACATGGATTCTGGCAAGGCTGGGTAAAAAAATTCCAGCTTATGAGATTTCTAAAGCAAAGTTTGTATTTGATAACGCATCGCGTGTAATGGGACAGTTTCACAACAAATACGATATTTATTTAACGCCCACACTTGCAGATCTGCCTGCAAAATTGGGTAAGCTTACACCTTCGGCTTTAGAAAATTTTTTAATGAACCTGCTTTCAAGTATTGGCGCTGAAGGAGTTATTCACAAAGCCGGTATTCTTGATCAGATAGCATATAAACAGCTCTCCAAACTGCCATTTACACAGCTTGCCAACCAGACAGGTCAACCTGCCATATCACTGCCCATGGGTTTTACAACAAACGGTTTGCCTGTTGGAGTCCAGCTTATGGCAGCATTTGGCAGAGAAGATTTGCTGTTAAAATTATCGGCCCAGATAGAAGAAGCCGTTGGGGGATTTTTTAAAAGATTGCCTGATTTGTAAAAAAGAGGGGCTTGTGCCCCCCTGATCAATTTTCAAGCTGGCTTTCAACAATCTGTGCAATATCCATTACCTTCATCTTTTCATCAAGTGAGAGGTCTACAACACCATCACCCAGCATAATATTACAGAACGGGCAGGCCGTTGCTATAACATCGGCATTGGTGTGAGAAATCTCTTCGGTTCTGACTTTGTTGATGCGTGTGCCTTCCTCTTCAATCCACATCATGCCGCCACCAGCACCACAGCAAAAACTCTTCATCTTGTTGTTCTTTGTTTCAGTCAGTGATGCGCCTGTTGAAGTAATAACACTTCTTGGAGCATCAAACTCACCTGAGTGTCTGCCAAGATAGCATGGATCGTGGAAAACAACCTTTTTTGCAAAATCTTTCTTGAGCTTTAGTTTGCCCTCTTCAATCAGTTGTTTAATGAATTGAGAATGATGAACAACCTCAAAGAAGTCTCCGCCAAACTTTGGATACTCATTTTTAAGTGTATAATAACCATGTGGGCAGGTTACAACAATCTTTTTAATGTTATGAGCCCTGAATGTTTCAATGTTTTCTACTGCAAGGTTGTAGAACAGGTATTCATTACCCAACCTTCTTGCAGAATCTCCACAGCATTTCTCCTTGGTGCCCAATATGGCATATTTTACACCGGCTTTATTGAGGATTTTAGCAAAAGATTTGGCTATTGCTTTGCCTCTATCATCAAAAGCGCCTGCACACCCCACAAAGAAAAGTATATCGGGATTGGGTTCTTCATCAATTGTTTTAACCCCTAAATCCTTTGCCCAATCAGCCCTGTAACCAACATTTATGCCCCATGGATTGGCATTGGTCTCAAGGTTGTTAAATGTTGAAATAAGTTTTTCAGGAAATCTCCCCTCTGTCATAACAAGATAGCGTTTCATATCGATCATAGCCCTGATGTGTTCATTACCCACAGGACACACAGCCTGACATGCTCCACAGGTTGTACATTGAAATAAAGCCTTCTCCGGTATGCTTACCTGATACTCAACATAAGTTTTTTCTGGTAATTCAAGATCATATTCCTTAAATAAGGGAACACGGTTTTCTTCGTTATCCTCTTTGTTGCCGAGTAGAATGTCAGCATTTTCAAGTATATTGTCTTTAATTGTAAGCACAATTTCTTTGGGAACAAGCAGTTTTCCCGTATTGGCAGCAGGACATAATCCTGAGCATCTACCACACTCCGTACAGGCATAGCCATCAAACACCTGCTTCCAGGTTAACTCTTCAACCTTTCCAACACCAAAGCTTTCGGCCTCTTCATCCTCAAAGTCGATTTCTCTTAGCTTCATCGATTCATCTAAGTTGACAAAATAGTTGTTAGGAATAGAGGCAAGAATATGAAGGTGCTTTGAGTGAGGGATAAAATCCAAAAATGCCAGTATTGCAATAACATGAATCCAGTATGCAACCTCATATGCCGCAAAGCTGTATGATGGATGTAAAATGTTAAAGAAGAATTGAGCCACAAACATATAGGGATTGTTACCTTCTTTTGCAATATCCATCATATCCATAAAAAAGATGGTAAGCATCAAAATCGTGATCAAGACAAGAATGAAGTAGGCTGAAAAGTGGTAGTTTTCCTTCTTTGGTTTAACAACAAGCCTTCTGTAAAAGCCCATACCAACTGCAACTAATACAAGTAAAGCAAATAACTCCTCCAAAAACAGGTAGATGTTGTACGCCTGCGCACCTATAATCACCTCATAGCTAAAACCATTAATAAAACCCTTCAGGAATATCTCGATTTCGCCAAAGAGCAGAACAATAAAACCAAAAAACAGCATCATATGCATGATGCCCGTATAGAGAATATCTGGGTCTGATATCTTAAAGTGGCATAGCTGCAAAAAACCCCTCTTTATTGCCGAAGCTATTCTCTGGGATACTCTATCAAAACGATTTTCTGGCTGGGTAAACTTAAGCAACTTGAGTAAAAAACTAACTCTGGCAAAAAATATATACAGGCTGACGATTAAAACAACAGCCAATGCAATGGGTTGAATGTAGCTCATCTCCCCTCCCTACTTCATCAGCATCTTGCTTATTACTATCCTCTGAATTTCATTTGTTCCTTCATAGATCTCTGTTATCTTTGCATCCCTGTAGTAGCGCTCCATCTCATACTCTGTAATGTAGCCGTAGCCTCCATAGACCTGAAGGGCTTCCTTTGTTACAAAGGTTGCAGCCTCTGATGCTGCTGCCTTTGCTATGGAGGATTCAAGGATAAAGTTTCTCTTTGCATCTTTTAGCCAGCCTGCATAGTAGGTTACCCATCTTGCCTGTTCTATTCTCATCTTCATATCTGCAAGCTTGAACTGTATTGCCTGAAATGCAGAGATGGGTTTACCAAACTGTTTTCTCTCCTGAGAGTATTCTATGGCTCTTTCAAAGGCTCCCTCTGCAATACCTAAAGCCTGGGCAGCTATACCAACCCTGCCACCATCCAAGGTATCCATTGCAATCTTGAAGCCTTCTCCTTTTTTACCAAGTAGGTTTTCCTTTGGTATTTTTACATTA
>NZ_JQLX01000017.1 GCF_000744435.1 Hippea jasoniae
GAGGGAAAACAAAACTTAATTAGACTTAATTGAGTTTCATTTATGTTCTAATAGGTGTTTATTCAAGTAGGGGCTCGACAGGCTCCTTTATCGAGCCTGACGCCAAGAACTCTTCAAAGACTTTCTTAAGTAGGCAGTCGGGCTTGATGAAGGGAATTATCCGACCACCATCTGTCTTGGGTTTTCCAATTGTAGCTGATGGTCGGACACCTACTTTTTTACCTGCTCATAAGAATTGCAAAGCTTTATTAAGCTCAATTAGACTTTATTTATCTTCTTGAGATTGTTTGATTAAGTAGGGGCTTGGAAGGCGAATTTAAGCTCACAAAAAAAGCTTTACACAAACAATTAAAATTGTCATAATTTGAATAGTGGGTGAGAAAATGAAAAAGTTTAGTGTAATGGTAGCTATATTGGTTTTAGTAAATTTTGCAGGAATTTGTGCGTTTTCAAGCACAAACTCTATAAAAAGTTATATATTGAGAATTAATAAATCACCCATAAGTCAGAATGAAAAACAAGACCTCCTGCATATGAGAGAGGAAGAGAAACTTGCAAGAGATGTATATTTATCGCTTTACAAAAAATGGAGAATCCCTATATTCAGGAATATCGCAAAAAGCGAATCGTGGCATATGCAAATGGTTAAATTTTTACTTGATAAATATGGAATAGAAGACCCTGTAAAAACAGATGTAGTTGGAGTTTTTTCACATCCACATATCCAAGAATTATACAAGGAGTTAGTTGAAAAAGGGAGCAAATCAATTGTAGATGCTCTAAAAGTTGGCGCTACCATTGAAGATTTAGATATTTATGATCTTGATAAAGCTATAAAAAGAAGCGATAATAACGATATTGACTTTGTATATTCAAGACTTAGATGGGGAAGCACAAATCACTTAAAGGCATTTATAAGACTCTCAAAAAGATATGGATCTAACTATACTCCGCAATACATCTCGCAAGTAGAGTTTAACAACATTATTAATTCAAGGGATAGATAAAATTAAACAAAGAAAGTGGATCGATTTAGTTCTCTTTTATACTACTGCAATCTTAATTATCAGTGGAGTTGTGCTTTATATTGTTCCCTCAGGAAGGGTCGCCTACTTTACTGGATGGACTCTTTTTGGGCTTGATAAAGACGAATGGAGCAATCTTCACATTATATTTGCTATAATAATGACAATATTTGTTATATGGCATCTAATCGTAAACTGGGGTATTTTGAAACGGTATCTATTTAGTTTGGAGTCTTTGTTTAGTATAATAATTATCGTTTTAGTGTCTGCTGGAACTATTACTCAAATTCAGCCTTTTAAAGCAGTTTCGCAGATTCAAAATAACATTAAAAATTCTTGGGAAGAAAACAAAGTTGACATACCGATTCCCCATGCAGAAAAATTTACTCTAAAAGGGCTATGAACAAAATTAAATATAAACTTAAAAGAAGCTATATTAAAACTAAAACGGCGAAACTTAACTTTTGATGAAAATCAAACGCTATTAGAAATAGCAGAGAAAAACAATACAACACCAGCTAAGATATACAGCATAATAATCAGCAAAACAAACACGCAACAACATGCAAATTACGGCAAAATGAAATTATCTGAATTTTGTAAATTAAAAAACATTAAAACAACAATTTGCATTAAAAAATTAAAACAAGCAAATATTAACGCAACAGCTGAGGCAACATTAAAAGAATTAGCTGCGCAGAAAAACTCAAAGCCGATAGATATTGTAAACCTGCTTATCAAAAACTAACAAAAACCAAAAGAATTAAAATGAAAAAAACTCTTATACAAATACAACATTTATTAATGATATTTGTAATTATAGCCATGCGGGCATACTATCCGCCATATAGTTCACGCAAGTTTAATCCGATATTAAAAATTTCAAAACTTCAAGCACCAACAAGCAAATACAATCCAATCTATTCTAGTAAATATGGTGATTTTAGAGGTTATGCAAGTAAGCACTTTCATTTAAATAGCAATGGAAACCTCGTATTCTACATGTGCGGGAAACACCAAAGAAGCGAACTTCGTTTTAAATACCAATGGATAGTAAACACAAAAAAAGAGAATGCACTAAAAGCCCAGATTAAAATTTTGCCACTAAACTCAAAAGAGTTTACATTTATCCAGATTCATTCAACCAAAACAATTAATAAACCACTTTTAAGAATAGCCTTCTGTAAAAAACTAAGAAAAAAAATAAACCACATATGGGCAATAATCAGACTTTCACCAACAAAACACAGCAAATACATTAAAATAGATTTAGGCAGAACACCAAAAGACTTTTTTACAATTAAAGTAACGGTTAAAAACAGCAAACTAACAATATATCTCAATCATAAGAAATTCTATATCTATGTAAGTAGCTGGAAAAACATAGAAAACTACTTTAAAGCAGGTGTATATTTGCAAAGCGATGGCTGCGCAAAAGCGATTTTTAAAATGTTAAAGGTAAAATATATTAATAAGCATAATAAATCTTTTGACTAAACAATCCTTTTTTTAGATAATTTAACGATTCTCCAAATCAAGGAGTATGGGTATGGAATATACACTTGTTGATTATAATACAAAAGGATTACCCGCAAACTTTGCCGCAGGCTTAAAAGCCGAACAACAAATGGCGTATATATTAAAAAGTTTTTTTAAGCAGGAAAAAGACCTATGCATAATAAATGGTCTTAGGTTAGAAATCGATAAAGAAATTAATGTTCAATTTGATCATTTGTTGTTTCATAAAAAAGGGGTTTTTATAATTGAATCAAAAAGCGTATCCACTAAAATAAAAATAACGCAAAATCAAGAATGGTTAAGGCTTGAAAATAATCATTACAAAGGAATACCTTCGCCTATAAATCAATTAAAAAGACAAGCCAAACTCCTCAGAGAGTTTTTGCAAAAAAATAGAGAACTGTTAAGGGATGAGGAAAAATTTCTATTTTTTAAAAAGCAGGGTGGTTTTATTAATATGAAAATTGATCCTATTGTTGCAATATCTCAAAACGGTATTATTACTGGTTTTAGAAACACCGATATACCTATCCTGAAAGCTGATGAAGTACCGAATTATATAAATATAAAACTTGACGAATATTTCTCAAATAACCTACTAAAAAAACTCTCCGATGTTGATTGGATTCTATCTGACGATGAATTTTTAATTATTATCGACTTTTTAATTAAGCATCACAAACCGTTTAACTATAACAAAAAGGGAAGTAAATACTACTGTTTTGCGTGCAAAAAACCAATATCTTACAGTGAAGCAAAATACTGCTTTGAAAGAAAGAAAATATTTGGCGGAAAAGCTTATTGTATATCTTGCCAACAAAAGATAACAAATAGAAAATATCAATAATAAGAAATACTTTCGCCAACCAAACTCATAACAAATAAAATCTTTGACTTTTATACTGTCAAGTGATATATATTTTGACTGTTGCCAGCCCGGCTGGGAGGGCAAAAAACTTTAATGGGAAAAAAGGAGGGCACATGAGTGAAGGCACTTGGAAGACACATTTTGGCTGAGTACTTTGAGTGTGACAAAGAGCTTCTCAACGATCCAAAGATGTTAGAGAAGCATTTGATTGAGGCAGCTAAAGCTGCAAATGCCACCGTTATTTCTTCCTCTTTTAGAACCTTCGAACCCTTTGGGGTTAGCGGGGTTGTTATCGTTGCTGAATCCCATCTTGCAATTCATACATGGCCTGAATATGGATTTGCCGCCGTTGATTTCTTTACATGTGGTGATTCATCAAATCCATGGAAAGCCCATGAATACCTTAAAAAGGTGCTAAAACCCAAGCGTTGCGAAGAAAAAGAAGTCTTACGCGGGGTTTTAGATATAGAAAACCTTGAGTTCAAACCGTTTTTCATAGAACAAAAGAAACAAGAAAACAATAGCGCTGCTTTTGCATAATTAAACACATAACTTTATCAGGAGGAAACCTTAGATGTACGAAGGGGCTCCCAATATCTATGCCATTAAGGCGGCCTCTGCAGAAGGATTTAGCCAGCTTAATGCATTCGATGTTGCTTTACTAAAAAGCGGCGTTGGAGATACAAATCTGGTTAAGATGAGTTCTATCTTGCCTCCGAACTGTAAAAAGGTAGAATCTATCACACTACCACGAGGGGATCTTGTTCCTGTGGCCTATGCTGCTTTGACATCATCAAAAAAAGGTCAGCGAATAGCTGCAGCCGTTGCCATTGCAATACCAAAAGACAAAACAATGAACGGCCTAATTATGGAGTTTGAAGATTTTGACATTACAGCCCAAGAAGCCGAAGAACAGGTTAGAAAAATGGCTCAATGGGGTATGGAATACAGAGGATATGAAATAGACAGGATAGAAAGTATTTCTGTCGATCATGTGGTTGAAAACCACGGTGCTGTGTTTGCCTGCGTTGTTTTATGGTGGGATAGATGAAATACTACTGCAGCCTCCCCTCCTCAAAAAAAGCAAGAACAATATTGGTGGGTGTGCCGTATGATGGCACATCCACCTTTAGACCTGGATCTCGATTTGCTCCCAATGCCATCAGGGATGCCTCATACGGTATAGAATCATACAGCCCGTATCAGGATAGGGATTTAAGGGATATAAAGTTTTTTGATATAGGCGACATACCGCTTAGCTTCTCTTTAAAGGAGTTAAACCTCCAGATTATAGAAACCTTTATATCACGTATAATAAGACAGGGAAAAAGGGTTGTTAGCCTTGGTGGAGAGCATCTCATAAGTCTGCCAATCATAAAAGCCCATGCAACAAAATATAAAGAGCTTGCAGTTATACAGCTTGATGCGCACAGCGATTTGATAGATAGCTTTAGAGGCGAAAAACTCTCCCATGCAACGGTTATGCGCAGAACAGCTGAGATTATAGGTTTTGAAAATCTCTATCAGTTAGGCATAAGGAGCATGGTCAAAGAAGACAGGCTTTTGCCTTTTAGAGACACGCATATGTGTCTATTTGACTTGAAAAAAGCAGATGAATATATCAAACAGCTAAAAAATAGACCTGTTTATGTTTCAATCGACCTTGATGTGCTTGACCCTTCCATTTTCTGTGGTACAGGAACACCTGAGCCAGGTGGTATAACCTTTAAAGAACTTGTAGATTTTATAGTTAAACTAAAAGAATTGAATGTTGTGGGAGCTGATGTAGTTGAGCTTTCGCCTCATTATGACCAAAGCGGCGTCTCCTCTATCACTGCAGCAGTGGTTGTTAGAGAACTTCTGCTTGCTATAGCTTATTAATCAAAGTTTCTGGAATTTCTTCAAATCTTTTAACAGCTAAATCAGCAACCTCTTTATTGTCGCCTATATGGATAGCAAACATGCCTAACTGCTTTGCCGTTTTGACATTTCTATCCACATCATCAGCCATGATATATTTTTCTGCTTTTGTTAGTTTTACTATTTTTTGATAGGGGTATTTATGCGGCTTGCCGATAAAATCAGCGCTTATTATATCAAAGATATCAACAAACTGATCTATGATGCCAAGAAGCTCAAGCACCCGCTTTGCATGTGTTAGCGGTGCATTTGTAAATGCGATCTTTACCGCCTCTATTTTCTGTAGTTTTTCCCTTAAGGTTTTATTAGGCTTTATCCTGCCATCTATATCAACATCGTGTGTAAACTCAAGAAAGTGATACGGGTCTATGTTGAAGTGCTTCATCAAACCCGCCATAGTTGTGCCGTATGTATGCCAGTATTCTATTCTTTTGCGCGGTACTTCTTTTGCATCCATACCCAAAAACTTAATCATATATTCATTGATTCTTTTATCGACAAGATCAAAAATGCCCGCTTCTTGCGGATATAATGTATTATCAACATCGATCAAAAATACCTTCATATTTTTATTTTACAGCAAATCTTTACAAACCGCTACACAAAATCACCAAAACGGATATAATAAAATTATGATTGATGAAAAAACCTTAAAAAAACTATTTAGCCAATCCCAAAAAATTACCATTTCAAATCCCAATTTAAAAAAAGCGGCAGTAATTATACCCTTTTTAAAAAGCAAGGATGATTGGTTGTTGATATTTGAAAAAAAACCTTCAAGCAGCACAACCCATCCAGATCAGATTTCATTTCCCGGCGGCTCTTGGGAAAAATCGGATAAAAACTTTGCCCACACGGCGCTGCGTGAAACATGTGAGGAGCTTAACATCTGTGGCAACGACATAGAACTACTGGGTCCATTTGAACCCATGAGAACATTAACAACAAACTTCCTCATATATCCGTTTGGGGGTATAGTAAAAAAACAGCCTCCATACAACTACAATCCCGACGAAGTTGTAAAGTTATTATTTATTCCGTTTGATTTTTTTATAAAAAATCATCCATTTGAAAGAAAAAACTACAGCTACAAAGGTAAAAACAGGCAAACATTTATTATTGAATATAAAGGGGAGATTATCTGGGGTGCAACTGCGCGAATCCTTGATAAATTGGTTCAAAAATTAAAACTTCTATTATGAATGACTCAATCGCATTAATTGTTGTTTTGAGCTTTATAATTCCTTTTTTTAGTATGAAACTATTCAAGGGCATTATTCCATCTGTTGCATTTGAGATATTGATAGGTTTTATACTGGGCAGGTCGGGTTTCAATATTATCCATACAAATTCAGAAATTGTTGAATTTTTATCGACATTTGGCTTGATTTTTTTAATGTTTTTAAGCGGTCTTGAAAGTGATGTTGACCTAAAATCCTTAAAAGGCAAAAGCTTTTTTCATTCACCCCTGTTTTTGGCTATTTTGATTTTTACTTCCACCTTCTTGATATCAGGCTTATTTTCAAGCTACCTTGTTAAACATTTCAACTGCTCAACAAGTGTATTATACCTAACATTGATATTTTCAACAACATCTGTGGCAATTGTTTTTCCAACCTTAAAGGCACGAGAAGACCTAAAGAAGGTTTACAAACAGACGCTGCTTCAGGCAGCTTTTGTGGCTGATTTTCTAACGCTTATGCTTATAAGCCTATTTTCTGTTTATAAAGTCAAAAATAAGCTCACAGTTGATAGTCTGCTTGTCATTGTTCTGTTTGGTTTAACATTTCTTATTGTTCGCTTTATCAAGCGATTGCCACAGATTCCTATCATATACACTCTATTTGAAACCATGAAACATAAATCCCACATCCAGATAGGCATTAGAGGCTCATTTGCCATCCTGTTTCTGTTTATATTTCTGGCAGAAAAGTTGGGCGTGGAGCTGATTTTAGGTAGCTTTCTTGCTGGAATTATCATATCAACGATAAATTCAGCCCATATAAGAATTTTAAGACTCAAGCTTGATGCGATAGGATATGGCTTCTTTATTCCATTTTTCTTTATAGCTCAAGGAGCAAAATCCACACTTCCTTTACATTCAAAAGGTAGTATTGAATTTATAATCCTTATCGTGTTGGGTGGTATTTTAGTAAAGGTTATCTCGGCAACGCCATTACTTGTAAGATTCTCATTAAGGGAAACAATTTCTGCTGGAGTGCTTCTAAGTGGCAGATTGAGTCTTATTATTGCAGCAAGCATTATAGGTTTAAAACTGGGTATAATATCTGAAGAGATTAACGCTTCTATTATCATTCTTGCCGCAATTACATGCATCAGCTCACCCTCGCTGTTTAACATAATAAATCCACCAAAAAAGTCAAAACACCTTATTTAGACTTGCTCTAAAAATGCCAATATCCTATAATTGCCAAAAAGGGAGGTTAAAATGAAAAAATCAACGCTTATTGGCGTAATTATTGCAATTCTTGTTGTATCGGTTGTTGGAGGGTATTATTTTGCCAATCAATACGCAAAAAAAGTGGCAGAAAAAAGGATCGATACGCTGCTTGAAAAGAACCACCTCAAAAAAGATGTTAGCTACAAAAATCTAACAAGTTCTATTTTAAGTCGCTCCATAACGATCCATAATCTCATTTGGAATGTAAACAAAAACGGTAAAAAACTTGGAAAAATAGTGGTCGATGAGCTGGTTATACACGGCAATCCCCTATCAAATGACTACTCTGTTGTAATTAAAAATGCCAACATTATTAACCTCCAAAAGATAAACCCTGATTTGTCAAATAAAACAATAGCTACAATAAAAACAGGACATATAGAGGTTGAAAAGGAAGATGCAAAGGAAGAAGAAAAAATCAATCTCACAGACATCCATATAAACAAAAATATATTCTTCACAACACAAAGCGATTTTGAAAAAATAACAAAAATTCTAAACCTTAATGCACCTATTAATATCAAAGCACATCTTATTCTGGACAAAAAAGATAAAACGGCATTCCTTGACCATTATACAATCAACTGGAAAGATAACCTTGCGGTCTCCTACTCCTTAAAACTTGCAAATGTTGACATAGAGGGTTTTAGAGAGATTGCAAAGCAGCTAAACGGCGATAATCCAAACCCTATAATGGTGCTGGGTTTGCTTTCAAAAGCCTACGAAATTAAACCGCTTGAGGTTAAAGTTAAATTTAAAAACTACGGCGCAGTAGATAGATTTATTCAGCTTATTAGTAAAACAGAACATACATCTAAAGAAGATATTATAAAACGCCTGCAGTTTCAGCTAAACCACTCACCGTTTAAAAAGTTTTCTCAACCCATTGTCTCTTTTGTTGATGAAAAAAAGAAGCACTTAGAAATAACCATAGACAATCCAGAACAGTTAAGTGTGGGTGATCTGGGAAGCAGATTAACATCAAATAACTTCTACAAAATTCTCCATATTGAAGTTGAATAGGAGGAGACAATGATCGTTCAGACAGCCTCAGCTCCAAAGGCTTTAGGTCCATATTCTCAGGCAATTAAAAAAGAAAACTTCTGTTTTGTATCGATGCAGTTAGGTATAGATCCGCAAACGGGCAATATTGTTGATGGTGATGTTAAAGAGGAGGCAAACAGAGCGTTCAGAAACATAGAAAACATACTAAAAGCTGCTGGCTTTAAACTTGCAAATGTTGTAAAGGCGACGCTTTATTTAACCAACTTAGATGATTTTGGCCAGGTAAATACAGTCTATGAAAAATACTTTTCCCACAAACCGGCAAGGAGTCTTGTGATTCAGGCAGCGATGCCCAAAGGGGCAAGGGTTGCAATAGATGTGATTGCGATGAAATGAATATCAGCTACTACATTTTAAAAAAGATAAAAAACAGAAACGATAGATATTTAAAATTTGAGGATAGGATTTTTAGGTTTGATGAGATCGCATCAAATATACTCAAAGCAGCAACCTTTCTTAAGCAGCAGGGTGTTAAAAAGGGTGATAGAGTTGCACTAAAACTCAACAAATCGATGGAGTTTATCTATCTGCATTTTGCAAATATGTTAATCGGTGCAGTTACACTACCCCTAAACCCCAACTATTCTGTTTCTGAAACAGCCTATTTTCTTGAAGATGCACAGGCAGCTTTATTTATTTCGGATAAAGAAAATATCTCAAGCCTTACAAAAACCTTAATTGAGTTTAATATAAAACCGTTTGATATAAAAAATCTTAAACTGGATGAATTTGAGGAACATCCGCTAATCGATTTAACCAAACCCTCCAATACGGCAATTATTGCATACACCTCAGGCACAACAGGTAAAAGCAAAGGTGCCATGATCACACACAAAAACCTCATTACAAACATGGAGGCTTTAAAAGAACTGTGGCTCCTTAGTCAAAACGATAAACTGCTGCATGTATTGCCGATCTTTCATGTTCATGGGCTTGTTGTAGCACTTCAGGGAGCTCTAAATGCCTGCATGGATATTGTCATGCATGGAAAATTTGATGCTTTAAGAACAATAGAAACTATAAAGCATGAAAAGATTACATTATTTATGGGCGTGCCAACAATCTACAACAGACTTACCCAGGCTTTACAAAACCTAAATGGAAAGACAAATTTCCAATCAATGAGACTATTTATCAGTGGCTCAGCTCCACTTACAGAGGTAGTATTCAATAGGTTCTACAATCTCACTAATCATAAAATTCTTGAGCGATACGGCATGAGTGAGGCTGGCATGATTGCATCAAATCCTTATGAAGAAGACAAAAGAATACCTCTAAGCGTTGGATACCCGATAGGCGACTGCAAAATAAAAATCTCAAAAGATTCAAAAGAGATGCCACCAAATACGGTGGGTGAGGTTTATATAAAGGGTAGCAATGTATTTAAAGGTTACTTTAGAAAACCTGATAAAACAAGGGAATCGTTTGAAAACGGCTGGTTTAAAACAGGTGATATGGGATATTTAGACAACTCTGGCAGATTATACCTGGTGGGTAGAGCAAAAGAGCTAATTATAACAGGTGGATTTAATGTTTATCCCAAAGAGGTAGAAAATGTTATAGACAACATGGATTGTGTTGTAGAGTCTGCCGTTTTTGGTGTAAAAGATGAGGATTTTGGTGAAAGGGTGGAGGCTGCCGTAGTTTTAAAGGATTCATGCAAACTAAACGAAGAAGTAATTATCCAGGAGTGCAAAAAACAGCTTGCCCCATACAAATGCCCCAAGCGGGTGCATTTTTTAAAAGAGCTACCTAAAAACGCCATGGGTAAAATCCAGAAAAATATTCTATCAAAGCAGTTTTCAAACTAAAACATTTTAAAATTTTTAATAAAAAGCTTGACAAATCTTTCCTAATCTGATATATCAGATATCAAATGAGCGGCTTTAAAGGATTAATTTTTGACATTAAACGATACTCCATCCATGATGGGCCGGGGTTGAGAACCACCATCTTCTTTAAGGGTTGCCCCTTGAGGTGCTGGTGGTGCCACAACCCCGAAAGTCAGCTTAACAAAATGGAGATCATCCACTACCAGAACAAGTGTATTGCATGCAAAACCTGTGAGGCTATTTGTCCAAAAAACGCTATCCAGTTTAAAGACAAACCGATAATAAATAAAAACAGCTGCGATTTATGCGGTTTATGTGTTGATAACTGCCCCACCAATGCACTTGAGATGGTTGGAAAATACTATTCAGTGGAGGAGCTTTTAGACGAGGTTGCAAAAGAGAGGGATTTTGTTGAAGAAAGCGGTGGTGTTACAATTTCTGGTGGCGAGCCTTTTATGCAATATGAGTTTTTAGTAGAACTTCTTAAGGCTTTAAAGGAAAACGGTTACCATACGGCTGTTGATACAACTGGCTACACAAAGATAGATTATCTACTTGAGGCAGCAAAATACTGCGATCTGTTTATGTATGACATCAAACATATGGATGATGAAAAGCATAAATTATACACAGGCGTAAGTAACAGAATTATATTAAACAACCTTTTAGAGTTAGACAAAAGCGGGGCTAAAATAAACATAAGAATCCCCATAATACCAACAATAAACGACGATGAAAAAAATATAATGAAAACAATAGCATTCTTAAAGCAGCTTAAAAACATTACAAATATTGATCTCCTACCATATCACAACATGATGATAGATAAATACAGCAGGCTTTCAAAGAAGTTTAAATTAAATCATGTTAATAAACCATCAAATGAAAGAATGGAAGAGATAAGGGAAATATTTGTTAAACAGGGCTTTAAAACAGGTATAGGAGGTTAGCCATGCAAAAAAGTTCATGCAAAATAATAGACTACACAAAGATTGTCAAGGAAGATAGGGGAATGAACGACAGGATTAAAAAACTCAGAAGGCAATCGATAGAAAAACAGGAAACGATAAGCCATGAAAGAGCTCTGCTTTTGACTGAGTTTTACAAAAATTGCAAAGAAACCTCAATCCCTATCAAAAGAGCCAAGGCGTTTGAGTATATTCTCTTGAATAAAAAGATATTTATCAACGATGGTGAGCTGATTGTTGGAGAAAGAGGTGATGATATAAAAGCCACGCCTACCTATCCAGAAATCACACTACATTCACTTGAGGATTTAAGGGTCTTAAACGATAGAGAAAAGGTTTCATATAAGGTATCAGAAGAAACCTTTAAGGTTTATGAAGAAGAGATAATACCATACTGGAAGGGTAAAACGATCAGGGAAAAGATCTTTGAAAGTCTGCCTCAAAGGTGGAAAGATGCCTTTGAAGCGGGTGTATTTACGGAGTTTATGGAGCAGCGCTCACCGGGGCATACAGTTCTTGATGACAAAATCTACAAAAAGGGATTGCTTGATTTTATAAAAGAAATAGACGAACGCATTGCATCGTTTGATATAGCAAATGACCCAAAAGCAATAGATAAAATCGAAGAGCTTAAAGCTATGAAAATAGCAGCCAGAGCTTTGATAAAATTTGCAGAAAGATATGCAGATTTAGCTGAAAAGATGGCCAAAGAAGAACCAGACCCACAAAGAAGGCAGGAGCTTAACAAAATAGCAGAGGTTTGCAGGTGGGTTCCAGCCAATGCACCAAGAAACTTTCATGAGGCGCTTCAATACTACTGGTTTGTCCACATCGGTGTCATAACAGAGCTTAACGGATGGGATGCATTCAGCCCAGGAAAACTGGATAAACACCTATATCCTTTCTACAAAAAAGACATAGAAAATGGCACAATGACGAAAGAGCAGGCTAAGGAGCTACTTGAATGTTTATGGGTTAAGTTCCACAACCACCCTGCCCCTCCCAAGGTCGGCGTAACAGCTCAGGAAAGCTCCACCTACACAGATTTTGCCCAGATCAACATCGGTGGCATAAAAGAGGATGGAACGGATAATGTTAACGAGCTAAGCTACCTGCTTTTGGATGTTGTTGAAGAGATGAGGCTTGTGCAACCCAATGCAAGCGTTCATTTAAGTAGAAAGAATCCCGATAGGTTTATAAAAAGGGCTATTGATATTATAAAAACAGGTTTTGGCCAGCCATCGATATTCAATACCGATGCCGTATTTGAAGAACTTCTAAGACAGGGTAAGTCCATTGAAGATGCAAGAAGCGGTGGCACAAGTGGATGCGTGGAAACTGGAGCGTTTGGCAAAGAAAACTACATGCTTACAGGGTATTTCAACCTGCCAAAGATACTTGAGCTTACCATCTTTAACGGCTTTGACCCCATAACAAAAAAACAGATCGGCCCAAAAACAGGCAACTTTGAAGAGTTTGAGACATTTGAGGAGTTTTTTGAGGCTTTCAAAAAGCAGCTAAAGTATTTCATAGATGTAAAAATAGAGGGCAACATCATTATAGAAAGCATCTATGCAAAATATATGCCCGCTGTATTTCTATCGATATTTATCGATGATTGCATCAAAAAAGGGCTTGACTACCACAACGGCGGTGCAAGGTATAACTCATCCTACATTCAGGGTGTTGGAATCGGCACAATTACAGATTCACTTGCGGCAATTAAACAAAAGGTATTTGAAGAAAAGGTTTTTGACAAAAAGACATTTAAAGAGATGCTTGAGAAAAACTTTGAAGGCTATGAGCTTCAAAGGCAGATTCTCCTTAACAAAACGCATAAATACGGCAACGACAATGACTACGCAGACAGCCTGATGAAAATGGTATTTGAGGAGTTTTTCAGAAATGTCGATGGTAGAAAAACCTATCGCGGCGGCACATTCAGGATCAATATGCTGCCAACAACCGTTCATGTCTATTTTGGAAGCAAACTTATTGCTTCAGCCGACGGCAGAAAGGCATATCAGCCAATATCGGAAGGCATCTCGCCTGTTCAGGGCATGGATAAAAACGGACCAACAGCTGCATTAAAATCCGCATCAAAGATGGATCATATAAAAACCGGCGGCACGCTATTAAATGTAAAGTTTACACCAGACCTGCTTAAAGATGAAAAAGGAATAGACGCAATGGTAAAATTGATAAGGACTTACTTTAAATTAGACGGACACCATGTTCAGTTTAATGTTGTAAGTGCAGAAACGCTGAAAGATGCAAAAAAACATCCAGAGAAATATTCAGACCTCATTGTGAGGGTTGCAGGATACAGCGACTACTTTAATCATCTGAATGAGCAGCTGCAGGATGAAATTATCAGAAGAACAGAGCATGAATCGTTCAATTGAAAATGGCAGGTTGTGGATTAAATTTAAGGTGTGAAAAGCAATAAAGAGCTGGTTGAGCATCTCATAGGCAGGGGTGTTTTAAAGACCCCTGCCATCATCAAAGCGTTTTTAAATGTTGACAGGATAGAGTTTGTAAGGGAAAACTACAAAGATCAGGCATACGGTGACTATCCGCTACCTATAGGATTTTCTCAAACCATTTCTCAACCATACACCGTTGCATTCATGCTTGAGTTGTTGCAACCCCAAAGCAACAGCATTGTTTTAGATGTTGGATGTGGTAGCTGTTATACAACAGCACTGCTTGCAAGTATAGTTAAAGAAGGTAAAGTAATAGCCACAGAGATAATAAAAGAGCTCGTTGAGTTTTGTAAATCCAATTTAAAAAAGTACAATTTCAGTAATGTGGAAGTGTATCATGCTGACAAAATCCCTGAAGGTTATGCTGAATTTGACAGAATACTTGTATCAGCTTCAGCATCAAGACTGCCAAACACCCTGACCAACGCCTTAAAAGATGGCGGCGTAATGGTCATACCCATCCAGCATTCCATATTCCTTATAAAAAAACAGAACGGCTCGCTTTACTCAGAGGAATTTCCAGGCTTTGCCTTTGTAAGACTTCAGTAGTTAAATAGCTTTGACAAACGAGCAATTCTTGTGTATTTTTCAAATATGACTGATGATGAAATATTCATGAGCAAAGCCTTAAAGCTTGCTAAAAAAGCTAAAGGAAAAACTTGCCCCAATCCGATGGTAGGAGCAGTTATTGTTAAAAACTCAAAGATCATAGCTGAAGGATACCACAAAAAAGCTGGCAAACCGCATGCTGAGGTGGAAGCCATAAACAGTGTCAAAGACAAAAGCCTATTAAAAGGCGCAACAATGTATGTTACGCTGGAGCCATGCAACCATTACGGCAGAACACCACCCTGCTCTTTAGCCATTATAAAAAGCGGCATAAAGCGCGTGGTAATAGCAATGAAAGACCCAAACAAAACAGCATCCGGCGGTATCGAAAGACTAAAAAAAGCAGGAATTGAGGTTAAAGTTGGCGTTTTGGAGGAAAAAGCAAAAAAACTCAATGAAGTTTTTATAGAAAACATAACCAACAAAAAGCCGTTTTATATTATGAAAGCTGCAATGCTTCTCAATGGTTTGATTGCACTCAAAGGCGGGAACTCAAAATGGATAACAAACCCATCTTCACGCAGGTTTGCCCACAGACTCAGAGGCACACATTCAGCCATATTAGTTGGCATAAACACCATATTAATGGATGATCCACTTCTAACCTGCAGAATCAAAGGCTACAGACAGCCAAAAAGAGTAATTCTTGATGCAAACCTTAAAACACCGGTTTCAGCAAATATCTTTAGCGTCTATCCAGACAATATTATCATCATAACCTCGCCAAATGCACCCGAAGCAAAAAAAAGGGTTCTTGAGGCTACAGGCGCAACAATTGTGGAATGCAAGACAAAAAATGGAGAATTTGACAAAGACCATCTCAACAAACTGCTGCTTGAGCTTGAAATCTGTTCGGTTGTTGTGGAAGGCGGCAGCAGAACACACGGTTATTTCCTAAAGCATAGACTATACAACAAGGCTTATCTGTTTTTTGCACCCAAACTTTCAGGCTCATACGGTGCTTTCAATGCTGTGGGCAGTGAGGCTGTAAAATCACCCCGGGATGCTGTCAAACTAAGCAACATCAGCTGTAAATATATCGACAACGATATTCTCATTGAGGGTTATTTTTAGATGTTTACAGGTATTGTTCAGGATGTAGGAGTAGTGGAGCAGATATCCAGGATTGCAAGCGGCAAAAGAATGAAAATAAAGGCTAATAAAATTATAGATGAGATAAAAAACGGCGATTCTGTAGCCGTAAACGGTGCATGTTTGACAGTTGTTGAGTTTTCTAACGCACACTTTGAGGTAGATGTGAGTTTTGAAACATTAAATAAAACAAATCTGGGCTCAATAAATACAGGAGCATATGTAAACCTTGAAAGAGCCTTAAGGCTTTCTGATGGGCTTGACGGCCATCTTGTGCTGGGGCATGTGGATAAAACAGCATCAATATCAGATATTAAAAGACTTGGGGAGTTTTTTGTTTTAAAAATAGCAATAGATAACTATATCTTTTCAAACTGTGTGGAAAAAGGCTCAATCTGTATCGATGGCATAAGCTTGACCATTGCAAATCTTTCAAAAACATCTTTAGAGATAGCCGTAATCCCTTTTACATTTGAAAACACCAATCTCAAATACAAAAAAATAGGCGACAGTGTAAATATAGAGCTGGATATTATTGGAAAATATGTTAAAAAGTTTCTTGGCAGTTCTTCCAAAGAAGGAATCACAGAGGAGTTTTTATCACTTCACGGTTTTACCTAATTATTTGAAAGATATCAAAAGCTTTTATACAATAACAGGAATTTGAAGGAAAAGGAGCAGAAGATGTTTGCAAGTGTCGAGGAAGCGATAAACGAAATCAGATCGGGTAGAATGATCATAATGGTTGATGATGAAGATAGGGAAAACGAGGGCGATTTTGTTATGGCAGCCCAGTTTGTAACACCTGAGGCTATAAACTTTATGGCTAAATACGGCAGAGGGCTTATCTGTTTGCCCATGGATGAAAAATTGATAGAAAAATTAGACCTCAAATTGATGAGTATTGACGAAAACGATAAATTCAAAACAGCTTTTACCGTTTCTATCGATGCACATCCAAAATTTGGGGTAACAACAGGCATATCAGCCTTCGATAGGGCAACAACCATCCAAACAGCTATAAGGCCTGATGTAAAACCAGAGGATTTGGTTAAACCTGGGCATGTGTTTCCGCTTAAGGCAAAAAAAGGGGGTGTGCTTGTAAGGGCCGGCCATACAGAGGGTAGCGTTGATTTGGCAAAGCTTGCAGGTCTTATCCCTGCAGCTGTAATATGTGAGATTATGAATGAAGATGGCAGTATGGCAAGAAGACCCCAGCTTGAGGAGATAGCAAAAAAGTTCAATCTCAAAATGATAACAATTGCAAGCATCATAGAGTATCGAATGAAAAAGGAAAAGCTCATAGAGCGAACAGCCGAAGCTGACCTGCCCACCAAATACGGGCATTTTAAAATTATCGTTTACAAAAGCAAGGTTGATGATTTTGAGCATGTGGCACTGGTTAAAGGCAATATTAACAAAAACGAACCCACACTTGTAAGGGTGCATTCATCCTGTCTAACAGGGGATATTTTAGGCTCTTTGAGATGTGATTGCGGTGATCAGCTGCATAAGGCTATGGAGATGGTGGAAAAGGAAGGCAAAGGCATTGTTTTATATATGCAGCAGGAAGGTAGAGGCATAGGTTTAACCAACAAAATCAAAGCATACGCCCTGCAGGATCAGGGTTATGATACTGTTGAGGCAAATATAAAGTTGGGCTTTAAACCGGATCTGAGAAATTACGGTATAGGGGCGCAGATTTTAGTGGATCTGGGCGTCGGCAAAATAAAATTAATGACAAACAACCCCAAAAAGATCATAGGTCTTGAAGGATACGGACTTGAAATCGTTGAAAGGGTGCCTATTGAAATCGATCCAAATGAGGTCAATAAATGCTATCTGGAAACAAAAAAGGTCAAAATGGGTCATCTATTACAGAAGGTTTAGAGGTGTAAAATGAGAATAGTTGAAGGAAAATTGGACGCAACAGGTTTAAAGGTTGGTATCATTATAAGCAGGTTTAATAGTTTTATTACCCAGAAATTGCTTGATGGTGCTATAGATGCATTCATAAGACACAACGGAGAAAAAGACAACATTACCACCTACTATGTGCCCGGTGCATTTGAGATACCGATGGTTTTATCAAAGCTTGTCAATAAAGAGTTTGACGGAATTCTGTGTCTTGGTGCTGTAATAAGGGGGGCAACACCGCATTTTGACTTTGTGGCAAATGAAACGGCAAAAGGTATTGCTCAAATTTCCCTAAACAGCAAGATACCTGTATCGTTTGGCATTCTAACAACAGACACAATAGAACAGGCAATAGAAAGAGCAGGCACTAAAATGGGCAATAAGGGTTTTGATGCAATGGTTGCTCTGCTTGAGATGATCAATCTCTACAAGCAGCTGTAATGTCTCGAAGGAAAGCCAGGGTCGTTGCCGTTCAATATATATACGCATACGAATTTGGAACGAGTGAAAATCCATTTGCCTTTATGGATTTTGTTGGCCATCCCAAAAAAGAAAACGATAGAATCTTCTGCAAAAAACTCATCGACGGAACAATTGAAAATTTAGAAATAATAGACAGACTAATAAAAAAGTATGCAACCAAAGGCGATGATATAATGGCTATTATCGACAAATGTATTCTCAGGGTAGGCATCTACGAATTGCTATTTGAAAACCAAGCCCATCCAGTGGTGGTTATTAACGAATATGTAAATATATCAAAAGAGCTATCCA
This sequence comes from Hippea jasoniae, assembly GCF_000744435.1. NCBI lineage: Bacteria > Pseudomonadati > Campylobacterota > Desulfurellia > Desulfurellales > Hippeaceae > Hippea > Hippea jasoniae. The sequence continues at coordinate 18,536 of NZ_JQLX01000017.1, forward strand.
CACCAAGCGGCAAAGCACTCATAAATGCCATATTAGACAGGGTTTTAAAAGGAGAAAAAAATGAAAGATAGAATTATAACGGCTCTTGATCTGCGCGGATTTGAAAATATCAAAGAGCTTGTTGATAAGCTTGATGAGGCTATCTGGTTTAAGGTGGGTGCGGTTAATTTCACTGCATATTCTTCACAATTAATAGATTATCTAAAATCAAAAAAGAAAAAGATATTTCTCGATTTAAAATACCACGATATTCCCAACACAGTTAAAGAATCTGTTTTTGCTGCAGCCCATCTGGGCATAAATATGCTTACAATCCATTCCATCGGTGGCATAGATATGATGAAAGCAGCCATAGATGGCTCTAAAGCCTTTGAGGATGAAACATCAACAGAAGGCCCTGTTATTGCAGCTGTTACGGTTCTTACAAGCTTTGATAGCGAAAGCTTAAAAAAATACATGTTTGTCGATATGGATGTTGAAAAGATGGTTTTAAAACTTGCAGAAAACGCCTACAAAGCTGGCATAAGGGCATTGGTGCTTTCTGCTAAAGAAACCTCATTAATCAGAAAAGAGTTTGGCAAAGAATTTACGATTATCACACCAGGCATTAGACCTGCCTGGGCTAAAAAGAACGATCAAAAAAGAATAACAACGCCAGCCGATGCCATCAAAAACGGCTCAGATTTTCTTGTAATAGGAAGACCTATCTATGCAAGTGAAAACCCAGCAACATCCTTCAAAAAAATAGTAGAAGAGGTGGAAGATGTTAAGTTCTGAAGAGGCTTTAAACCTTTACAAAAAAAGAAACGCATACCTGCAGGGACACTTTCTTTTATCAAGCGGACTGCACAGTGAATTCTATTTGCAGAGTGCACTGGTTTTGCAATATCCGCACGATGCATGGCTGTTGTGCTCTTCAATTGCAGAATACTTCAAGGATAAAGAGATCGATGTTGTTATAGCACCTGCCATGGGTGGAATTCTTGTTTCCTACGATGTAGCAAGGGCTCTTGGACAAAACATAAGAAGTATATTTGCCGAAAGGGTTGATGGTAAACTCACATTGAGAAGGGGTTTTACAATTGATAAAAACGAGCGTGTTTTGGTTGTAGAAGATGTTGTAACAACAGGCAAAAGTGTAAAAGAGACAGTAGAGGTTGTAAGACAATACACAGACAACATCGTAGGCATCGGCGCTCTTGTAGACAGAGGCGGCAATTTTAATCCAGAAGGCATAGACTATTTTGCCTTAATAAAACTTCAAATAACAAACTACCAACCGGATAATTGTCCGTTATGCAAGGCGGGTATTCCACTTGAAAAACCCGGCAGTAGATTTATTAAAAAATAACTTGATAATATGCCACTTAAGGTTATTATTAAGTTAGAAATACCCGCAAGGAGGTGAGATTATGGCAAAGGTAAGGTATGTCGGTCATAGCTGCGTAATGGTAGAGGGCAACAATACAAGTTTCATTATCGATCCTTTTATAACAGGCAATCCAGACATTACCTATGGACTTAAAGCTGACGATGTAAAGGTCAACTATGTGCTTGTAACACACGGTCATGGAGACCATATCGGTGATGCAGTAGCAATAGCAAAAAACAACAATGCCACACTGATAGCACCCTATGAGCTTGCCACATACTGCCAGAATCAGGGTGTTGAGAATGTTGTTCCGATGCATATTGGCGGCTCAAGAAGGTTTAGCGACGATTTCTGGGTAAAGCTCACAATCGCCCATCACGGCAGTGCAATTATTGACGGCAACAATATTATCTACACGGGTAATCCCTGTGGATTTGTTGTAGAAATTGATGGCAAGAAACTCTACCATGCAGGCGACACAGGTCTATTTATGGATATGCAGTTGATTGGTGAGCTTGGATTGGATCTTGCCATGCTACCGATAGGAGATCATTTCACAATGGGTCCTGAGGATGCGGCAAGAGCCGTAGAATTCCTAAAACCAAAGGTTGTTATGCCAATGCATTACTCTGCATGGGATGTGATACATCAAAATCCTGAAAAGTTTGCTCAGCTGGTCGGCTCAAAGGCTGAAGTAAAAATAATAAAACCCGGTGAGTCATTCGATATTTAAGAGGGGGTTGCCCCTCTTTTTTTATTCTCCAAGCATAATATTAAAGGCAAGAATCGCAATCAAAAGCAAAGAGGCAAAGGCAAGCAGATATTCCTTCTGCCTTAGACTCACAACAAACACATAAAACGCCACGCTTATCGGTGAAACCATAATAACATACAGACCTATTAAAGATAAAGATAAATTTGCTATACCAATGGATACAAACTGAGAAACAAAACCTATAAATAGCAAAATAAAACCTATCCAGAAAAGTATCCTCAAAAAAACAGCAAAATTCTTCATTATTTTAGAACCATAACAATAGCCACAACAATCAATGAAACGGCAAAGATAACCCTCAATGTATCCTCATTAACGGCCGAATGGATCTTTATTCCTATGCGAGAGCCAAAAAAAGATCCAAACAACCCCAAAAAGGCATAATCTGGCCTCAAAAATCCTCCTTTAAAATAGATAAACACGGCCGCAGCTGCTGTTATACCAACCATAAAGCTGCTTGTTGCAGTCGCAACTTTAACAGGAATCTTGCAGACCTTTACAAGTAAAGGCACCTTTAAAACACCACCGCCTATTCCAAACAATCCTGATGTAATGCCTGCAATAAACGATAGAGGAAAGGCAAACGGCAGATTTTTAACATCATATCTTACATTCTTTTTAAGTTTTTCATCAAAATAGCTAAATTTGCCATCTTCTGTCTGCTCAACATCCCTGTTTTTTCTGAACATTGAAAAAGAGATAAATATTAAAAACACACCAAACAGCACAACAAGCAATCTGTGAGGCAGCCTCAACGCAAACAGGCTTCCTGCAATGGCACCCAGGGTGGTAACAAGCTCAAGCATAACACCCAATTTCAAATTTAAAGCATTGCTCTGTATATGCTTTGCACTGACAAGCAAACTCGTTGAGACAATAACAAAAAGACTCACTGCAACAGCCATCTGAATAGGTATATGGGCAAATATAACAAAGATAGGAACCATTATGATCCCACCGCCGATACCCAAAAGTGCTCCAACAGATGATGCTATAAAAGCTCCAATAAAAACGACAATAAAGCTTTCAATCATGTTTTAACCTTCTTAAAACTACAAACAGCAACACACCAATAGCTATAGACACTTCAAGCCAGATAGAAAATTGCTTTATTTTATCAAGATTTTGAGCAAAAAGATAGCCCAGACCCACATACCAGATACCCCACAAAATCCCGCTAATAACAGCAAAAACAGAAAAGACAGCAAAATTCATTTTCATACTACCTGCAACATAGGGCACTATGGGTCTTAAAGGACCAACAAACCTGCCTACAAATACGCTTATGCCCCCGTATTTTTTAAAAAAATCCTCACCCTTTTTAAACGCTTTCTTATACTTTTTTTCAAGGCGACCAAACAATGCCACCTCTGTGCTTTTTTTACCAAGATAAAAACTTGCAAAATCAGCAAGCACAGCGCCTGTTGAGCTAAGCAATATAGCTATTCCTACATTACCATAACCCATAAAACACAACGCTCCAATACCAACAGCAACAACACTGCCAGGCACCAGCTCACCTACAAATGCAAAAGATTCAAAAAAAGCCACAACAAAACCAACAGCATAAACTATTATAGGTTTGTTTGCCATATGCTGAAGATAAACAACTACATCATCCATGTTTCAACCAGATCAAAAACTCCCTGTTGCCGTCTTTTCCTAAAATGGGTGATTCGACAATACCGCGACTTTTTAAACCAATTGTTTGCACAAAAGATTTAATGTTGTTCAACACACCCTCAATAAGGTTTTGATCTTTGACTATACCTTTCTTTGTTTTGCCAGCACCCACCTCAAACTGGGGCTTAATTAAACAAATCATATCACCGTTTTCTGCTAAAAATCCTTTAACATGCTCTAAAATCTTTGTTAAAGAAATAAAGCTCACATCCACAGTGATAATATCAAAAACCATATCAGTAGAAAAATTTCTTATATCCGTATTTTCAAAACTCTTAATGCGTGGATTACCCTTAAGGCTTTCATCAAGTTGGTCTTTTCCCACATCAACAGCAAAAACCACATATGCACCCTTTTTTAGCAGGCAATCTGTAAAACCACCGGTTGAAGCACCCACATCAAGGCAAATTTTATCTTTTACCTCAATGCCAAATGCATCAAGCGCATGTTCAAGTTTAAGCCCTGCCCTGCTAACATACTTGATTGAGTCAATAACCTGAATATCATCTTTATCTTTAACCTTATAGGATGGCTTTAAGATGGTTGATCCGTTAACCAATACACTGCCAAGCTTAATCAGCTGCTCTGCCCTGCTGCGTGAAGCAACCAAACCTTTTTTGACAAGGTAGAGATCAAGTCTCATCCAATTTTGTGCTCAAAGCCTTTTTGGCTTTTCTCAATTTATAAATCAGCTCATCGGCTGAAATGCCTTCAACGGAGTTTAAACTGACTATACTGAAAGAGATTTCAAGCTTCAAACCCTGCTTATTAAACCTTTCACACACACATCGAGATAGATTTTTTAGTCTGCTTTCAATCTTATCGTACATACCCCTATCACACACGACGAATACAAACGAATCGCCACCAAGCCTGCATAAAGATATGGCGTTGAACTTCTTAAGCTCCTCAAGGCATTCAGTTGTTGCAATTATAACCTCATCGCCAACTGCAGAGCCCATGCGAATATTAACCAGATCCAAATTTTTCACATCAACCATATACAACCTAAACGGCTTATTTATAGATAAAAGATGCTCAATATTTCTGATTAAAGCACTCCTTTTTAGTAAACCCGTCATCGGATCTATCGTAGAAAATCTTGTTTTATACTCACCGAATGCCTTTGGGATTAGGGACTGAAATGATATCTTCATGGCATCTTCAAAACTATTTATCAAAACATCAACAGATCGTTTGAGCATAGACTCATCAAAGTGACCCTTTTCTGAAAGCATAATCTTTATAGCATCCTCTTTTTGAAACGCCTTTCTGTATGGGCGGGATGTTGTTAAAGCATCAAAAACATCAGCTATAGCAAGAATTCGTGCACCCTTTGGTATATGCCTGCATTCAAGAGCATCAGGGTAGCCACTACCATCGCAGTGTTCGTGGTGGTATTTAACAATCTTTGCAATCTGCTTTAAATCCTTTAGGCTTCTAAACTGTCTGACAAGTTCATAGGAAAGAAGCGGGTGGTATTTTATCATTTCATATTCAACTTTGGTGAGTTTTGAGGGTTTCAACAACACCGCATCGGGAATACTGATTTTGCCAATGTCGTGCAAAAGCCCTGCTACATATAGCCTTTCGGTAAACTTTTCATCATAGCCAAAAACCTGCGCAATCCTTAAAGCATAATAAGCCACACGCTGCGAATGACCTTTCGTATATACATCCCTCAACTCTATTGTCATTACAAAGCTGTTGATTATATCCTGCTCGCTTTTGGTTATAACACTCCTTAGTCTATCAAACTCCTCAGTAGCCTCAATCTGCTCAACAAGCCTGCGAGAAAGTAGATCAACAAAGTTGACATCGTAAATGGAGAAATGATAATCAGCAGAATAGCCAAAGCCGGCCACAGCCTTAAGTTCTTTATTATCCCATACCGGTAAAATAAGCAGATTTTTAACCCCGTATCGTCTGTAGATATCCTCAATACAATCAAAGTAGGCCTTAGAAAATTCATACCTAAAGACAGATGGGCCTTTAAGCTTTTGCTTATACATTTTGTATACAAGCATTTTTTCTATAGCCTTTGTTTTTCTAAAACTAACAAAACTATTATCCCTACTTAAAACGGCATATATACCGTAGGCAGGAAAGATAAAACTCACAGCCTTTGCATGCGTTATAAGGTTTATCTTTGAAAGTGCATTGTTTATCCATTGCTTTAATGTTGCAGATGAGGAGTCTTTGGGTGGTTTAATATTCAACAGCTCATATTCTCTTTTTAGATAGCCCTCAAGCAGTTCTACTTCAACGGCTTTTTCTATAAATGGCTTTATAAAATCTACAGCCTTTAGGAATTCTTCATCAAAATGCTTTATAGATTCAAAGTTTTCAAAACCCAAAACAGCATTGAATTTATCGCTAAGCTTAATAAGAAAAACCGATTTTAGACCTGTGGCTTTCCAGTCTTCTAAAGCCTCTGGATAATGTTGATAATCCTCAACCATAACAACTTTCTCATAAATAGCCTTGGAAAATAGAAGCCTTCTTTCCTTTGTTTCATCGTATAATGTCTCTATATCGATATTGTGATTTTTAAAGTAGTTAGAGGTTCTTATGAAATCTAACTCTAAATCCTTAACTGCAACTATGCTTACCGCATCAACACCAAAAACACGGGCAATACCATCAAGTATCTCTTCTTTTAACCCTTCTTTTAAAATCGCTACTGATAATTTTTCTATCTCATCATCCATACTCTGCCAACCAATCTTTTAGCTGCTTTAACCAGCTATCAAACCCCTCTAAAGTCTTTGCTGAAAGTTTTATTAATTTGGCTTTGGGATTAACCTCCTTTAATTCCCTTTCAACTTTCATCATATCAAAGTCAACTATTCCAAGCAAATCGATTTTATTAATTATAACTATATCGGCAACATTAAACATAACAGGATATTTTTTTACCTTATCGTCTCCCTCTGGAAGGCTTAAGATCACAACATTTTTGGCAGCACCTACATCAAAGGTTGCTGGACAGACCAGGTTTCCCACATTTTCAATAATCAACAGATCGCAATTTAAAGAAACCTTTTGAAGTGCTTTTAACACCATATCAGCATCAAGATGACAGGCACCGGATGTATTGATTTGCACAACATCCACACCTAATTGCTTTACTCTTTCAGCATCCCTATCAGTATCTAAATCACCATCGATAAATGAGATTTTATAATTGTCCTTAAGGGATTCAATTGTCTTTTCAACGATTGTTGTTTTACCTGCACCAGGGGAAGACATAACATTTATACTGAATACACCTTTTTCTTTTAAAATAGCCCTGATTTTATCGGCAGATAAGCTGTTTCTTTCTAAGACCTTTTTTTCAACCACTACACGTTTCACCTATTCTCCCTCCACAACAGCAATTTCCATCTCTTTACCACTTTCAATCTCAAGCGGCATATTACACTGCGGGCATAAAAAACACACCTCAGTAGTTTTATCAAACATATAAACCTTATCACAGAGCACACAGCGCGCTTTAACATCTACCTCTTCAACCTCAAATTTTGTATCAACTATGAATTCTTCCTCGTTTTTTAATGCATTCAGGGCAAACATCAAAGCATCGACCATTACACCGCTAAAAATACCCACCCTTAACTTTACATAGGTAATCTTTTCTAAATCATTATCTTTTTTAACATCCCTCAAGATATCAACAATACTTTCAGCTATTGCCCCTTCGTGCATATATGCCACCTGCTTTTTTAACTTCATTCAAAACAACATCAGCCACAGCCTGCATGCGAGACTTAAGTTGCTCTGATAGTTCCGTTGTTAAATCATTGGGTGTAATTTTAAAAGGCACAACACCAACCACAACTGCTTTTGCCTCAACACCCATAAATCTTGCATGATGGATAACATCGCCAAGACCGATCTCATGAATTGATGAAACAAATGTGATGTTGGGTGGCAGCTGTTCTAAGTCAAATCGATAAATACTCCCAGGCTCATCATCCACCTTTATAGCATCAACAAAAATCAACTGTTTATAGGTTACAAAATATTCAATCAGATTGAAGCCTATTGTGCCACCATCAATTATATCAACATTATCAAAGGTGTAGTTTTTTTCAAGGAAGCGGATCAGGTGAACCCCAAAGCCTTCATCGGCAAGCAGGAGGTTCCCCAATCCAACAACGGCGATACTATTCATCCTTCTCGCACTTGTAGCCGTTAAACATGGCTGAAAGCGTAGCGTTCTTTTCTCCAATATCGTGGGCTATAACCATATAAACATGGGCAATAACAAAGATAATGAAAAACCACATAAGTAGATGGTGGGCTATTCTAATATTTGCATAGCCGCCAAACAGCTGAACAACAGGGAAAAACAGTTTTTGAATGCCCGCAACACCCCTTATGGAGTTTTCATTCATCGTATAGAGAATAAAACCTGTAAGCAACTGCAAAATACTTGCAACGATGAATGCAAAATAAGCAAGAGACTGAACAGGGTTGTATTTGGTTTTTAAACCCTCAACACCGTAGGGTTTAAATGTCAGGTAGTTTTTCAGTGTTGAAAACCACTCCCTTACATTGAGCCATCTAAACATAAACGCCTTCCAGTCAGCATCAAAGCGGGAGAAAAACGCATAGTACAGTCTCAAAATAATGGCAAACAGAAACACATAGGCTGCAATAAAATGGATCAGTCTCACATTTGCCATCGAGAATGTGTTATAAGCCTCCTTTGTGCCAGGCGTATGGGTAAACCAGAACGGCTCTGCAATATAAAACCCTGTAAAGGTCAGCACAGCAATAGCTATAAAGGTCAACCAGTGCAGAACCCTTATACCAACCGTCCATTCATATTTCTTTTTAAGACAACTCATATCAAACCTCTACTTTGAATTTTCTCACCTTGCCACTATCCACATCCACAAGATGCACAGCACAGGCAAGACATGGGTCGAATGAGTGTATTGTTCTCAACACCTCAAGCGGCTCCTCTGGATCCGGCACAGGTAGATTAATCAAACTCTCCTCGTAGGCTCCTCTTTGGCCTTTCTCATCTCTTGGTGAAGCATTCCATGTTGAAGGCACAACAACCTGATAGTGGGTTACATTTTTACCCTTGATCCTGACGAAATGGGCAAGTGAACCCCTTGGTGCCTCATAGAGTGCAACCGCTGTATTTGTCTCCTTCTCAGGATACTCAAACCTTGTCCAAGTTCTTTCATCGCCCTGCTTTAGGTTTTTAACTAAATCGTCAACCCATCTGTATGCACCAGCCCAGATATAAGCTGTTTCTAAAGCCCTTGCCGCTGTCCTTCCTACGGTTGAGAACATCTGATTTATATTGGCGTTATGTTTATTAAGATAAATCTGCAACATTTCACGCATATTATTATGATTGAGGGCATAACCAACTAACTGCCTTGATAGAGGACCAACCTCCATCATCTTGCCTTTATATCGTGGAGCCTTTACCCAACTGTATTTGCCCTCTCCTTTAACCGTGCCGTCACTGTTTAGACCTGTGTATTCAGGAACAGTCTGCTCATCACCCGGGTATAAACCTTTATCTGGTCCCTTATACCATGAATGAGCAATACTTTCTGTGATAAACTTCTCATCAACCTTTTCAACTGTTGTCAGATCCCTGTTGAAAATAACACCCTGCGGTAGATATCTGTATTCTGCCTCCCAGTCGTTTGTCTCTGGAAAACCACCGTAGCTTAAAAAGTTATAAGAGCCGCAGCCCCACCCTTCAACAAATTCATCCTTGTAGAAGTGTGTAATCAAATCTATATCTGCAAGGTAGGCATGCTGAATGAACTCTCCTACCTTATCAAGTTTGGATGTATACTCACCCAATCTTCTTGCATCAAGCATATCCATAACGCTTGTTATACCACCAACAACGAGGCTTTGTGGATGCGGGTTTTTTGCGCCGTATATAGCCATCATCTGTGCCAGTATCACCTGAATATAGAGCGCATCTAAGTAGTGGGATATAACGATCAGATCGCCCTCTGGTGGGAGCTTGTAGAGCTTATTGCCAAGATAAGCTCCAGAAAACGGCCCAAGCTGACCACTTGATACAAACTTTTTGAGCTTTTCAATGACAGCTTTGTAATGGTCAACGCTGGCGTTATACGGAGCTTTTGAAAATTGATGTGCAAGCTCACTTGCCTTAACAGGATCAGCCTTCAAAGCACCAGCAACATCTGCCCAATCAAGGGAATGCAGCGCATAGAAATGAACGATATGGTCGTGCATAAACTGTGTTGCGTTAATCATATTTCTAATCAGCCTTGCATTCGTGGGTGGCCTGATCTTTAATGCAACCTCAGCAGACATCGTATTTGCCTCATAGTGTGCCCAGGTGCAAACACCACAAATTCTTTGAACCAGCAATCCTGCATCCCTGATGTCTCTACCCTGCAGAATAGGCTCAATACCCCTCCAAAGCGTTCCAGAACTCCAGGAGTTAACAACCTTGCCATCCTTTATATCAACCTCAATTCTTAAATGACCTTCAATTCTTGTTATAGGATCTATGACCAAATGTTTCTTATCAGCCATTATTCACTCTCCTTTGTAGAGTTTTTTGTCGCCTTGCCTCTAATTATACTACCTGCAGCATGGATACCGATGGCTGCCGCTGTAGCCCCGGCAAGGAAACTACCAACCTCATCAGCTGTTGCCTCAACGCCCTTTCCACCAGGCACCCTTATAGTGCCTTCTGCTATAGGCTCCTCAAACGGTGCCATCTTATCCCAGAAGTTTGGCTCAGAGCATCCTATGCAACCATGACCGGCACCAATAGGCCAGTTTGTGCCCTGATTGAACCTGTAGCGCGAGCAGTTGTTGTATGTTAAAGGACCTTTGCAACCCATCTTATACAGGCACCAGCCTTTCTTTGCGCCTTCATCGCCCCACTCCTCAACAAACTCACCGGCATCAAAGTGAGCCCTTCTTTCGCAATAGTCGTGGATTCTTGAGCCGTATGCCCAAAGAGGCCTATACAACAAATCAAGCGGAGGAATCTTATCAAACAAAAGTATATGCAAAAGCGTTCCCACCATATTTATGCTATTTGGAGGACAGCCCGGTACATTAACAATCTCGATACCCAATGCATCCCTTACACCCTTTGCCCCTGTTGGATTTGGATATGCTGCCTGAACGCCACCAAATGATGAACATGTACCAAATGCCAATACCACCTTTGCATCCTTTGTAACCCTTCTTGCCCTTTCAAGACCCGTTTCACCTTTTGAGCCAACCCTTAAATAGATGCCGCCATCCTTTGTCGGTATGGCACCTTCAATAATGCATATATACCTGCCTTTATATCGCTGCATAGCCTCATCAAGGTGTTTTTCCACCCTTTCGCCTGAGGCCATCATCAATGTATCATGATAGGTTAACGATACCTGATCAAAAATCAATGTTGCTATGTCGGGGTTCTGGGTTCTTAAGAAAGATTCAGAGCAGCCAGTGCATTCTGCCATATGCAGCCAGATAATCGGGGTTCTCTCTTTAATAGCGGCTGCTTTTGCCACCCGAGACTCAAAAGCTGGCGGCAACATCAACGCCGCAGTCACAAACGAAGCCCATTTTAAAAAATCCCTTCTTGTAAAACCGTTCTCTTTAAGTCTTTCGTTAAACTCCTCCTCCCTTTCCTTACTATAGAGGTCGTTTAACCTTTCGTCCACCTCATCGATGATTGAGTTGTAGTAATCAAATAGATCCTTGGAATTTTTCAAAACCCACCTCCCTGATTAAAAAGGAAAAAATAATTTAACATTTAAACACCCCCGCACACCTAAAGTTTTATATAATTTAGACATCTAACTATCTACCAGATTTTCAATATAATGTCAAGAAAAATTCATTTTATAGAACAGACATTTTTGTTGTATTTAATACTAAATTATGCACAATAATAGCATGAGAAAGGGATTTACAACGGGTAGTTATCTGACAGCAACTGCCCTTGGAAGTCTCATTTATAAAAAATTTAATAGAAAACCCAGGGCAGTTAATATCATTTTACCCAAAGGAGAGATAGCAAATATACCTATATATTTTGATGGAGAGATCTGTTTTTCAATAAAGGATGCAGGAGATGACCCGGATATAACAAACAGGATACGCATAGAGTGCAACTCAAAACTTAAAAAAGGTAGCGGCAAAATAAATATAATAGTCAAAAGAGGTATTGGAATTGTTACAAAAAAAGGATTACAGGTAGAAGTTGGTCAACCAGCCATAAATCCTACGCCAAAAAAGATGCTTATTAAAAACCTAAAACACTATCTTTCATACAACGAGGATTTAGATATTGAGATATCTGTGCCAGAGGGCGAAAAGATAGCAAAAAAAACATTCAATCCTCGCCTGGGCATAGTTGGTGGTATATCAATTCTTGGCAGTAGCGGTATAGTGGAGCCTATGAGTTTAACAGCATTGATAAACTCTATATATTGCGAGATAGATGTTGTTTTAAATGAATCTAACTACTTCTTTATCGTTGCGGGCAAAATAGGAGAGAGGTTTGTAAAAAAATATTACAACTACCCAACAATAATGGTTAGTAATTATTTTAAAGAGGCTTTTGATTACCTAAAAAGAAAGGGTGTAAGAAAATTTTCTCTTGCAGGGCATCCAGGCAAATTAGCCAAGATTGCAATGGGATACTACAATACCCATTCAAAACAATCTCCATCACCAATTCCGTTTATAAAAAAACTACTAAACCTAAAAGGTGAGTTTAACACTACAGAAGAGATAGCTCTATCAGAAAACCTTGATAAAGTAGCTGTGGCAATAAAAAATAGGGTGTTTGACGATTATGGGTTTGATTTAGATGTTATACTATTCGACATGAAAGGGAATATCGTTGGAAAATCCTAAAAACATCTGGATTATCTCTGCTGGCATAGGCACAAAAGAATACCTGACAGTAAAAGCCATAAAAACAGCCCACAAAATGGATATACTTGTGGGTTTTGGAAGACTCAACCTATTCGACCACAAAAACTTTATAGCATTAAGTGGCGATTATAAATCGCAGCTTTTGAAGATACTTGAAAAAAAGGATAAAAAAATCGGTGTCGTTGTGTCGGGTGATGCAGGCTTTTTTTCTTTAGCAAACTTTATCTACAAAAATTTCAAAGATAGAATTGCAGAGGTTGTAGCGGGCGTTTCGTCATTTCAGGTTGCCTTTGCAAAGTTAAAGGAAACCTATGAAGATGCCGCTTTTTTTTCGTTTCACCATTCAAAACAAACAATAGATACAAACCATAAAAAAATCGTAATTCTATGCGGTAAATACTCACCATCTGAGGTTTTAGAAACAATAGGAGAAAAATTAAAAGACTTTCAGATAAGTATCTGTTATAATTTAGGATATGAAAACGAAACGATTACAGATAAGCCAATCGATGATAAAAACGGTTTGTATATCGTTATTTTGATAAGAAAAAATGGCTAAGGTTTATTTTATAGGTGCTGGGGCAGGCGATAAAGACCTTTTAACAATCAAAGGACTGAAGGCTTTAAAACGCTGCGATGTTGTGATATACGCAGGCAGCCTCATAAACAAAGATATATTAACATACGCCAAAAAGGACGCAGAAATATACGATTCAAAATCCATGACATTAACAGAAATTATTAAAGTAATAGAAGAGGCCATCAAAGAAAACAAAAATGTTGCAAGGATGCATACAGGCGATCCTTCGTTATATGGGGCAATTTTAGAGCAAACCGAAGAACTTAAGAAAAAAAATATAGAGTTTGAAATTATTCCCGGTGTCACCGCCCTTTTTGCTGCAGCTGCAAAATTAAATATATCTTTAACGGCCCCTAACTCTTCACAAACCATCACTATAAGCAGAATAGAAGGCAAGACAAAACTACCGGATAATGAAAAACTAACAAAGCTCCTATGCCACGGTGGAACATTCTGTTTCTATCTATCTGCTGATAAAATTCACTCAATAGTTGAGGAATTTCTAAAAGCTGGCTATAAGGAGGATACACCCATAGCGGTTTGTTATAAGGTTAGCTGGCCTGATGAAAAGATTATTAAAGGCACGCTAAAAGACATTATCCACAAAACAGCCGAGATAAAAAAACATGCAGTTGTCATTGTTGGTGATGTTCTAAATATGAAACCAAAAGAATACTCAAAACTCTACGATGAGAAATTTTCACACACTTTTAGATAACCTCTGCTGCATAGCAATCACAAACAACGGCATCAAGATAGCAAACATGATAAACAAAAAAACAGGATGCGATATTTTTGCACTCAAAAAACTCAACTGCAACAGTTGCAAAAGCTTTGACAGCCTCAAAGAGATTTTTAAATTTTGTTTTGACAAGTATCAAGGGATAGTTGCAATAATGTCCCTTGGCATAGTAATAAGGATGATAGGTAATCTAATCAGGTCAAAATATACAGATCCAGCCGTTGTTGTTATTGATGATGCTGCCCGTTTCTGCATAAGCAGTTTAAGTGGTCATGAAGGAGGGGCAAACAGATTATCACACTACCTTGCTTCTATCATCGGTTGTCAGGCTGTTATAACAACAGCTACAGAAACAAACAAACGATATGTTATGGGCATAGGCACAAGGAAAAATATAGATAAGGAGATTGTCAAAAAAGCAATCATTGAAACTTTAAATAATATTGGCTTAACAACATCAAACATTAGAGTTGTTGCAAGCTGCTGGCTAAAACAAAACGAACAGGGGCTTGTGGATGCTGCAAAAGAACTCAAATTAGAAACTGTATTTCTACCCAAACAGCTTTATAAGAATGAACTTTACTGCTTCAAAGAGTCTGCTGCAATTAAGCATATAGGAATCAAAAATGTTGCAGAAGCTTCAGCCTTATTAGCCTCAACAAACCCTCGATTAATTCTACCAAAAACAGATATAAACGGCGTTAGTATTGCAATTGTAGAGGAACAGCTGTTATGAGCGCAAAGATTTTTGTTATAGGAATTGGACCATGCAGGGAAAATTATTTAACTTTTGAAGCTACAGAAGCCTTAAAAAAATCACGGGTAATTTGTGGTTATAAAAAATATATTGAACGCATAAAGCCCTTCGCAAAAAATAAAATAATCTATCAAAACTCTATGGGCGGTGAGGTTGAGCGTGTTAAAAAAGCCATTGAGTTTGCCAAAAACGGTTTAACAACAGCTATTATAAGTTCAGGTGATGCATCGTTATACGGCATGGCATCTCTTGCCTTACAGTTAAATAACAACATAGACATAGACATTATTCCGGGTTTAACGGCAGCCTTTGCAGCATCTGCAAGAATTGGTGCTATTATCAGTGAAGATACAGTAATTCTTTCTCTATCCGATATCCTTACACCCTGGGAATTAATCAAAAAACGGATCGATGCGATAAATATGGGTGATTTTGTCTGCGCCATATACAACCCAAAAAGCAAAAAAAGAACCACACAACTACCTTACACCCTTAATGAGTTTTTTGCAAAACGGGGTAATCTTTTATGTGGATGCGTAAAAAACTGCATGTGCGAAAATGAAGAGATAAAAATTTCAACAATCATGGATTTTGATTACGAATTTGTTGATATGTCAACTGTCGTAGTAGTTGGCAATACAAAAACCTACCTTAAAAACAACAAATTAATAACACCAAGAGGCTATAAACTTTAGTTAATCTTTTTTATCAAACAGATATGCAAACATCGGCACATAGACGAGCGTTAAAAATGTGCCAACAAGCAAACCACCGATTGCAACATCAGCCAAAGGAGATAATCTTTCAAGCCCCACAGCCTTTTCAAGTGCAATTGGAATCATGCCTGCAATTGTGCCAAATGCTGTCATCATTACAGGTCTGAATCTCACCCTTATACTTTCTAAAGCACTCTCAAACGGCGATTCCTTTTTTCTATACTCTTTATAAAAGTCAACGAGCAAGACAGAGTTTTTAATAATAATACCAAACAGAAGCAGAATACCCATAAGTGATGGCATACAGGATGGTTTGTTTAAAATCAGCATACCCCAGGATGCACCGATCATGGCAAGCGGAAGAACAACGATCATAACTATAGCAAGCTTAAATGAGCGATAAACAGCTGTTAATACACTAATCAACAAAATAACACCGATCAAAATGGCCTTTATCATCCGCTTAAAGCTATCGTTAAGCTGCACAATACTTCCAGCCTGTTTAACCACAAATCCTTTGAGATCAAGTTTTTTTAGTAGTTGCTGGCTTTCTGAAGTAATAATACTGATAGGCTTTTTATTTCTAAAGGCATCCACCTCATCTGCATACATAAGATCGTATCTTACAATTTTTGCAGGTGCAAACTGTTTTTCAAAATGCGCAACACTTTTAAGAGGTATATAGTAGCCGTAGGGTGTTTTTATCGGCAGAAGCTTTATGTAATTTAGATTTTCGTTATATTTACCCCTTAGATAAATCCTTATCGGTTGAACATTCATTGAAGACAGATCGCCGCTAATAGATGCAATTCTACCGTTTATGGGAATTTGAGAAATTATAGAAAACGGCGTTAAACCATAACTTAAAGCTTTCTGGGCATCTATTTTAAGTTTAATCTCCTGCATATCGTTTTTCCAGCTTATAGAAACACTCGTCAATCCTTTAATTTTCTCTATGGCTTTTTTAACTTTCTGTGAGGCTTCAGGCAAACCGTAATAGACGGGGCTTTCAAGCCTTATTGCAAGCGGAGCATTAATCGATGATAATGGCGTTGCCCCAAAATCGTAAACATCTACCTTCTCAATACCCCTTATGTTGTGCAACCTGTTTCTAAAAACACTCTCAAGCTGCCAGATGGTCTGTTTTCTGTGAAATCTATCCACGCAGATAATCGTCATCTGAGCCTGCTGAGGTAAATTACCCCCAAAGGATGTAACACCCAATTCAGAGCCAAACGCCACAGAGCTCATCTGAACATACTTCTGTTTTTTCAACCAGTTCAAAAAAGGCATGAGGCGATTTTGCGCCTCCTGTGTTGAAAGATTCGGGCTAAAACTGATCTTTGCCTCTATAATACCCGTATCCATCGGCGGCATAATATCCCTGCCTATGACGGGCATTATATTTTTAACGCTAAAGATAAGGATAAACAAAACACCCACAACCATAATAACCCGTCTGAGGATCCTTCTTTTTGAGTTTGAAAACTCAAGCGCCCCTAAATAAAGCCCGATCAGTCTGCCAAATGTATTTTGATAGATCCTTTCAAAAAACAACTCTACCCTGGTTTTTGAAGTACCGTTTTTGTAAAGGTAATAAGAAAGTTTTGGTATAAATGTGATAGATAAAAAGTAGGAGATTAACAGCGCAAGTATCAATGTGGAAATGAGTGGAAAGAAAATCCTCTGAGGATAATCCCCAACAAACATCATTGGAAACAACAGTGCAACCGTTGAAATTGTGCCTGCAAATACAGGACCCACAACCTCTTTTGTGCCGTGCTCAATAGCTGTACCTAAATCTTCTTTTAGTTCATTGAGATGCCTTTCTATATTCTCAAGCACAACAACCGCATCATCGGTAAGCATACCAAGGGCAAGTATAATAGCCGTATAAACAACGATATTGAGCTCACCGCCCGCAAGCCAGATAATTGCAAGTGTGGAGAAAAACACCATCGGAATAGACAAACCAGCTGCAATAATAGCTCTAAAGTTGCCCAGAAAAATCAAAATAACAATCAAAGTATAAACAATTGCATCCCTTAACGCCTCAAGCATATTACTGTTTGATGTTTCAATAAGGTTGCGTTGGGTATCAGAGATTTCAAAATTCAGGTTGGGATATTCTTTTTTCAAATACCTTATAGCGTTTCTTACAATATCACTTGTTTTTAAGACATTGCCACCTTTGGTTCGCTGAATGGCAATGGCTATAGCAGGATGAGAATTACCGATATAGCTACTAAAATTCTTCTGATGCGACCAGCTAACCTCTGCTATGCTTTTAAGAGGAATATTGGGTGCAACCTCCAAAAGCTTAAGCCTTTCTATCTCATCCCTTTCACCATAATATGTAACTGTAATAAAATTATTCTTGCTTTTAAAAAAACCTATCGGTATATCTTTGTTAAATGCTGCAATAGCCGCTATAACCTTATCAGCTGTTAAATTGTATTTTGCAAGTTTGTATGGGTCTATAGCTATATTAATGGCGCTTTTGTAGCCACCAAAAACCTCAACATTACCGATACCTTTTAAAGACAACAGATAGGGCTTTATAAAGCTATCCGCAATTTTTCTAACCTCTGTTAAGGTTATATACTTCTTCTTAGGATAGACTGCTATAACATCAACAGGCAGTGTAAAGCTACCCACTGTGTAAATGGTTGGTTTTGCCCCTTTAGGTAGTTTGGAAGAAACCCTTGCAAGGGCATTAACCACATCCAAAGCAGCGTTTTTTAAACCCTTTTTATACTCAAACTCCACATTAACCACAGACATATTGGGCATATTTATACTGCTAATCTGCCTGACATAACCAAGCGTGGATACCTCTTCCTCTATAGGCTTCGAAACACTGTTTGCTACTACAACAGCCGAGGCGCCAGGCACCCTTGTCATTATAAGAACCGTGGGTCTTGCACTATCTGGAAAAAGGTTTTTGGGTAGGTTGATTAAACCTATAACACCCAAAACAAACAGAAGAACTATCAAACTAAAAAGCGTATGCGGTCTTTTGTAAAAATACTCAAACATCACTGCACCTTTAATGGGGTTCCAGCCAAAGCTTTCAGCAAGATATCAGGCTTTGCAACAACAATATTTTTATTTTTTAGATTGTTTGAAACTGCCACTCCTTGCTGACCCACTCCTTCTATCTGTGCTAAAACAGGATAAGCATGGTGGTCTTTATAGACAAAGATATAGTTTTTTTCTCCTACGCTTAAAAGGGCATCAAATGGCAGTTTATAGGCGTTACCTTTAAACACAACAACACCTACTTTAACACGACTACCCACAGATAAACCCGTATCAACTCTTGCCTCATACTCATTTAAGCCGTTGAATGTATCGTTTAGAGCAAAAATCTTATAAAATTTACCCTCAAAGATCACACCTTTCGGCTTGATATCATCAGGCAACCTCAAAAGCAGGTATTTACCTTTTTCTGCACTGATTTTTAAAATTGGCTTACCCTGCATTGCAACATCGCCAACATTGCTTATCTGTTTTGAAACAACACCGTCGATGGGCGATTTTATGAGCGTGTATGTGAGTTCTACATTTAGAGATTTCAGCTGCTCTTTGGCAGATCTAATCTGGGATTTAACAGTTGATATTTCAGATTTTAGCTGTGCAATTTTATCTTCTTCAGCCTGAGATTGTTCTATACTTGCACCCTTAACATTCAGCAACTCAAGCGTTCTTTTATGCGTTTTAATCATGTTTGAAAGGCTTAGTTCTAAAGAAGAAAGCTTTTGATACAAAGCGTTCAACTGAGATTTCAAAGAAAACAGCTTTGACTTAATAAAACTATCATCCAGTTTTACAAGCACATCATTCTTTTTAACATGCTCACCAAGACCTTTTAAATAAAGTATCCTTGATGCTACCTTTGTTGATATGTTTACATCTGTATTGCTTTCAATAAGACCCAGTCCATCAAGTGAGAGATAAAAATTTTCCATTTCGGGCTTTATTGTTTTAACGATAATCGGATATGCTTTTGGTGGCTTTAGTGCAAACAGCTCTTTCTTTTTCTTCTTCACAAGCACAGCCACTCCAGCAAGAATTAATATAACCATCAGAATAACAACTATTTTTTTCATCTCACGATCTCCTTTAAATCCTCACCATAAATAACGGCAAGCTCTGATACTACCTGCCATTTCTTTAATTTTAAAGAATAAAGTTCAGCTTCACTATTTAGTAGATCTGCCTCGTATCTTAAGTACTCCTCAAGCGTCATTCTGCCCAACTTAAACGCCACCTTTGCATATTTAAGCAGTTTCTTGCTATTTGATACGCTTTTATTCTGGATAATTATCGACTTATCTATTAAATCCAGTGTCTTTTTTAATGTTTTTGCCTTTGCTTTTATCCTGTTTGTGTAATCCTCAAGCTCAAACTCACTCTTTACATATTCCGAATGTGATTTTTCAATCTCAGAATACAGAGGTTTGTCAAATATAGGTATGCTTAAAAATACACCTATTGAACCGTAATTCCTTAAGGTATTTTCATTTGTATTGTAGGCTTTTGTAAATTTTCTATAGACAAAACCCTTTATCATCAAAGATGGATAAAGTTTATCTTTGCTTGCTTTTGCAGAATATTTGAGCGCTTCGGTTTTAAGCCTCAATGACTCTAAAATTTTATACTTTCTACCTGTTATATTACCTGATAGTGCCATCTTTGCAGGCTTTGAAAGCCTTATACCCGTTAGTGCATAAATCGTATTTGCAATGGAGGTTATCTTTGCATCTACATCGTTTAATTTTATATCCAGCGCATTTATGGCATCTTCCACCTTGTATTTATAGACACACGGCAATCTGCCGTTCTCACAGGCAAGTTTGATGCTTTTTAGTTGACTATCAAGAGAGGCTTTTCTTTTTTCTATAGACTGTTTTAATCTTTCAAGGTAGATAAACTCGCCGTTTAACTCAACCACAACCGCTTCATTCTTTATGAAATTGATTTTCATCCTCCACTGAGCAGACTCTTTTAACTTTTCACTCATATGTGCCATGTCAAACAGGCTTGCAACAAATAGCGGCGCTGAAAACTCTATACCTATCTGTTTTATATTTTTACCAAACGGCATGGAACCAAAGCTTCTTGAAATATCTGAGCTCTCCTTGGGCGTCATGGGTCTGAGATTTGTGGGTGAATTGAAATGCTGATACGATGCTACTGCAAAAATTTTAGGGAAAAAATTAGATATAGTCTGATACTTCTTTGCCTTAAATATTGCTACCTCTGCTTTATCAATCTTTGTTACAGGCTGGTTTTGAAGGCCCCTAAATAATTGCTGTATTGTTGCAGCTTTAGAATCAGAAAATATGCAAAAAAACGCAATAATAAGGAAAAAAATTAACTTTTTCATCGCCGTCATTTTACAACTAAACTATACCCTGTCAAGTAATTTTTACAATTTACAAAAAAAGACTTGACGGAAAAATTTTTTTCAATAAACTTGTTAACTATGAACAAGGTTAAAGAGCTGTATGAGAACTTAGCAAGCATAGACGATTTACCAGCTTTTCCTGCCATAGCATTTGAGGTAATCAGGCTTACACGTGACCCCAACACAACATCACGCAATCTTGAAGAGGTTATTAAAAAGGATCCAAATTTAGTCAGTCAGATATTGAAGTTTGCAAACTCCTCTCTATACGGCCTTGCAAGAGAGGTTACAAGCCTCAATCATGCCATAAACCTGCTGGGCTTTGTTCAGGTAGAAAACATAGTTATGATATCCGTTATCCTATCAAGCGTAAAAAAACTACCACTGCATAAAAACTTTAACAGGGATAAATTTTTAGAGCATTCATTTGGTTGTGGTGTTACAGCAAAAATAATCAATAATATTTTAAACTTTAAGTTTAGCTCTGCAGAATTTAGTGGCGGGGTTATACACGACATCGGCAAAGTATTGCTTGATCTATACGCACCTGAGTGTCTGGATGAAATACTGGAAAACGCTTTCAAAAAAGGAATTTCTTTTATAGATTCAGAGATGGAACTATACGGCATAAATCACTGTCAGCTGGGATCAAAACTACTATCAATATGGGGTCTACCAGAGGAAATCATCGATATTGTTGAAAATCATCACGATCCCAAAAACGCAAAAAATAAGCTTCTGGTTTCTGTTGTTCATGTAGCAGACCTTTTAACCTACACCGAAGGTATAGGATTTGGTGGCAATTATGCAAAATTTACGCTTGAAGAGGATGAAGGCTGGCAGTTATTGATAAAAGAGGCAAACCTTAGTGAGGAATTTGACCTTGCATTCTTTACATTTAAACTATATGAGGAAATTGAAGAGGCAAAGCAACTTTATTTTGAGGGGTCTAAGTAGCTGTGTCTGAAAAAATGAATCCAAAAACATTCGAAGAATTAAGAGAGTTTATCTACAAAAAATCCGGTATTTTCTTTGAGAAAAACAAGGAATATCTGCTTACAAACAGACTAAAGAAGAGATTAAAAGAGCTTAATCTATCAAGCTTTGAGGAGTATCTGCAATACTTAAAATCACCAAAGGGTTCTCAGGAGCTTGGCCCGCTGTTTGATGCTATAACAATCAACGAAACCTATTTTTTTAGGCATATCAGACAAGTTGAAGCATTTAGAGATGTAATGGTGCCTGAATTATTAAAAAAGAAACGCTCTATAAATGTATGGTCTGCAGCCTGTTCAACGGGAGAGGAACCTTACACAATCGTTATAGCTTTAATGGAAAAATATGGTCAAAACATTCCTGCAAGGGTGCTTGCAAGCGACATATCAAACGAAGTTTTGGAAAAAGCAAAAGAGGGCGTCTATGGTGAATACTCTGTTAAAGAGTTGACGCCTGAACTTAAGAAAAAGTATTTTGATAACGCCGGTTTTGGCAAATATAAAATCAAGGATTTCGTGAAAAGGAAAGTTGTATTCAAAAACCTTAACCTTTTAGATTCAGCACTTTCCAGAAAAGTCGGAAAGATGGATGTGATCTTCTGCCGCAATGTGCTGATATACTTTGACTCAAAATCAAGACAAAAGGTTATAGATACCTTTTATAACGACATCCTAAATCCCGGTGGCTATCTTATTTTAGGAGCTACTGAGTCGATTTCCCGCCTCAACACAAAATTCAAGCTGTGCCATTTCAAGATGGCCATTGCATACCAGAAACCTGAATAAAACAAAAAGGGAGTGGATCTATAAGCCGGGTTCTGTACCTGCTATAGCAGGCGGTGGCCATTTATCTATGCGACCTACCCGAAGGCCATCGCATAATGCGAGGGCAGGGTCAACCCATTGGCCTTCCTATTTGGTCTTGCTCCGGGGTGGGGTTTGCCGTGCCCTGAAGTATTACTACTCCAGGCGGTGGTCTCTTACACCACCGTTTCAGCTTCACCGAGCCCTCACTCTTCTAAGAAATAGTTTATTAACATAAACATTTATTTTTCTACCCATCCACTAAAATGGATAGGTATCACATGTTTACATAAAAAGTGAGGGCTTGGAGGTCTCTTCTCTGTGGCACTTTCCTTTGGGTCGCCCCAACCTCCCTTTCGAGAGGCACCCTGACCCTGAAGAGCCCGGACTTTCCTCTTAAGCATAAAGCTTAAGCGGCCACCCGATCCACTCCCCTAAAGATAATAACGATTAATTATAAAATTTCAAGACTACCAGCTCCAACCCTCTTTAAGAAGCTGCCTCATAACAGGGAAAACCTTTTCGTATTTTCCCTCAAAGTATCCTTTGATAACGCCTTTGGGGCTAACATCAAAAATAATACCAAGATCTTCAAGATGTCTTCTTAATTGCTCCTCTTCCTCATTAGAAAGCTCATCGGCATAGATGTCTAAATAACACTCCCCCTTCATAGCCCACTTAGCTGCATTGTAAAAACCCATCAACTTCCTGTGCTCATTGCCACCATGATCGTGAGACATCTTAAACCTCCATCACATTGACTTTTTGGCAATGATAATATTTTATTTACTACATGTCAAAACTATTGTGCAACAAACACACCTACATCTGCCACATTTGTGTTTGTATCAAATCCACCGATAGCTGTTCCAACCCTCTCAAAAAACACCGCCGAATTGAACGATTTTATATATTCTTCAAAATCGATATCAAGTCTTCTTACAGCCTCATACATATCTTTATTCACTATACAGCCAGCAAAATTAGAATTGCCATCCTTACCGTCTGTGGCAAAGCCAATATATTCAAATTTTCCTGCATAATCTTTAAGTTGTGAGGCAATTAACAAACTGAGATGTTGATTCCTGCCACCCTTACCTGCTCTTTTTACTTTGACAGTAGTCTCGCCTCCAAAAACTATAGCAATCGGTTTTTT
The DNA here is from genome assembly GCF_000744435.1 of Hippea jasoniae. NCBI lineage: Bacteria > Pseudomonadati > Campylobacterota > Desulfurellia > Desulfurellales > Hippeaceae > Hippea > Hippea jasoniae. The sequence continues at coordinate 42,439 of NZ_JQLX01000017.1, forward strand.
AACATTCAGTTTATTCTCAATCGCCTCCTTAAAAACACCACTTAAAACACCCGCAACGCATTCAACATCCCCCTCTATACGACTACCAAGACTAATTACATTAAAACCTCTATCTTTTAGAATCTCCTTTAGCTTATTTAAAAAAGTAAAATTTGAGGCAATGACCAGATTACTAACCTTCATGCTCTGAAACTCTTCTTTAGATAAACAACGGCTCTCTGGATAGATCTCAAAACGCCTGAAAACCTCTTCAACTCCACCACTTAAATCCATTCGATCCTCACATGCCGTGAGTCCTGAGCCAATAACGCTTATATCATCACCAACAACATCACTTATAATCAAAGAAATCACCCTGCCATTTATAAATCTGAGTAGTTTGCCGCACTTAATTAAAGAAATAGATTTTCTAAAAGCATTCAGTTGTCTTATATCAAACCCGCCCTTCAAAATAAAATCCACTGCTGTATTTACCTTATTTAAACCATAATCAAAATACTCAACCATAGAGGATGCTCCACCGCTTATCAAAAAAAGAAAATCAGCACTGCTATACTTTTTTGCAAGCTCCATCAGTTTCTTTCCAGCATGAAGGCTTTCAGAACTGTAGAGTGGATGGGAGGAGTGAAAAAAATCAATCTGCTTGCAATCAATCTTGCAGGGTCTATTTGTTGCAACAATACCGGCTTTAAATTTAACACCTCTTTCTAAAAAGAAATTAACCATTGCACATGCTGCCTTGCCTGCCGCCACTACAACACATTTCCTTGCCTCAATATAAAAATCATTTATCCGCAATTTATTATTACCGATTTTTATAAAGGATAAAGCTTCTTGTGGTTGCACTGAGCTTAATGCTTCAGATATGAAGTCAGGGATTTTTTTCATGATTGTTTGCAGTGGCGGTTATTGAGAAGGTTCTATTCTTGATATACTCAACAACCTCATCTACATCATCGGTTATCTTAAAAATAGATAGATCCTCAGGCGAAATATAGCGCCTATCCCTTAAAAACACCAAAAAATCAAACACTTTTTTCCAGAACTCATTCCCATATAAAACCACAGGAAATGCGCCAATCTTATCCGTCTGAATTAGCACAAGGCTTTCAAACAGCTCATCCATTGTGCCGTAGCCGCCGGGCATAACAACAAATGCCACAGCGTATTTCATAAAGGTAACCTTGCGTGTAAAAAAATATTTAAAATCAAGTCCAATATTAACGAAACGGTTGAGATACTGCTCATGAGGTAGCTCTATATTCAAACCAATTGAAATACCTCCTGCATCTACAGCTCCTCTATTTGCAGCCTCCATTATACCCGGACCACCGCCTGTAATTATGGCAAAGCCATTCTCGGCAAGTTTTTTTGATATCTCCCTTGCCTTTTTGTAGTAAAATCCATCCTCTTTTTCCCTTGCACTGCCAAAAATAGCCACAGCAGGACCAATTTCATCCAATTCCTCAAACGCATCTGTAAAATCAGACAAAATCTTAAACAGACGCCAGACATCACGATTCTTATTACGATTCTCTAAAAACTCTTTCTGTATATCTTTCATTATCTTACCAGAAGAAAACCGTATTCAAGATCCCGTTTTAGAAGAGCCTCCGTTGTTGAGCCAAGCAGAATCTCAAGCAGCTTGGGTTTGGCGTAGGCGCCCATAACAACAAGTGGTTTTTCAAATTGAGAGATGTAGGTTTCAAGCCCAGCAACCACACTTTCTGACTCAACTATATCAATATCATATTCAAATTGCGGCTGATCGTGTGATTTTTTGACAAATACAGCCCTGATTTCCACACCAAACAGGTTAGCTATAAAAGTGGCATATTCAAAAGCCTTTTTAGAAATCTCTCTTCCATCAACACACACAACAACTTTATCAAAAGTGTAGAAATGTTTTGGCGATACAAACAACGGTTTTTCTATCTTTCTTAGCACACTTTCAATATTGCTACCCAGAATACCCCTTTCATACTGCTCATTAACACCCTTTCTGCCGATAAACACGACATCGAAATCCTCAGATGCAGATAAAATCTCATTAGCCACAACGCCAACGGGCATCCTGTATGAAAAATTGACCCCAAATTCCCCTGCTATTGTTTTGAAAGATTCAAGTATATTTTTTCCCTTTGCCTCTAAAGCAGCTTTTACCTTTGCTGAAAAATCTATAAACGGCTCAAGTCCTATGGCGCCACTGATATCGTACATCATTGGACCTTCAAGCTGAATCACATCGATTACATGCAAACCCACAAGTTCACTGCCAAGTTTTCTTGCAAAATAGGAAGAAAACCTCATAACAGCCGTTGAATATTCACTTGAGTCCACACATGCCAGTATTTTTTTAATCTCCACTGTTATCCTCCATTACTTTCTTAAGCTCCTCGCTATCCACCACTTCCTTTTTTAGTAGGAGTTCTGCAAGTCTCAGTAGTTTTTCCTTATTGTTAATCAAGATTTCCTTGGCCTTTGCATAGCATTCATCCAATATCTTAACAATCTCTTCGTCTATGATCTCTTTGGTTTTTTCACTCAGCCTATCACCCTTAGTTAGAATGCCTTCGCTTGTTAAAAACCTTCCGCCTTCTCTTTCTTCAGCCACCATCAAACCCAACTTTTCATCCATACCAAATTGAGTAATGATGGAACGCACAATGTCGGTTGCCCGTGATAGGTCATTTTGGGCACCTGTTGAAACACTGCCAAAGATAATCTCCTCTGCAGCCCTGCCACCAAGCAGTGTAATCACTCTATCAATCATTTCCTCTTTTGTTAACAGATACCTATCATCCATAGGTAGCTGCTGCGTGTAGCCCAGTGCAGCCAATCCGCGCGGGATTATGGATATCTTATGCACGGGATCTGCCCCGGGTAGCATATATGCGCATATTGCATGTCCAGATTCATGGTAAGCGACCCGCTTCTTTTCATCTTCCTTGATAACACGGTTTTTCTTCTTCAGACCTGCGATCTGACGCTCGATAGCCTCCTCAAAATGCTCCATATAAACAGCATCTTTATTCTCTCGTGCGGCAAGTAAAGCAGCTTCATTGACAATATTTGCAATATCTGCACCAACAAGCCCCGGTGTCATCTGGGCTAATTTTTTAACATCCACATCACTGCCAACCTTTATCTTTTTCATATGAACCTTAAAAATAGCTTCCCTGCCGTTAACATCGGGTTTGTCAACAATAATCTGTCTATCAAAACGCCCGGGCCTTAAAAGAGCGGGGTCTAAAATCTCCGGTCTATTGGTTGCAGCCATTATAATAACACCCTTTGATGAATCAAAGCCATCCATCTCAGCAAGTAATTGATTGAGCGTCTGTTCCCTCTCATCGTTGCTGGTTAATGAGTTAAACGCCCTGCTCTTGCCAATTGCATCAATCTCATCAATAAAAACGATACACGGAGAAAGCTTTTTTGCCTCATTAAAAAGGTCTCTAACCCTGCTTGCACCCACACCCACAAACATCTCTATAAACTCAGAACCGCTGATACTGATAAAGGGCACACCTGCCTCTCCAGCTGTTGCCTTTGCAAATAAGGTTTTTCCAACACCCGGTACTCCAACAAGCAAAACACCCTTGGGAGCTCTGCCACCCAACCTTTGATACTTTTGTGGATCTTTTAAGTATTCTACAATTTCCTGTATCTCCTGCTTTGCCTCCTCAGCTCCAGCAACATCGGAAAACTTTACATCGGGTTTTTCGTTTAGATAAACCTTAAACCTGCCCTTACCAAAGCCAAACAGACCACCACTTGTGCCCCGCATCTTTTTTGTCATCAACCACCAGATGAAAAATAGAAACCCAAACGGTAGAATCCATCCAAAAATCAGATTTGTCAGCCATGTATTGGTTACTTTGCCACTAAATTTTACATTGTGGGCTTCAAGGTCTTTAATAAGGTCAGGGTCATTTACGGCAACGGTTATAAAATGCATTTTTTTGCCGTTTTTATCAATATATACACCTTTAATGTATTTATCCGAAATTGTGCAACTCTTGACCTTTCCTTCTTTTATAAGCTCCTTAAATGTAGAATAGGGGATATTATTTACTTGAACCTTTGTAAAATATTGATAGAGATAAAACATAAATACAGCTACAAGCAGATATATAGCTAAAAACTTGGAAAAGTTATTAAAACCCTTCAGATTGTTGTTTTTTTCATCCATGATTTACCGCGAAAAGATGGAGTAGATAGAACCATCCCTTGATACAACAAAAAGCCTATTGCAACATAAAGCAAACGGGGAGCTTATATCATCATCGATATCAACAATGTCAAGTACATCCCCTCTTAAGTTATCCAAAGCAACAAGCCTACCCTGATCTGTTATTGCATAAAGCACCTTTCCCACCAATTTTATTGCAAAGATGTTGCCCTTTGCAGTGATTCTCTTTTTCCAGATCGTTTCACCATTTGAATTGTCAAGACAATAAATATAACCGTTTTCGTCTGCTACATATACACCAAAAATATTCAGCTGCAGATTTGCATATGTTGACAGCTTTCTTTTCCATAAAACATTACCTTCATCGGGATTAACAGCTTCTATATACCCTCTTGTTGATGCAATATAAACAGCCTGATCGTTTTTAACAGGTGTAGAATCGCAATCGATAAACATCGTGCCTTTTGAAGCCTGAACCTCCCAGACTAAATCCCCTTTATATGAAATCTTATCAATACTGCCATCATCAAAACCTACATAAATACCATCCATACCAAAAAGCATGCCGCTTATGCCCCTTATATCAAGCATATTAAACTCACCGTGTAAAAACTTCCACTCTATAGATAAATCTGCAGGGTTTAAGCAGTATATAATGTCATTTTCTGTGCCAACATACAGTTTGCCTTTAACATAATAAACCTTCATAACAGGAAAGCCAAAAGACTTTTTTGCAATAATCTTACCGTTTGATGAGATTTTAAAAAGAATGCCCCTGTTTGAGCCAACATAAATGCTTTCTCCATCAAAGGCAATATTGGATTCAATAGGCTGATCAATTTCTGCAATGAGTTTTTTTGAACCAGTTTGTGCGTCAATCTCATATATCTCACCATCAAGATTACCGATAAACGCCTTTTTATCAAAAAAATTCAGACCCACTCTGTATCCTATATCGTCAACATTTGTTATTTTTTCATAATCAACAGGTGGTGCAAGCGGCTGAGTAAAATGCTCATACTTTTCAACATGTAAAATGAACTCTTTAGAACCTGAGCATGATGCTACAAACGCTGCAGCAAACAACACCAAAAGTAGTTTAGCGATTCTTTTCATCGTATCTCCTTTTCAATAAACGCTCCAGAAGCTCTTCTGCATTAAAAAGCGTTTTTTTGACTTCATTTTCATCCATTCCTGCACCCATTAACACAACTTTTGCAAATTGATCATCTATTAAATTATGCGGTGAATGGGTGTCGGTATTTAAAACACATTTAGCAGCGTGTTTTTTTGCCATTTTATAAACATGCCCGTTTGTAAAACTGTGGCCGCTTCTTGCGGAAATTTCAAGGTATACACCGTTTTTGGCAGCAAGTTTGGCATCCTCTTCTTCAATTAAACCCGGATGAGCTAAAACATCGCAATCTGCTTCTATAGCCGCTTTGTTTGTACCTTTTTTAACAGGCTCAACGGGGCTTTCGCCATGAACAACAACAATTTCGGCACCCAGACTGTAAGCTTTTTTTACTGCATCAGCTACAAGCTCAGGTGGAACATGGGTAATTTCAACACCAGCAAAAACATACAAACCAAAATACTTCTCAAGTCCCCCAACAACCTTAAGCAAATTTTTTATAATAAATTCCATATTGGAGAAATCCGCATGATCTGTAAATGCAATGGCGCTGTAGCCTATCTCTTTTGCTCTCCTTGCAAGCTCAGAAGGTATCAGCTCACCATCGCTAAACAGTGTATGCGTGTGCAAATCTATCATAAGCAAATTTTAAGTTCTTGTAGTTTTACTGTCAAGCTTATTTATTGACACCTAATTAAGCTATAGTTATAATGCTTAAAAGACAAAAAAGGAGGGAAACATGTCAAACATGGAAAAAGATGCTCAATCGATGGCAAATTACGATGATGTATTCAAAAACTTTGGCAGCGGAGACATCATAAAAGGTAAGGTAATAGACATTAGAGGAGAGGATGTTTTCGTTGATATAGGTTACAAGTCAGAAGGCATAATCAAGCTGAAAGAGTTTGAGGATGATGAGGGAAACATCAATGTAAAGATCGGTGATGAGGTTGAAGCACTGTTTTTCAATAAAACCGATGATGATGGTTTTGAGATTTTATCAAAGGCAGCAGCTGACAGAATCAGGGGATGGCACAGGGTAGTTGAGGCTTATAAAAACAACGAAACAATAAAAGGAAGGATTAAAAACTTAGTCAAGGGTGGATTTACAGTTAAAATAGACGGATTTTTGGCTTTTTTGCCAGGCTCTCAGGTTGAGATTAAACCTGTTAAAAACTACTCTGCCTATGTGGGTAAAGAGTTCGAATTTAAAATTGTAAGCATCAACGAAGCCAAAAGAAACGCTGTTGTTTCAAGGCGCATATTACTTGAAGAGGAAGAAAGAAAAAGACAAGAAGAAATATGGCAGAAGGTTAAAGAGGGCGCTGTCTTAAAAGGCAAGGTTAAAAATATCACAGATTATGGTATCTTTGTGGATCTTGGCGGTGTGGACGGACTTGTGCATATAACCGATATGAGCTACAGCAGAATCTCCCACCCTTCGGAGATGGTTTCAATAGATGATGAAATTGATGTAAAGGTTATAAAAATAGAGGAAGACAGGGATAAGAAAAAGGTTTATCTGGGCATGAAGCAACTCACAAAGGATCCATGGGAAGATATAGATGATAAATTTAAAATTGATGATGTAGTGAAGGGTAAAATCGTTAACATAGTCGACTACGGTATCTTTGTTGAGCTTGAAAAGGGTATTGAAGGACTTGTGCATAAAAGTGAAATAACCTACGATAAGTTCCCTTATAAACTTGAAGAGTTATATAAAATTGGCGATGAGGTTGATGTTAAGATTACAAATATAGACAAAGAAAACAGGCGTATGTCGCTGTCCATAAAACAAACCAAACCCTATCCGTGGGAATTGGTCGATGAACTGTTCAAAGTGGATGATGTAGTTGAAGGCATAGTCACAGGCATTAAGGACTTTGGTGTGTTTGTGAGACTGGCAGAAGGTATAGAAGGTTTAATCCATGAAAACGACCTCTCATGGGATAAAGATGAGAAGCCACAGCTGAATATAGGAGATAAAATCAAAACAAAGGTGTTAAACATAGAAAAGGATAAGGAAAGAATAGCGCTGGGCTTAAAACAACTTATGCCCAATCCATGGGATGAGGTGGATAAAAAATACGCTGTGGGTGATGAATTAGAGGTTGAGGTTGTTAGCGTAAAACCGTTTGGAAGTTTTGTGAAACTTCAGAAAGGCATAGAGGGTCTTGTGCCAAAGAGCGAATACAACAACATAGAACCCAAAAAGGGGGATAAGGTAAAAATCAGGATTCTTCGCATAGATAAAGACAAAAGAAGACTCATATCGACCTTTATAAAGTAAAATAAGACCTTATGCTGAAAAAGGTTATAAAATACGCCATAATAGGTTTCTTAGCGTTATTTGTTTTTAATATGGTGTATTATCTATTTTCAAAACCACCCAATGTAGCTGTCATTAAACTTACAGGTGTTATATCAACAAAAACAGCCGATGATTTTATTAAAAACCTAAAAAAAGCGCAACATGACCCAAATATCAAAGCTATCCTGATAAAAATCAACTCACCCGGTGGTGATGCCTGTGCCAGCCAGCGTATCTACCTTGCCTTAAAAAACACAAAAAAATTCATTGTGGCATTGATTAAAACGATCGGGGCAAGCGGTGCATACTTTGCAGCATGTGGTGCAGATAAAATTGTAGCTTATCCAACATCTATTGTGGGCAGTATCGGTGTTATTTTTGAAACATTAAATTTCTCAGAACTTGCAAAAAGGGCTGGAGTAAATCTATTTGTCGTTAAAACAGGGAAGGTTAAAGATTTTGGCAATCCTTTCAGAAAACCCGATAAACAGGATATAAAAATGATCTATTCTGTTTTAGAAAGTATTTACAATCAATTTTTAGAAGCCGTTTCAACTGCCCGCCATATACCAATAGATAAGCTCAAATCCTATGCAGATGGTAGCGTTTTTAGTGGTAAACAGGCAAAGGCATTGAAATTAATAGACTCAACAAAAGGTATTGATGCAGCAGAAGGCTTCATAAAGCAAAATACAGGTATAAAACATATTAAAACAACCTTAATTGAAAACAAAAATCCATTTGACAGAATGGTTGAAAGCTTTTCTTTCCTAAACTATCTATCTGAACTTACCTATCCAACTTTTAAGGCAATCTATCAATGATTAAGCTAAATCTCATTAAACACAACCTGCCTGAAAAAATAGATATACCCGAAAAATACAAAAAAACAAAAAAGATTGCTTTAGGTGTAGCTTTAGCTTTAATTGCAATATTCCTGATTATCGGCTCCTATCAAACCCTAAAACTTTTCAAAAAAGTTAACAAAATCACCGTTGTTAAACCAAAAATAGAAAAACAGATTGCAAAAAAGAAAACAATAAAACCAAAACATGAACCCAGCATACATGTAAAAACTCCAAAAACACAACCAGAGGGAAACAAAAAATCAAAAAAGGAACAGAAAACCAAGAAAGAGGAAGTAGAAAAACTGATAAAAAAGAGTGAAAGTGCCCCGATCTTTAGTATTGAGGTAGCATTTACAACAATCCCCAAAAAACCAAAACCTGACAATACAACAAAACTACTGCCGCCGCTTCCTGCTCAATTTACCATTAAACAGCCAAAACCCAGACCAAAACAAAAACCACTACCAATTTATACAGTAACCATTAAAACCTCAAATCCCTCTGTGGCTATAAGAATATTAAAATCCAATAAAATAGGATATAAACTTTCAAAGAAAGCTATCACAAAAGGCTTTGTGTATGATGTTTATGTGGGTGGTCTTACAAGCTACAATGCAACATTAAAATTTGCAAAAGCCCTCAAAGCAAGGGGTTATAATGTTTATGCAATAAAAAATATAAACCTTCTATACTACTGTTTAATTGATAAATCCGTTGAATCTCAAAAGAAATTAGCTTACAAAAAAGCCTGGTCAAAAACCGTTTTCAAAATCATATTCAAAGCAAAACCCAAAAAGAGCTTTATCTGGTATATACGATTTTCAACACCATCAAAGGCAATCATTAAAACCTTGAAAAAATACGGCTATTACCCTATAATCAAAACGGTAAAAAACGGGGCGTAGCGCAGCCTGGATAGCGCACTTGAATGGGGTTCAAGTGGTCGGAGGTTCAAATCCTCTCGCCCCGACCATCTCTTTTAAAGAAAGCATAGAAAAATAGCAGCGTTATACCGATTGTTATAAAGCTATCTGCAAGGTTGAATGCAGGGTAATGGTATTGTTTTATATGAAAATCCAAAAAATCAACAACATAACCCTTAAAAACTCTATCGTATAGATTTCCCAGATCTCCTCCACCCAAAAGTGAAAGTGCAAAAATATAAATGCCATTTCTATCCTTAGAAAAGACAATCAGCCATAACACAACAAAAAAAACAACGCCACTGATTGTGCATAACGCTATGCGGCGTAGATTTTCGGGTAAATCAGCAAGCAATCCAAAAGCAATACCTTTGTTTTCCAAATGCACGATATTAAAAAAACCCTTTATCACCTCAATGGAACCATTTAATGTTAAATGATGTGATATATATAACTTTGTAAAGTAATCAGCTATAAAAAAAAGGAGTATCAAAGATACTCCTTTGATTGCCTTTGTGTCCATCCACTACTCTGCTGATTTTTCTACAAACTCCACAATCGAAACGGCTGCAGCATCACCCTTTCTAAAGCCCAATTTAATCCTTCTAACATAACCGCCGTTTCTTGTGGCAAACCGTGGAGCGATATTGTCAAATAATTTTCTCACAGCTTTTTTGTTGTTGTTCAACTTAGCCAAAGCCTTTCTACGGGAGGCAAGAGTGTCGTTTTTTGCCATTGTAATCAACTTGCTTATAAACCTGACAAGCTCCCTTGCCTTGGCATCTGTGGTTTGAATCCTCTCATTCTCAATCAATGCAATTGCAAGGTTTCTCAATAAATGTTTTCTTCTTTCTGAATCGATACTTAATGTTTTGTATCCCTTTCTATGTCTCATTGCCCTCTCCTTCTTTGGCTTTTATCATATTTTCTATCGTCTCAAGCTGCTTTTGCGTAAAACTCATACCGAGCTCTAAGTTTAGCTGGGCAAGAGCATCCTTAATCTCTTTAAGTGACTGTTTGCCAAAATTCTTGGTGTTTAGAAGCTCTGCATCTGTTTTCTGAACAAGTTCATAAATATACCTAATTTTATGAGCTGCAAGACAATTTGAAGCCCTTACATTGAGTTCAAGCTCCTCAATTGGTTTAAGAAGAGCCTCGTTAATTTGTTCTTCCTGCTGTGTTGAGGTTTGCTCTTCCATCGAAACCTTTCTGAAGTCTCCAGCAAAAATAGATATGTAATTACCAAGAATAAAACTTGCTGTTTTCAAAGCATCCTGAGGCGTAACAGTTTTATCCGTTTCTATCTCAAGAATCAATCTTTCGTAGTTATAATAATCTTTCGTTGTGCTTTTATCCACATGATATGAAACCTTTACAATTGGCGAAAACAATGCATCGATAGGTATATATCCCATATCTGTATTGACCATTTCATAATTTGCCTGTCTGTAGCCTATACCCTTTTCAAGGTAAAGCTTTGCTTTAAATTCAGCATCATCCATCAGCTCTGCAATATAAGCATCCTGACTAACAACCTCAACCTGTGCAGGTGTTTGGATATCCGCAGCCGTAATAATTCCGGGGCCTTTCTTTTCTATATACGCCTCAGCTCTTTCAAAATCATCCGTAAGGGCCTTAAATCTCATATGTTTGAGATTCAATATAATGTTTAAAACATCCTCTTTGACACCCTCTATTGTGCTAAATTCATGCTCCACACCTTCTATTTCCACACCCACAACGGCAACACCGGGTATCGAAGATAACAAGATCCTCCTCAAAACGTTGCCAATGGTTATAGCATAACCCTCATTTAAAGGATCCAGTATAAATCTTCCAAACTCATCTGAAACCTTATCTATTTTTACCTCTTCAGGCAATGTCAGATACTTAAAAACGCCCTTCATTTTGCTTCCCTTCGTTATTTTTTATTTAGAGTACAACTCAACAATGGCGTTTTCGTTGAATGGTGGCTGTACATCATCTCTTGTTGGAATGTCAGCAAATGTAGCCGACACATTATCCATATCAACAACAATCCACGAAGCAGATGATCTTCTTGCATTCTCCTCAAATCTCTGTTTGAACTCCTCTTTGGATTTCATTTTATCTGAAACAGATACAACATCCCCTTTTTTGACAAGATAAGAAGGGATATTTACCTTTTTGCCGTTCACTTTGATATGGCCATGCGCAACAAGTCTCCTTGCCTCTCTTCTTGATGATGCAAAACCAGCCCTGTAAACAACATTATCAAGCCTGCGCTCAAGTAAGATAACAAGATTTGCACCTGTTTCACCCTTCTGGCGCTTTGCCTCTTCAAAATACCTTCTAAACTGACGCTCTAAAACTCCATATACCGCTTTGGCTTTTTGTTTTTCGGCTAAATGCAGAGCATATGATGATAACTTCCTTCTTGTATTTCTGCTTTTTCCGGGTGGATAAGGCCTTCTTTCAAAGGCACACTTATCGGTAAAGCATCTTTCACCTTTTAAGAAAAGCTTAACGCCCAATGCTCTACATCTTCTACATGCAGGTCCAGTATATACAGCCATACTTTAGTCTCCTTATACCCTTCTTCTTTTAGGTGGTCTACACCCGTTATGTGGAATAGGTGTAACATCTTTAATAGACTTAACCCTTAACCCTGCTGACTGAAGAGATCTGATAGCCGTCTCTCTTCCGGGACCAGGTCCTTTTACCCTGACATCGATCTCTTTCATGCCCATTGCCATTGCCTTCTTGGCAGCACTTTCGGCTGCAAGCTGGGCGGCAAACGGGGTTCCCTTCCTTGTGCCTTTAAAACCAGCATCGCCAGCAGAAGACCAGCACAATACATTTCCATCTTGATCGGTAATAGTTACTATCGTATTGTTAAATGTAGCCTGAATATGTGCTATACCACTTACGACATTTCTCTTGACCTTTTTCTTTTTCCTAACCGTTTTAGCCATCTACGCTCATCTCCTTTTATTTTCTACCTACGGTTTTCTTCTTACCTTTTCTGGTTCTTGCATTTGTTCTCGTTCTCTGACCTCTTACAGGCAAGCCCCTCCTGTGCCTTAAACCTCTGTAATTACCAAGATCCATTAAAGCCTTGATATTCATTGCCACTTCTTTTCTTAGCTCACCTTCAACCTTATAATCAGCAATAACGCTCCTTATACGTTGAATCTCCTCAGGTGTTAGCTCGTGTGTTCTTTTGTCAGGATCAACATTAGCTTTTGAGAGAATCTCTAAAGAACGCGTCCTGCCAACACCGTAGATGTAGGTTAAAGCGATAAAAATCTTTTTGTTCCTTGGTAATTCAACTCCAGCAATTCGTGCCACTTAAACCTCCATTAACCCTGTCTTTGTTTATGTTTAGGGTTTTCGCATACAACCCTTACAACACCTTTTCTTCTTATAATTTTACATTTAGGACAAATCTTCTTCACAGATGGCCTAACCTTCATTTCAAACCTCCGCTTCCTATTTATACCTATAGACTATTCTGCCACGTTCAATACTGTATGGAGAAAGCTCAACCTTAACCTTATCTCCAGGCAAAATCTTGATGAAATGCATGCGCATCTTCCCTGCAACATGAGCAAGTACAATATGACCGTTTTTCAATTTTACACGAAACATTGCATTGGGCAATGCCTCTACAACCTCTCCATCAACAGAAATACTCTTTTCCTTAGCCATTACCTACCTCACTTAAGATAAACGGACCTTCATCTGTAATTGCCACTGTATGCTCAAAATGAGCAGATGGTTCACCGTCAGCTGTAACAACAGTCCACTTATCCTTTAAAACTTTTACCCTCCAGGTGCCGGCATTAATCATAGGCTCGATAGCTATAACCATCCCAACCTTTAACAGAGGACCTCTAAAATTCTTATCCGGCACATAGTTGGGCACCTGCGGATCTTCATGTAAGTTTCTACCAATCCCATGACCCACATAATCCCTGACAGCAGAAAAACCAAAGCTCTCTACATAACTTTGAATAGCCTCAGAGATGTCGTAAAGAAAATTACCCGCTTTTGCTGAAGCGATGCCGCGATAGAGTGCCTCTTTTGTAACCTTCATCAGCTTCTTTTTCTTTTCATCTATATTTCCAACAGCCACGGTAATTGCCGAATCACCATACCATCCATCATAAACAAGACCAAAATCAAGGCTTATTATATCTCCCTCTTTCAAAACCCTCTTTTTTGAGGGTATACCGTGCACTACTTCTTCATTAATCGATGTACACAGCGATTTAGGAAAGCCACCGTAGCCTTTAAAGGCGCATTTAGCATGCCTCTTTTTGGCTTCTTTTTCGGCTACTTCATTTAAATACTCGGTGGTTATACCAGGTTTTACCTCATTTTTCAAGATGTTAAGTATTTCGCCAACCATCTGGTTGACCCTATACATCTTTTCTATTTCTTCTTTGCTTTTAAGTAAGATCATTTCAGCACTTCTTTTACCCTTTCAAAGATCTCTTCGATCTCACCCATTCCATCAACAACAACAAGTTTACCGCTATTTTTATAATAATAGATTAGAGGCATCGTTGATTTCTTGTAAACCTCAAGTCTGTTTCTAACAACCTCTTCTTTATCATCGTCACGCTGAATAAGCTTCCCGCCACACTTGTCGCAAACACCGTCTTCTTTAGGAGGGTTATACTTTATATGATAAACAGCACCGCAGCTTTCGCATACCCTTCTGCCGGTTAGGCGGGATATAATCTCCTCTTCAGGAACATCTATAAGCAACACTTTATCAAGATTTAAACCGTTCTTTTGGAGCATTTCATCAAATGCTTTGGCCTGAGCGGTTGTGCGTGGAAAACCATCAAGTATAAAACCGTTTTTACAATCCTCCTGCTTTATTCTTTTTTCCATCATATCAATAATAATATCATCAGGCACAAGCTCACCTTTATCCATGTAGGCTTTTGCCTTTTTACCCAGCTCTGTTTGCTCTTTAACCTCTTTTCTTAAAATATCACCCGTTGAAATCTGAGGAATATTATACTCTTTGGAAATCAATACACCCTGCGTACCCTTGCCAACACCGGGTGCTCCAAGCAGAATCAAAATCATTCTATCCCCCTACCTCGTCCTTCTGTTTTTCAAAAATCCTTCGTAATTTCTCATATACAGATGAGCCTGAATCTGCATGATCGTATCCAAAGCAACCTGTACAACGATCAACAGCGCCGTTCCACCAAAATAAAACGGCACATTAAACTTTCTAATTAAAATCCAGGGTAGCACACATACAAAAGATAAGTATATTGCCCCACCAAATGTAAGCCTGTCTAACACCCAATCGAGATACTGTGCGGTATATTTACCCGGCCTTATACCCGGAATAAAGCCGTTATTTTTCTTTAAGTTATCCGCAATCTCTTTTGGATTAAACACTATAGCTGTGTAAAAATATGCAAAGAAAAAGATCAATGCTATATAAACAACACTATAAACAAGGCTTCCAGGCATAATGTAATCAGAAACTCTCTTTAAAAACGGAATATTGACTATCTTTGTGATTGTTACAGGAAACAGCAGAATTGATGAAGCAAAGATTGGAGGAATAACACCCGAAACATTGATTTTTAACGGTATATAGCTGGTCTGTCCGCCATAAAGCCTTCTTCCAACCATTCTTCTTGGATACTGGACAGGAATCCTTCTCTGGGCAAGCTCCACAAACACAACAAAGGCAACCACAGCTATAGCAACGGCAAATATAACAAGCAGCGATAATACGCTCATCTCGCCTGCGCTAACAAGCCTGAATAAATTACCTAACGCTGCAGGCAATCTTGCCACAATACCAGCAAAAATCAATAGCGATATACCGTTTCCGATACCCCTTTCTGTAATTTGCTCACCAACAAACATCAAAAACACGCTACCTGCCGTCATTGTCATCGATGTAAACAATACAAAAGGCAAACCGTGCCATATTACAACAGGCGCACCACCTGGTCCATGCATCGATTGCAAACCAATTGCAATACCCAATCCCTGGAGAAATGAAATAATAACCGTGCCGTAGCGTGTATACTCCGTAATTTTCCTTCTGCCTGCCTCACCCTCTTTTTTTAACGCTGCAAGTTCAGGACTTACAGCTGTTAACAACTCTATAATAATAGCAGCTGAAATATAAGGCATGATACCAAGTGAGATGATACTAAAGTTCTTGATAGCACCGCCAGAAAACAGGTTAAACAAACCCAGTGCTGTGCCTTTTGCCTGCTCAAAGATCACAGCCAATACATGGGGATCAACTCCAGGTGTAGGCACATGGGCAGCAATTCTAAAAACAAGAAACATCAAAAAGGTAAAGAATAATCTCTTATTCAGCTCAGGAACATTAAAGATATTGGAATAATCTTCCTTCACTGTAATACCTCTACTTTACCACCAGCTTTTTCTATCTTTTCTTTGGCTGTTTTTGAGAATGCATCAGCAATAACGGTTATAGCTTTTGTTAATTCACCGCCACCAAGGATTTTAACAGGTTTATTGCCCTTTATAAGCCTGTGCTCAACAAGGTAATTTATATCAACAAGATCGCCATCTGAGCAATACTTTTCAAGTTTATCGACATTCACAATCTCATACTCAACTCTAAAGGGATTCTTAAAACCCCTTTTTGGTAGGCGTCTGTAGATAGGTGTCTGTCCGCCTTCAAAATAAGCCGGTTTTGCACCGCCAGACCTTGCCCTTTCACCCTTATTACCCTTGCCAGCTGTTGTGCCCCAGCCAGAACCGTCTCCTCTACCTACCCTTTTTCTTTTTTTAACTATTTGCGGCAGTTCATAAAGTTCCATATCTTACACCTCTCCTATAATTCTTCAACTTTTACCATAAAGGAAATTTTCTTAATCATTCCTCTTATGTAGGGTGAATCTTTCCTTATTACAAATTTATTTGGCCTTTTCAAACCCAAAGCAATTGCCGTTTTTCTTATTGAAGGTTTTTGACCAATTAAACTTCTTGTTAGAGTAATTTTCAGATCAGCCATTTTCCACCTCACTTAAGTCCTCTTACTTTGAAGATTTCATCCTTATCTCTCAATAAACTCAACGCTTTCAATAGAGCATGGGAAAGATTGTACACATTATTAGAACCAATAGACTTTGTAACAATATTTCTGATGCCGCACACCTCTAATATTGCCCTTGCTGTGTTACCGGCAATAATTCCCGTACCTGGCCTTGCTGGTTTAATCAAAACCCTGCCGGCACCCTCTTTGACCTCAAGCTGATGAGGAATCGTGCCATCTTCTGTTATAGGAACCGTAATCAAATTCTTCTTTGCCTTCTCTATTGCCTTTTTAATAGCCTCTGGAACCTCATGTGATTTACCAAGTCCAAGCCCCACTCTTCCGTTTTTATCACCAACTGCTACTAAAGCAGAAAATCTAAATCTCCTTCCGCCTTTAACAACCTTGGTAACCCTCTTTATAGTTATAACCTGCTCTTCAAACTCTTTCTCAACCGCCATAACCACCACCTCTAAAATTTAAGTCCGGCTTCTCGAGCGCTTTCTGCTAAAGCCTTCACTTTACCGTGATAGATATATCCGTTTCTATCAAAAACAACCTTATCTATACCTTTCTCTAAAGCCTTTTTTGCTATAGCCTCACCAACAACCTTTGCCGATGATATATTGCATCCCTTTACCTTATCCCTTAAATCGATATCCAATGTCGATGCAGATACAATTGTTTGCTGGGCTTCATCGTCAATAATTTGAGCATAAATATGATTGAGGCTTTTATATACGCACAATCTTGGTCTTTCTTTAGTTCCTCTGATTTTGTATTTAATTCTGAGTTTTCTTCTTTTTCTTTCGGCTTTTCTATCTATTTTTGCCATCTACATACCCCCATTATTTGCTTGCAGCCTTACCCATTTTTCTTCTGACATATTCGCCTTTGTATCTAATGCCTTTACCCTTGTAGGGTTCTGGTGGTTTGATAGCCCTAATCTGGCTTGCCACAAGTCCTACAAGCTGCTTATCTATACCCGATACAGTTATCTCAACGCCCTTTTTATCAACCTCAACCTTAACACCATCAGGCACATTGTAAACAACATCGTGAGAAAAACCAACGGTTAAGGTTAGCTTATTACCGCTTGCTTGAGCCTTATATCCAACACCCTCAATCTGCAAAACCTTTGAAAATCCCTTTGAGACACCCTCAACTGCATTATTGATAAGGCTTCTGTAAAGCCCATGCATAGCTTTGGCTTTCTTTGAATCGTTAACAGACTTTATATAAATAAATTTATCGTCCTTTTCTACACTTACATAGTTGCCATCAAAACCCTGACTTAACTGACCCTTAGGTCCTTTAACAAAAACCTCTCCATCTTTAATCTGAACCTCTACCCCTGCTGGAATAGGGATAGGTTGTCTTCCTATCCTTGACATTACTACCTCCTATTAAAATACCTCACAGATGTATTCACCGCCAATGCCAAGCTTCTTGGCTTCCTTTGTTGTCATTACACCCTTTGAAGTGGATATGATGCCAATGCCCAGACCGTTCATTACAGGCTTTATCTCATCAGCAGATATGTAAATCCTTCTGGAAGGCTTGGAAACCATCTTCATAGACATAATAACCGGCTTCCTTTTGTTCTCGTCAGCGTATTTTAAAAATACTCTGACGATATTTCTACTACCAACATTATCCAGCTTTTTGTAGTCTGATATATAACCTTCCTCTTTTAAAATCCTGCACACATTCTCAACAAGGTTATTACTTGCTACATCAACATACTCATGCTTTGCTTTAAGCCCATTCTTAATCTTAGACAAGCAATCTGCTACCTTCTTACTCATACGCCACCTACCAACTTGCCTTTTTTACGCCAGGAATTTCGCCTTTACCGGCCAATGTCCTAAAACATACTCTACAAATACCGAATTTTCTTATATATCCCCTTGGTCTCCCGCAGATCTGACATCTGTTTCTGGCCCTTACCTTAAACTTTGGGGGCCTTTTTGATTTCTCTATCAGAGCTTTTCTTGCCATACTCTCCCCTCTTAATTGGATTTTCTAAACGGCATACCAAATGCCTCAAGTAAAGCTTTAGCCTCTTGGTCGGTTTCGGCTGTCGTAACAATCGTGACCGATAAACCATGAATCTTTGCAATCTTGTCGTAATTGATCTCAGGGAAAATCAACTGCTCTGTAATTCCCAGTGTGTAATTACCCCTGCCGTCAAAACCTTTAAGCGGCACACCCCTGAAATCCCTGATACGCGGAATGGCAAATGAAATAAATCTATCTAAAAACTCATAAGCCCTGTCCCCGCGCAAAGTTACCTTACAGCCAATAGGCATACCTTTTCTTAACTTAAAGTTTGCAATAGACTTTCTTGCCCTGGTAATCACGCCCCTCTGACCTGTAATAATTGCAAGCTCATCTAAAACACTTTCTAACAGCTTGATATCGTGCATACCCTCAGCAAGTCCCACATTCACAACGATTTTTTCAATCTTTGGAACCTGCATAACATTTTTATATGAAAACTCTTTCATCAAGCGAGGAATTATTTCTTCCCTGTAGATTGTCTTTAGCCTTGGAATGTACTTCTCAGACATTAATCATTCCTCCTTAGATTGTCCCACCGCATTTTTTGCAGTAGCGCACCTTTTCGCCACTCTCTAATAAACGAATCCCTACCCTTGTGGGTTTATTGCAGTGGGGACATACAAGCATAACATTGGAAATATGGATAGGTGCCTCTTTTTCAATTATTCCACCCTTTGTCGTGGCCGATGCCTTTACATGTTTTTTAACAATATTGACACCTTCCACAATCACCCTGTTTTTCTCTCTTACAAACGAGATAATTGTTCCCTCTTTACCCTTATCCTTACCTGCTATAACCTTAACCTTATCGTTTTTCTTTAGCTTTGTTCTTATCCTGTTCATTACAGCACCTCTGGAGCAAGTGATATGATCTTTGTAAACTCTTTAGCCCTCAACTCTCTAACAACAGGACCAAAGATTCTTGTGCCTATAGGCTCTTTCTGGTTGTTAATCAGAACAGCAGCGTTTTCATCAAACTTTATATATGTGCCATCGGGGCGTCTAAACTCTTTTTTTGTTCTAACAACAACGGCTTTTACCACATCACCCTTTTTAACTTTGCCGTTTGGGTCAGCCTCTTTAACAGAAGCCACAATAATATCTCCAACGCGAGCATATCTTTTTCTTGTACCGCCTAAAACCTTAATACACATTATTCTTTTTGCGCCTGAGTTATCGGCAACCTTTAACATCGTGTATGGCTGTATCATTGCTCATCTCCCAAACCAATATATTTCTCGGTTATTTCAAGCAGCCTAAAGTGCTTATCTTTTGATATTGGTCTGCACTCTATAAACTTTACCCTATCGCCTTTTTTTGCCTGGTTTTTCTCATCGTGAACCTTAAATTTCTTTCTTCTCTTTATATACTTATGGAACTTTGGATGCTCAACCAGTGTTTCAACCTCAACAACGATGGTTTTATCCATCTTATCGCTAACAACAATACCTTCTTTAATCAACTTACTCATGACTGCTCACCCTTCTTGAGTTTCTCGTTTTTTACCGTGAGAACCCTCGCAAGGTCCTTTCGCAAATTCCTTATTTTGTGAGGATTATCCATCTGCTCAAGACCCTTTCTCATGTTGAGTTTGAATATCTCCTCTCTAAGTTTTCTTTCCTCTTCCATCAATTCCTTCAAACTCATCTTTCTCAACTCTGCTGCTTTCATGTCCATTCACTCCGTTTGACAAATTTCATTTCGATATTGAACTTCTGAGCTGCAAGCGTAAACGCTTTTCTTGCTAATTCTTCACTAACACCGCCAATCTCATAAAGGATTCTGCCGGGTTTTACTATGGCAACCCATTTTTCAATAGAACCTTTTCCCTTACCCATTCGGGTTTCTGCCGGTTTTTTTGTTAAAGGAAAATCGGGAAAGATTCTAATCCAGATCTTACCCTGATGTTTAAGCACCCTGTTGATTGCAATCCTTGCTGCCTCGATTTGTCTGTTTGTTACCTCACCTCTGCCCACAGCTTTTAAACCGTAATCGCCGAAGGCAAGCGTTGTGCCCCTTTTTGCTATCCCTCTTACGCCATTTCTGTTTCTTTGATATTTTCTATACTTGGTTCTTTTTGGCATTAACATAGCTATCCCACCTTTCCTTCTTTATGGTGATACCATTCCATTAAAAACCCAGACCTTTATACCAATAACACCAGCCTGAGTTAAGCTTTCAGCAAAACCGTAATCGATGTCAGCCCTTAGTGTGCTCAAAGGCACCCTACCTTCTTTTATCCACTCGGTTCGTGCCATTTCGGCACCGCCAAGCTTTCCAGAAACCTGTATTTTAATACCTTTTGCGCCTTTTTTCAAGGCAAGGTAGGCTGCTCTTTTCATTACCCTTCTGTAGGGCATCCTTTTTTCAATCTGCAGGGCTATATTCTCTGCTATGAGCTGGGCATCCTTTTCTGGAGCAGGCACATCCTTTACATTGATTGTAACATTGGAGTTTGTAAACTGCTTTATGAACTCTTTGAGTTTTTCAACCTCAGAACCTTTTCTACCAATAATGATGCCGGGCATTGCAGCATAGATATTTATGGTCATCTTATTTCTCTTTCTCTCTATTTCGATTTTTGAAATACCGGCGTAGTAAACCCTCTTCTTTATTGCCCTTTTTATCTTTTGATCCTCTAAAAACTTATCTTTAAAATCACGCTCAGCATACCAACGAGAAGTCCAGGTCTTCGTTATACCAAGCCTTAAACCAATAGGGTTGACCTTCTGACCCAAAACCCACCTCCTACTTACCTATAATCACGGTTATATTACTTGTTCGTTTAATAATTCTGCCTGCTCGACCCATAGCTCTTGCCCTGTATCTCTTCATCCTTATGCCATCGTTTGCAATAACATTGATTACTCTGAAACCATCGATATCCATACCCTGCTCAAGTGCATTAGCAACGGCAGACTCAATCAACTTCTTAAGTATAAATGCTGCCTTTCTCTTTGAGTATTTCAACAGCACCAGTGCCTCATCAACACTTTTTCCTTTGATTAAACCTATAACAGCCCTGACTTTAATCGGTGATATTTTAGCGCTTCTTAAAAATGCCCTTGCTTCCATATCTCACCAACCCTTACTTTCCTATTTTCTTTTGAACCACACCTTTGTGGCCTTTAAATGTTCTTGTTGGAACAAATTCACCCAGCTTATAACCGACCATATTTTCTGTCACATAAACAGGCACAAACTTTTTACCATTGTGAACTGCAAATGTAAAACCTACAAATTCAGGAATTATTGTGCTTCTTCTGGACCATGTCTTGATCATGGTTTTTTTACCGCTTGCCTTCATCTTTTCAACTTTCTTTATAAGTTTCTCATCGACAAACGGCCCTTTTTTTAAACTCCTTGGCATAAATCACAGCCTCCTATTTCTTCTTTCTTCTTGTGACTATAAACTTATCGGTTCTCTTGTTGTGGCGGGTCTTGTAACCCTTTGTAGGCACACCCCACGGTGTAACTGGTGTTCCGCCAGTTCCTGTCTTACCCTCACCACCGCCATGTGGGTGGTCGATCGGGTTCATCGCAACACCTCTTACCTGAGGCCTGAAACCCCTATGCCTCATCCTGCCTGCCTTGCCCCAGTTGATATTTGAATGCTCAGTATTACCCACCTGACCAACTGTGGCATAGCAATTAACATGTATCAGCCTCATCTCGCCGCTTGGCAGTTTAATATGGGCATAATTGCCCTCTTTTGCCATAATTTGAGCCATACTCCCTGCACTTCTTGCAAGCTGGCCACCGCCACCAGGTTTTAACTCAATATTATGAATAATTGTACCAACAGGTATATTTTTGATCGGCAATGCATTGCCAACCTTAATTTCAACATTATCTCCAGCCTCAATTACATCACCCACATTTAATCCAACCGGAGCAATAATGTATCTTTTTTCACCATCCCTATATGCAATTAAAGCAATCCTTGCGCTTCTGTTTGGGTCATACTCTATAGCCTTAACAACCCCAGGAATTCCTCTTTTATCCCTTTTAAAATCGATAATTCTGTAAAATCTTTTTACCCTGCCACCTCTACCTCTAACACTTACATGACCGTAACAATCCCTTCCTGCATGGTATTTTAATATCTTTATAAGGGACTTCTCAGG
Organism: Hippea jasoniae; assembly: GCF_000744435.1. Taxonomy (NCBI): domain Bacteria; kingdom Pseudomonadati; phylum Campylobacterota; class Desulfurellia; order Desulfurellales; family Hippeaceae; genus Hippea; species Hippea jasoniae. Next base: position 65,081 of record NZ_JQLX01000017.1, read on the forward strand.
CTTCTTCTTTGTTATCTCTTTAAAATCGGAAACACTGGCAAATCTCAAGCCGTTCGTTACCGGTTTATATACCTTGATACCCATCGCTCAACCTCTTTCTTAAAGTTCCTTAAGTGTCTGGCCTTCTTTTAGTGTAACAATAGCCTTTTTAATATCAGGCCTTTTCCCCTTTATACCCTTAAAAACCTTTCTTTTCCCTTTAACATTAATTACATTAACCTTTTCGACCTCTACACCAAAAAGCTCCTCAACCGCTTTTTTTATCTCAACCTTATTTGCTTTTTTATCAACAACAAATACATACTTGCCTTCTTCTTGAACCCCAAAAGCCTTCTCAGAAATAACTCTTCCCTTTAAGATACTCCATTTATCCATTGGCTATTCTCCTGTTCAATTTATCTACAACGCTTTTTGGTATAACGATGTTTTTAAACCTCAACACATCATAGGTGTTAAGTGTATCTATATTTCTAACCTCAATACCTTTCAAATTTCTCAACGACAGATAGGCATTCTCCATACCTTTTTCTAAAACAAACAACGCTTTATTAAGCTTCAAAGCATCAACAAGTTTCTTTGCCTCTTTTGTTTTTGGAGCTTCAAAGTTTAGTTCATCCACAACAATCAAACCACCTTCTTCGATCCGTTGAGATAAAGCCTCAATAAATGCAAGCCTCTTTTCCTTTTTGTTCATCTTCAAATCGTAATCTCTGGGTTTTGGGCCAAATATTACGCCACCACCAACCCACAGAGGTGATCTAATAGAGCCAGCCCTTGCTCTACCTGTACCCTTCTGTCTCCATGGTTTTTTGCCACCACCAGATACCTCACCGCGTGTTTTTGTGCTTACAGTTCCCTGACGCCTGTTCATAAGCATAGTTCTAACAACGCGGTTAAATAAAACACCCTTGTTCTTCACCTCTTTTGGTTGAATATCGATCTCTATATCGCCAACAACCTGACTTTCTCTGTTAACTACCTTTACCTTCATCTTTTAGTTCCCCTTTTTAATTATATTGACATAACCACCCTTGGAACCAGGAACCGCACCTTTGATAGCAATCAACTTTTTCTCTGGATCAACATAAACAACTTCAAGGTTCTTAACGGTCACTCTCTCATTACCGTAATGACCAGGCATCTTTCTTCCCTTTACAACTCTGCCTGGGAATTCGCAGTTTCCAATTGAGCCAACCCTTCTGTTAAACATCGATCCGTGGCTATCAGGACCTCCATGAAAATTATGTCTCTTCATAACACCGCTAAAACCTCTACCCTTCGTATAGCCAATCACATCAACTATTTCACCCTTTGAGAAAATATCTACCTTAATTGAATCTTTAACCTTGAATTGATCAGGATTCTCAACCCTGAACTCTTTAAGCATCTTTTTAGGAGACACACCCAACTTTTTAAATACGCCAAGCTGAGGCTTTGTAAGCCTTTTTTCCTTGGTATCGATGAAACCCACCTGAATGGCAGAATAACCATCCTTATCGGATGTTCTAATTGCCGTTATTACACCTTCCTCAGCCTCAAGGATGGTTACAGGAATCGCTTTTCCATCCACATAAAGCTGAGTCATCCCCAACTTCTTAGCAATTAAACCCAACATCTATCTCTCCCACCTCATAATTTATTAATCAAGAAACAGAGGAACCCCTTCTAAGGGGTTCTTATTTCCATTTGATATTTCTTACAGCTTAACTTCTATATCAACTCCTGCTGGCAAATCGATTTTCATTAAGGCATCAACTGTCTGTTGAGATGCCTCAACGATATCCAGCAATCTTTTATGCGTTCTGATCTCAAACTGCTCCCTTGATTTTTTGTTTACATGTGGTGACCTCAATACTGTATATCGAGAAATCTTGGTTGGCAAAGGAATTGGTCCCTTAACCTTCGCTCCGGTCTTTTTAATAACCTCAATAATATCCTTCACAGAGCTATCAAGGAGGTCAGACTCAAAAGATTTAAGTTTTAGCCTGATTCTCTGTTGTTCCATAGCTACCACCCTCTTACTCCAATATCTCCGTTATTACACCAGCACCTACTGTTCTACCGCCTTCCCTGATAGCAAAGCGTGTCTCTTTCTCTAAAGCAACAGGTGCAATGAGTTCAACGGTTAGCTCAACATTGTCTCCTGGCATGACCATCTCAACGCCTTCTGGTAGTTTGATTGTGCCTGTTACATCTGTTGTTCTGATGTAGAACTGAGGTCTGTAGCCATCAAAGAATGGTGTATGTCTTCCACCTTCATCCTTTGTAAGAACATAGACCTGAGCTTTGAATTTCTTGTGTGGTGTGATGGAGCCTGGTTTGGCTAAGACCATACCTCTTTCAACTTCCTCTTTCTTGATACCCCTTAGAAGCACTACTACATTGTCTCCTGCTATTGCCTCATCAAGGATCTTTCTGAACATTTCAAGGGAGGTTGCAACGGTTTTTCTTGTCTCTCTGAAGCCTACGATTTCTACCTCTTCACCGGGTTTGAGTGTTCCTCTTTCTACCCTACCTGTAACAACCGTTCCCCTTCCTGAGATGGTGAAGATATCCTCAATGGGCATAAGGAATGGTTTGTCTG
>NZ_JQLX01000018.1 GCF_000744435.1 Hippea jasoniae
CTCTTCTGCTATTTGCTCTGCTATAAGACCCATATGGATGTTGTCATAGGGATCCCACAGACCATCAAAGACCATACCATCTATAACCTCGCCTGTTCCCATCCTGTATCCAAAGCGAGCCTTTGGTAGATAGTAGGGAACCATAGACATGTTTTCCATTCCACCTGCTATAACTATCTGAGAGTCACCAAGCATTACAGAGCCTGCAGCAAGCATGATGGCTTTTAGTCCAGAACAACAGACCTTGTTTATTGTCATTGCAGGAATGGTTACAGGCAAACCTGCATAGATGGATGCCTGCCTTGCTGGTGCCTGACCAACACCTGCTGAGACAACATTACCTATAATTACCTCATCCACATCTTCAGGCAAAAGGGATGTCTTTTTTAGGAGTGCTTTGATCACCTCACTTGCCAAAATAGGGGCTTTGATGGTGGATAGGCCACCACCAAAGCTACCAAAGGGGGTTCTTAGGGCTTCTACTAAATAGACCATTGGGGGGCTCCTTTAACTTAAATTTTTAAGTAATTCTTTTGCTATCACAACCCTTTGAATTTCATTGGTGCCTTCATATATTTCAGTCACCTTTGCGTCCCTGAAAAATCTTTCAATTCCATAGTCCTTTATATATCCGTACCCTCCAAAAATCTGGATAGCCTCTTTTGCAACAAAATTTGCTGCCTCAGATGCAAAAATCTTTGCCATGGATGCTTCTTTAATGGGGATTTTACCAGTATCCTTTAGCCATGCTGCATGATATGTTAGAAGTTTACTTGCCTCGATCTTTAAAGCCATGTCAGCAAGCTTAAATCTGATTGCTTCAAATTCACTGATTTTTTTACCGAACTGTTTTCTTTCACTGGCATAATGTAATGCTTCCTCAAAGGCTGCCTCAGCAATACCCAAAGCTTGGGCTGCTATTGTTACCCTTGATGCATCAAGCAAAAACATTGCAATTGACCAGCCGTTTTTTTCTTCACCTAACAGTTCTTCTTTTGAGAGCTTTAGGTTGTTAAGCGCAATAGCGGTTGTATAGGCTCCATGAAGCCCCATTTTGTTTTCATTTCTGATTATTTCAACACCTGGCTTTTCTAAATCCACAATGAAGGCAGATATGCCTTTGTGTCTGAGGACTCTATCATGAGTGGCAAAAAGAATCCCATATCCTTTATATCCACCGTTTGTGACAAAGATTTTCTCTCCGTTTATAATGTAATTATCTCCGTCCTTTTCTACCTTCGTTGAAATATTTGCAGCATCTGAACCAGCTTCTGGTTCTGTAAGCATGAAGCATCCAATTTTTTCACCTTTTATAAGTTTTTTTAGATATTTATTTTTTTGGGCTGATGTGCCAAATCTGTTAATGGAGGCGCAGGTGAGGGAGTTATGGACGGCAAGCATAACACCTGTTGCAGCTGATGCTTTTGAAATCTCTTTTACTATCAATATGTAGGCTAAAAAACTTAAGTTTGCGCCTCCATACTCTTCTGGCATGTACACGCCAAAAAAACCTAAATCCTTCAGTTGCTGTAGTATTTCTTCTGGGATCTTATCTTCCTCGTCTATTTTCTTAGAGATTGGCTTCAGAATCTTTTCAGCAAACTCTTTAGCTGTTTGTTGGGCTAATTTCTCCTCGGGTTTGAGTTCAAATTCCATAATAATTCCCCCGCAATAGTATTTAAATCTTTCTTTTTCCTAAATCCAGTTCATCTTTGAAGTCACTCTCCCAGAATTCATACATGCCTTGCTGGGCTTCTGCTTTATGTTTCTCTTCTTCATAGGCCCTTAGTTCTCTTCTCATAATTTTTGCACTGATTGTTTTTGGAAATTCCTGCAGGAATTCTATTACTCGAGGTCTTTTATAGGGAGCCATATTTTCTCTGATGAATTTAAATATGTCTAAGGCAACCTCTTTTGAGGGTCTGTAATCAGGTTTTAGTACGATAAATGCCTTGGGAACAATTCTTTCCCTTTCATCAACAGTTGGAACAACTCCAACCTCCAAAACCGCGGGATGCTCAGATATCTCACTTTCAACTTCAAACGGAGATATCCTGTAATCTAAGCTCTTAAATACATCATCTGTTCTGCCAACGAAGAAATAATAGCCATCCTCATCATAATAAGCAGAATCACTTGTTTGATACCATTCTCCATGAAACACTCTATTGTTAACTTCTTCATCATCGTATTTTGCAAGAAGCCCCAGCGGTTTTTTTGGTTGAATTCTTACGCATATCTGACCATCTTCGCCTGGTTTTACAGGCTGAAAGTTTTCATCAAGCAGAGCAATTTCAAAACCAGGAGCTGGTTTACCGAAAGATAGATCTTTTCTTGGCTCACCCGGGAAATTTCCTATTAGAGCAGTTGTTTCTGTCTGACCATAGCCTTCCCTTATTTGTATTCCGCCAAGGGCTTTTTCTACTTTTTTTACCACTTCAGGAATTAATGGTTCACCTGCACTAACAACATTTCTCAGTTTTAGATCATATAATTCAAGGTCTTCGAGTGTTAGGAGTTTTAATACGCTAAGAGGTGCACATAGTGATGTTACACCAAACTTCTCCATAGCACGTAGAACCTTTTTTGCTTCAAACTTTTCATACTTGAATACAAATATTATTGCTTCTGCATTCCATGGAGCAAAAATTGTACTCCATGCATATTTTGCCCATCCGGGAGCCGAAATATTGTAATGTATGTCATCTTTTTTTGCGTTGATCCAGTACATTGTTGTTAAATGGCCTATTGGGTAAGAATGGGTATGTATTACCAGTTTTGGTTTTGCAGTTGTTCCGGATGTAAAAAATAGATAGCATTCATCGCTTGCTTTTGTTGGACTTTTGGGTGAATATTCTTCTGAATATTTTTTGTAATTTTTGTAATTGACCCAGCCTTCTTTTTCAATTGTTCCTATATTTATCAATGCTTTGAGATTGGATAAAGCTTCTTTGCTTACATGCTCCATTTTCTCAATATATCTATCCTGTGTAATTAAGAATTTTACATTTCCTCTTAGAATTCTATCTGAAATATCTTTTGCAGGAAGAATGGTTGCCCCTGGTATAAAAACTCCACCTGTTTTCATTAATGCAAGGGTTAACTCATGAACTTCAGGGATTGCTTCAACAATTATAAAAACCCTATCACCTTTTTGTAAGCCCAGGTCCTCAAGCATATTTGCTACCTGGTTTGATTTTCTCCGCAGTTCATCGAATGTCATAATTTTTGAACATCCCTCTTCATCAGCCCAGATTAGAGCCTGCCTGTTGTTATCTTTAGCCATAGGGTCAAAGAAATCTAATGCCCAGTTGAATTCATCCACTTCAGGCCACTCAAATCCCTTCTTTGCTTCTTCATAACTTTTTACATTTAACAGGAAATCTCTCATTTCCATAAATTTCTCTACATCCTTGTTCATGTCACACCCCCTGTTTTTATAAATTAAAATTTAAAGCTGCAATTAATATTATACTCAATATTATTGAAATTTCAATAAAAAATTAGGAATATTTATTAATTTATTTGCAAATTAATTGTTTAAAACAGATAATAAAGTAACTGTAATTTTTAAAATAGGTTTATTTTTTTATGAAAATTGCTTGATAGCGGGTTTTTGATTTTGTATTATTTTAGCACTCTTTTTAATTAATTTTTGGGGGGTGTTTACCGTGAAGTATATCAAGTGGCTGGATGAGATTACAGCAGACGATGTGCATATCGTTGGTGGCAAGAATGCGTCTTTGGGTGAAATGATCAGGGAGCTTAAAAATGAAGGTGTTAATGTTCCCTACGGTTTTGCTCTGACTGCTGATTCTTACTGGTATCTATTGGATTACAACAATTTAAGGGATAAAATCAGGGATGTTTTAAAAGATCTTGACACCCATGATATCAACAATCTAAAAGAAAAAACAGCTAAAGCAAGAGAGCTTATTTTTAATGCACAGCTGCCCGATGATCTATATGAAGAGATTAAAGAAGCCTATCAAAAGCTCAGTGATTATTACAACGAAGAGGCAAGCGATGTAGCTGTAAGAAGCTCTGCCACCGCAGAAGACTTACCCGATGCATCATTTGCAGGACAGCAGGATACCTACCTCAATGTAAGGGGTATTGATAATGTAATCCATTATGTAAAAAGCTGCTATGCATCTATATTTACAGATAGGGCTACATCCTACAGACATGATAAGAACTTTGACCATTTTAAAGTGGGATTGTCTGTCTGCGTGCAAAAGATGGCTCGAAGCGACCTTGCAGCAAGCGGTGTTATGTTTTCCATAGATACAGAAAGCGGTTTTGATAAGGTTGTTGTAATAAATGCAAGCTACGGTCTTGGTGAAAATATCGTAGCAGGAAAGGTTAACCCCGATGAGTTTATTGTCTTTAAGCCCACGCTAAAGGAGGGTTATAAGCCTATTATAAAAAAACAGTTAGGATCCAAGCTTACCAAAGCTGTTTATGATGAAAACGGCGGTATTAAGGATGTTGAAACAACAGAGGAGGAAAGATTTAGGTTTTCATTAAGTGATGAGGATGTTTTAACACTTGCTGATTGGGCTATAAAGATAGAGAATCACTACACAAAGAGAAACGGCCGCTATACCCCTATGGATATTGAGTGGGCAAAAGATGGAAAAACGAATCAGCTGTTTGTGGTTCAGGCAAGGCCAGAAACGGTTCAATCTCAAAAGAATTTAAGTGTACTTGAAACGTACAAGCTCAAAGAAAAAGGAAAGGTGCTTGTTGAGGGTATCGCAGTTGGCAGCAAAATTGCAACAGGCAGGGTGCATGTGATAGAGACGCCTGAGGAGATGGATAGATTTAAGGATGGTGAGATTCTTGTCACAGATATGACCGACCCCGATTGGGAGCCGATAATGAAAAAGGCTGCTGCCATCATTACAAACAGGGGCGGCAGAACCTGTCATGCGGCAATTATCTCAAGGGAGCTTGGGGTGCCTGCCATTGTTGGCTGTGGTGATGCAACAGAGAAGCTATCAACGGGTGAGGAAATAACAATATCCTGCGCAGAGGGTGAAATTGGATATGTGTATGAAGGCAAGCTGGATTATGAAGTAGAGGTGCTGGATCTTTCCAAGATCGAAAAGCCCAAAACGCAGATAAAGATGAATTTGGGTAATCCTGCCATAGCATTCCAGACAGCCGGTATTCCAAATGACGGTATAGGTCTTGCAAGGATGGAGTTTATTATAAGCTCCTTTATTCAGGTGCATCCACTTGCTTTGATTCATTACGATGAGCTTGAGGATAAAAAAGCCAAAGAGATCATAGCTAAGCTTACCAGAGGTTATGATGATAAGCCGCAGTATTTTGTTGATAAATTAGCTGAAGGCGTTGCAATGCTTGCTGCAAGCGTTTACCCCAATCAGATTCTTGTGAGAATGAGCGATTTTAAGACAAACGAGTATGCAAATTTGATTGGCGGTGCTGAGTTTGAGCCCGAAGAGGAAAACCCGATGATAGGCTTTAGAGGTGCATCAAGATACTACTCCGATGCATACAGAGAGGGTTTTGCTTTAGAGTGCAGGGCTATGAAAAAGGTTAGAGATGAGTTTGGTTTAACCAATGTTGCATTGATGATTCCATTTTGTAGAACACCCGAAGAAGGCAAGAAAGTAATTGAAGAGATGCGAAAAAACGGCCTTGTTCAGGGTGAAAATGGACTTGAAATATATGTGATGGCAGAGATTCCAAGCAATGTAATCTGTGCCGATGAGTTTGCGGAGATCTTTGATGGATTTTCCATAGGATCAAACGATTTAACCCAGCTTACACTGGGTATCGATAGGGATTCTGGTCTTGTTGCACATCTGTTTGATGAAAGACATATTGCTGTAAAAAGAATGATTCATATGCTTATTCAAACGGCTCATAAACACGGCAAGCCTGTGGGTATATGTGGGCAGGGGCCAAGTGATTTTCCCGATTTTGCAGAGTTTTTGGTTGAGGAAGGTATAGATTCCATGAGCCTGAATCCAGATAGCGTTATGACAACGATACTCAATATTAAAAAGCTTGAGGAGAAACTTGGCAGATAGGAGGGGTTAGCCCCTCCTTTTTTTGGAGGCAGAATGTATAGCAAGGCTTATTCTATTTTGAAAAATGCGAAGGCTGATTTTTTTGATATCTATATAGAGAGAACTGAAACAAGGGTTGTAGAGGCAAAAAATAGAGAAATAGAATCTATAAAGGTTGGTATAGATAGCGGTGTTGGTGTAAGACTTGTTAGGGGATTATCTGTATTGTATTCATCCTCCTTTGATAAAAGCCCTGAAAATATAGAAAAGATAGCAAGGTTTTTAGGTGATGTTGCAAACCCAAAAGAGGGTGTTTATCAGCTAAACAGACTGCCAGCTGCAAAAGTGGAAATGTATGGTGGTTATAATCCCCATATAGATAAAATTGTTGAGATTTATCAAACCTTTTGCGATGTAGCTTATGCTTATAATCAAATTAAACAGGTTTCGATGACATTTTCCGATGCAAAAAAACAGATCAAGATAATAAATGAAACAGGCAGGGTTGTTGAGGAAGAAAGGATATATACGGTTTTGTTTTTTGAAATTACAGCACAAGAAAACGGTGTTGTTCAAAGTCTGCGAAGGCCATTTGGATGCCTTGGAGGATTTGAGTTTTTTGCTGATTTTGATTTTAAGCAGATAGCAACAGAAGAAACCCAGAAACTGCTTAATCTTCTTAAGGCACCGACACTTAAGGCGAAAAATATGATTGTAGTGCTTTCAAGCAAGGCCGGTGGAACCATGATCCATGAGGCTGTTGGGCATGGACTTGAAGCTGATTTGGTATTTGAGGATATGAGTGTTTATAAAAACAGGTTGGGCAAAAAGGTGGCAAATGAGAAAATCAGCGTTGTTGACGATGCCACAAGGCCTTATATGAGGGGTTCATTTGCCTATGATGATGAAGGAGAAAAAGCTCAAAATACCCTTTTGATAGAAAATGGGATTCTTAAAAACTATATGTTTGATAAACGGTATGCAAGAAAAGCAGGCTTAACAACCACAGGTAATGCACGAAGAGAATCGTTTAGATATCCACCTATCGTAAGGATGTCTAATACTTATATTTTGCCCGGTAGTGACGATCCTGATGATATTATATCAAGTGTCGATGAGGGTCTTTTTGTTAAAAGAATGGGTGGCGGTCAGGTAAATCCTACAACGGGCGATTTTGTTTTTGAGGTAGCAGAAGGCTATCTCATTAAAAGTGGAAAAATAACCGACATGGTTAGGGGTGCAACACTTGTAGGCAATGGACCTAAATTGTTAAACGAAATCGATATGGTTGGTAATGATTTTGGTATAGAAGTGGGAACTTGCGGAAAATCCGGGCAGGGTGTGCCTGTTAGCGATGGTGAACCGACTTTAAGAATACCTTCTATCCTTGTTGGAGGTAGCTCACTATAAGATTCAAGCTAACGATAGCATACGACGGCACAAACTATCACGGTTTTCAGATACAACCCAATACAAAGACAATTCAGGGTGAGCTTGAAAAAGCAATAGCAAAGGTTTTTAAAGAGGATATAAGGATTAATTTTGCGGGCCGAACCGATAGTGGTGTTCATGCCTTTGGGCAGGTTATCGATTTTAAGCCTCTGTTTTTTATAGAGCACCAAAACCTTAAAAGGGCGTTAAACAGCCTACTTCCTTCAGATATCAGGGTTTTGAATGTAGAAAATGTTGATGATAATTTTCATAGCAGATATTCAGCACTCTACAGAGATTATTTATATCTTATTTGCAACTGCAGGGATGTTTTACCCTTTGTTTCAAACTACTGCTGGCATGTTTTAGAAAAAATAGATTTAGAAAGAATGAAAGAGCTAAGCCGTTATTTTGTAGGCAGAAGGGATTTTTCTTTTGTTGCAAATGAGGATAATCAAAAGAATTGCATTAGAGAGGTTCATTTTATAAGGATAAAAAGGATCAGAAATTTTGTGGTTGTGCATATTAGAGCCAACGCTTTTTTGCGTGGAATGGTGAGAAATATTGTAGGTTTACTTGTTGAATATGCTAAGGGCTTGCAAAAAGGCGATGCAGGTAATATAATTTTTTCCAAGGGCAATGTTAAATCTTTTAAGGCTCCTGCAAAGGGACTTTTTTTTAGAAGAGTGAGGTATAAGGATGATAACAAAGGATGAGGTGAAAAGGATTGCAAAACTATCTATGCTGAACATAGACGATAGTGAGCTTGATACATTTGTAGATCAGTTTAATGATATTTTGAACTATATGGAGCAGATTAATGAGCTTGATTTAAGCAGTTGCGATGCGGTTTACCATATTGTGGAATTAAAAAATGTTTTTAGAGAGGATGTTGTTAAACCCTCGATCAGCAATGAAAAAGCACTTAAAAATGCTCCAGATGCCGCCTACGGTGCCTTCAGGGTGCCTAAGGTGATTGAGAGGTAGCCATGCTGTTTAAAAAAACTTTACATGAGTTGATTGAGCTTATTGAAAAAGGTGAAATAACCGCTTACGATATTTATAAATCGCTACTTGAAAGGATTAATGAGAAGGATAAACAGATAAATGCCTATGTTAATGTGTTTGAGGAGTTTGAAACATACAAGGATGACGGGTTTTTAAAAAATATCCCCATTGCAATTAAAGATAACATGCATATTGAAGGTAAACCAACCACATGCAGCTCAAAAATACTTTCAAACTATGTGGCTATATTTGATGCGACAGCCGTCAAAAAGCTAAAGGAGGCAGCAGCTACATTTATAGGCAAAACCAATTTAGATGAGTTTGCTATGGGTTCATCTACAGAAACATCATATTTTGGCACAACAAAAAATCCCTGGAGTCTGGATAGGATCCCCGGTGGCTCAAGCGGTGGTTCTGCTGCTGCTGTTGCAAGCGGTGAGGCTATAGCTGCGCTTGGCTCAGATACAGGGGGTTCAATCAGACAGCCTGCAAGTTTATGCGGAGTTGTTGGCTTTAAACCAACCTACGGAAGGGTGTCGCGTTATGGGCTTGTAGCGTTTGCATCCAGTCTTGATCAAATAGGACCGATAACAAGGGATGTAAGGGATAATGCAATTTTAATGAATATTATTTGCGGCAGGGATGAAATGGATTCAACCAGTGCAGATGTTGAGGTTGAAGATTTTACAGCCTATCTTGATAAGCCTGTTAAAGGTTTGAGGGTTGGCGTATATGAAGATGCGATTGAGGAAAGTTCAGATGATGTAAAATCGGCGATGGAAAATACACTTGAAATCCTAAAGCGATTGGGGTGTGAAATTACAAAAGTTGATCTGCCACATTCAAAATACGCCGTTAGCGATTATTATATTATTGCTCCAGCTGAGGCAAGCAGCAACCTTGCCAGATATGATGGTGTGAAGTATGGTTTTAGATCTGAAGAGTTCGATGATTTAGGAGAAATGTATATAAAAACACGTTCTGAAGGCTTTGGCAAAGAGGTTAAAAGGCGCATAATGCTTGGCACCTATGTGCTATCCAGCGGTTATTACGATGCATATTACCTGAAAGCCCAGAAGTTAAGGGGTCTGATTAAAAAGGATTTTGATGAGGCATTTAAAGAAGTTGATTGTATTGTTTTGCCTACAACACCCACCGAGGCATTTAAAATTGGTGAGAAGGTGAATAATCCGCTTCAAATGTATCTTTCAGATGTATTTACCATACCTGCAAACATAGCCGGACTTCCTGCAATCAGTATTCCCAATGGCTTATCCAAAAATAACTTGCCGCTTGGATTACAGATTGTTGCAGATGCCTTTAGAGAGGGTATAATTTATCAACTTGCAAGTGCTTTTGAGAAAGAATTTAATCTGGCAGATAAACTGCCGCTTGATTGAGGTTAAAAAATGGCACGAATCTGGTTGAGAATCGATATGGTTGGTGGTGATTGCTATATAGGCTCGGTTGATAGCATTTTTGATGAAAATGAGGATTTTATGTTTTTTTTGGAGGAGCAGGCATATCTGGGTTTAAAGATCGATAATGTGCATAAGTGTATTGATAAAGATGGAAAAATTGAACTTGAGCCACTTGATAACGAAACCTCTTTATACAAAAGCAGCATGATAATAATGAACACCGATAACATTCTAACTATAAAGTTTTTAAAAGAAGATACAGATATTGTTAAAAAGCTAAACTCAGAAATTGAAAGCAAAAAGAAACCTGTCAATCTACAGGCAAAAAATATTTTGAGGTTTAAACCAAAAAATAAGGAGAGGCTTTAATGGGTAAACTAACAAAAAAAGATGTTATTGATGCCCTTTACAATGTAATTGATATGGAGATAGGTCTGGATGTTGTTAATCTTGGCTTTATCTACGGTATAGATATCGACGAAAACGATAATGTTAAGGTTGTTATGACTCTAACAACGCCGGGCTGTCCACTTGTTGCGCCACTTCAGGAGGATGTTGTTAATAGAATTAAAGAGATTGGTGCAAACGATGTCAGTGTAGAGATCGTCTGGGATCCACCGTGGAATCCCTCTATGATGTCTGAAGAGGCAAGAAAAAGGCTTTTAGGTGAGTAGTGTCTTTAGGATGCGCTATAATTACCTACAACGAAGAGCACTCAATAGAACGCACGCTAAAGAGTGTTTCGTTTTGTGATGAGATAGTTGTTGTTGACTCAGGTAGCAGTGATAACACATTAGAAATCGTATCCCGATATACCGATAAGTTTTTTGTTCAAGAATGGATGGGCTATGGAAAGCAGAAGAATTTTGCTATCTCAAAGCTATCTACCGATTGGGTGTTGAGTGTTGATGCAGATGAGGTTGTAACTGAGGCTTTAAAAGAAGAGATTATAAAAACGCTTAAATCCCCCCAATCTGATGCTTATGCCATCAATATTCAACTGATTTTTTTGGGAAAACCTTTAAGGTTTGGAGGAAATTACCCCGACTACCATGTAAGGCTTTTTAAAAAGGGCAGGTATTGGTTTAGAGAAGATTCTGTGCATGAAGGAATTGAAGCACCAGCCAAAAGGTTAAAAAACACCATGCTGCATTACAGCTATGACAGCATAGAGGATTATTTTGAAAAATTTAATAGATACACATCGCTTGCTGCAGAGCAGCTGTTTAAAAACAATAAAAGGGTTTCAAAAGCCTTTGTTTTTGGGCGTTTTTTTGCAGAGTGTTTTAAAAGATTTGTGTTAAAAGCTGCATTTTTGGATGGTTATGAAGGCTCGCTATTTGCTTTTTTTTCATGTTTTTACAGTATGGTAAAATATGCAAAATTAAAAGAGCTTGATAAATGATTCCTTTTTTGATTTTTCTTTTGTTTATTTTAGCTTTTCTGGCTCGTTATAATTTTTTTAGACCCACAAAAAAGGGTATTCTTGTGCTTCTGTATCACAGAATTGATGATAAAGAAACCCACACTCCGCTTGATAAATTTTCGATAAGTTTGACTAAGTTTGAAAAACAGATTCTGTATTTAAAAAAGAAGGGTTTTGAGTCCATTTTACCAACACAAATCGATGAAATTGTTAAAAACAAAAGCTATCTTAATAAACGGTATGTTTTGATAACATTTGATGATGGCTATAAAGATAACTTAACTGCCGCAAAGATTCTTAAAAAACATGGATTTAAGGCTATTTTTTTTATCGCCGCAGCACATATTGGTAAAACGCTTGATGGTGTAGAGATGCTTGATGAGGCTGATATTAAAGAACTGGTTAATATGGGTATGGTGATAGGCTCTCATTCGTATGAACATAAAAACCTTTTAAAGCTAAGTCGTAATGAGGCATATAATCAAATAAAAAAATCAATTGACATTTTATCAAAGTTTTACCCTGTTGAGGATATTGCTTATCCTTTTGGTGGATATGATTGCTGGCTTGATGAGATTATTAAAGGCTTAAACTTTAGACGTGGTTATATTATTGGCCAGAGGATTTTTCAGCCCGAAGTTGACTCTGAGTTTAAAATTCCCCGTGCAATAGTAAGAAAAGATACAGATGAAATAGATTTTTACTTAATAATTACGCGCGGTCGTAGTAAATTTTAACCTTCACTTAATTTTACACTTGACAAAATTAAAAAAATCAGTATAAATATAATTACAATTTTAAGAGTTGTTTAGTTGAATTAATTTTTTGAGTGGAGGTGTTTTATGGCTGAAGGGAAACTTGCTAATCCTGGACCGTTGGGACTTGGTGGATTTGCTTTAACAACATTCGTGCTTAATGTACACAACGCAGGTCTTGTGCCAGCAGCACTTGATGCAACATTGCCATTGGGATTGTTTTACGGAGGTCTGGCTCAGTTAATCGCTGGTTTTATGGAAATGAGGACGGGTAACACATTCGGAATGACAGCATTCGGTTCTTATGGTGCATTCTGGATGGCTTTAGCCAGTTTAATCTACTTTACAAAACTTGGTTTGGTTCCGGCAGCTGCATTGGGTCCTGCTATTGGAATAACACTAATTGCTTGGACCATTTTCACAACCATCATGACGATTGTTGTGTTAAAGTCGGGGCATACCTCGGTCATTGTGGTTTTTGTTTTATTGGAGATTCTATTCATTCTGCTTGTTATAGGACATTACACAGGCAGTAAGGCCATTACAACATTTGCTGGATATGAAGGAATCTTGACAGCATTCTCAGCCTGGTATGCAATGTGGGAGGGCCTAAAAGCACAGTTTGAAGAGGCTTCTTAATATTTCTTAATGTTAACTTTGGGCGTAGGTATGAATTAGCAGGGGCTTGACAAAAAGCCCCTGTTTTTTTTATGCTTATGCCTGTTAGTTAATTTTTATTAGGGAGGATTTAGTGGCGATGAAGATGGCTGAGAAGATTAAGAGTTATCGAAAAAAGCAAGGATTGACACTTAAGGCGTTAGCTGAGAAGGTGGGTTGTACGGATGCTTATATTTCACAAATAGAAACAGGAAAGGCTGTGCCTTCTATTAGTGTTTTACAAAAGATCGCTCAGGCTTTAGATGTTCAGGTTAGGGATCTGTTAAGTGATGAGCAAACGAATGATAAAATCTTTCTAACCAAAGAGGAAAGAACCCAGATTATCTATCCTGGAAGCCATGTTTATGCAGAACTGCTGGTGGCAAAGATCTCTAATAAAGCTATGGAGCCGCTTTACAAGGTTGTGCCTGTTGGTTGTGATTCTAAGGGAGAGCACAGGCACGCAGGTGAGGAGTTTGGATATATTTTAAAGGGAAAATTAGAGTTGAGAGTAGGCGATCAGGTTAAGGTTTTAGAACCTGGTGATAGCTTTTATTTCTCATCCAGTCAACCACATTCCTATAGAAATGTAGGAGATGTTGATGTAGAAACCATCTGGGTTGTGAGCCCGCCGGTATTATAATTTATAGATTTTTGCGTGATGTTTTTTAAAATTTAACTCTTCAGTTAATACTAACGGGAGCTGATTGTCTTTGGAAGTCATATAAAAAAGATAATCAGCTCTTATTTTTCTTTTTATAGCGTCCATTAGTGGTTTTAGATTTATGGCCCTTGCCGTTATGCAATTAGCCTTAAATGGTGTGCTTAAATTTTCTATCCTATTGTTTATAATATTGCAGGTAAGATTTAATCTGGAGCAAACATATCTTAAAAAACTGCATTTTTTGGCGTTAGATTCAATCATTGTGATGCTTAGCTCTGGCTGATATATTTTTAAAATTACTGCAGGAAAACCAGCACCAGAACCTATGTCGACAACTGTTTCTATATCTGTAAAAAATTTGAAAAACATCAATGATGGTAGAAGTAGATGACTTAAGACAATTTCCTCTTTTTTTGTGGTTAAAGATATGCTTTTATTCCACTGGCTTAATATGTCTAAAAATTCTAAAAATTTATCTATATTTTTTGCAGGAAGCTTTAGCTTTTGAAATCCTTTTTCAAGCCGTGTTTTTGAGTCTTTCATTGTGTTTTTTGATGTAAACCATCAAAATTGACACGGCAGCTGGAGTTACGCCAGGAATTCTCATTGCCTGACCAATGGATGATGGTTTTATCTCCATAAGTTTGCCTCTAACCTCATTTGATAATCCGCCTACTTTTGTATAATCAAAATCAGGTGGAATTCTCATGTTTTCATATTTCTTAAATTTGTCGATCTGCTGCTTTTGTAGATTGAGGTAGCCCTCGTATTTTATATCTATCTCAACTTCCTGTTTTATATAACTGTCCAATTCCTCTAATTCTTCTTTCAATTCTCTTAGTTTGTCGTAGTTCATCTCTGTGCGTCGCAGAAGTTTTGCAAGGTCTGTTTTTGTTTTAATAATTTCTGTGCCTAATTTTTTGAGTTTCTCATTTGTTTCAGCTGTTGGGTAGATATATGTAGTTTTTAGTTTTTTAATTGTTTCTTCAATTTTGCGTTTTTGCTCAATAACCATTTCGTATTCTTCTTTTTTTAACAATCCTGCCTTGAATGATTTTTCTGCAAGTCTTAAGTGAGTGTTGTCTTCCCTTAAAATCAACCTGTATTCGGCCCTTGATGTAAACATTCTGTAGGGTTCTTTTGTGCCTTTTGTAACAAGATCGTCGATTAATACACCCGTGTATGCCTCATCCCTTCTTACTATAAACGGTTCTTTGCCCATAATGGAAAAAGCGGCATTAATACCTGCAACGATGCCTTGTGCTGCAGCCTCTTCATATCCGCTTGTTCCGTTTATCTGCCCTGCTAAAAACAGGCCTTTAATCTTTTTTGTTTCAAGTGTATGTTTTAGCTGGGTGGGTATAACAAAGTCGTATTCTATCGCATAGCCAGGCCTCAGTATCTCAACCTGCTCCAGACCCCTTATCGATCTTAAAAATTTTAGTTGAACCTCATAGCTCATCGATGTGTGCAGACCATCTGCATAAATCTCGGTAGATTTTTCATCCTCTGGTTCTAAAAATATCTGATGCTGCTTCTTTTCAAAGAATTTAACCACTTTATCCTCGATAGATGGACAGTATCTTGGACCCACTGAATCAACAAGCCCGCTATATAACGGAGATTGATCAAGATTTTTTAATATTATCTCGTGTGTTTTTTCGTTTGTATATGTTAAATAGCACGGTATGTTTGGTCTGTTGAGCTTCTGTGTTCTAAATGAGAAAGGGATCGGGTCCTCATCACCCGGTTGAGGAATAACTGCATCAAAATCTATCGTCCTTGCGTCCAATCTTGGAGTTGTGCCTGTTTTTAGTCTGCCTATTTTAAGACCAAGACTTCTTAGGCTGTCTGATAGTTTTATTGATGGGGGTTCCCACGCTCTGCCTGCCTCAAATGTTTCAAGTCCAATGAATATTTTGCCTTTCATAAATGTACCGGTTGTTACAACAACGGCTTTTGACAGGTATTCGTTCTTAAGGTTGGTTTTTACTCCTACCACCCTGTTATCTTCAACCAGAATTTCATCTGCCGTTTCCTGTTTTATGTCTAAATTCTCTTGTCTTTCTAATGTGTATTTCATCCTTAGCTTGTATGCTGTCATGTCAGCCTGAGCCCTTGAAGACCAGACAGCTGGTCCTTTGCTTTTGTTTAAGATCTTGAACTGTAATCCTGTGGCATCGATGCAGCGTGCCATCTCGCCGCCAAAAATATCTACTTCTTTAACAAGATGGCCTTTAGCCAGTCCGCCAATAGCAGGGTTGCAGCTCATCTGACCGATAGAGTCGAGGTATATAGTTAAAAGAAGTGTTTTTAAACCCAGGCGTGCGTTTATTAAAGCGGCTTCTATACCAGCATGCCCCCCGCCTATAACAATTACATCGTAATTTTTAGGATATATCATTTTTTGCTCCCCTGTTTCACGTGAAACATTTTACTTGCCTATGCAAAAATTTTTAAACATAACATCCAGCATGTCCTCGTTTGTGATTCGTCCAACTATTTCATCAAGATAGCTGGAAAGCTCAAGAAAGTCAACACTAATTAAAGCAGGGTCAATATCATTTTTAATATCATCAACCAATTTGTCTGTCGTTATTATCGCATTTTTTAGGTTGGATTTTTGCTGGGCAGTAAGACTAACAATATCGGCATCAACTATGCCTTTAGTTGCAAACTGAGCTAATTCATCAAGCAGCTTTTCCAATCCAGTTTTAGTCAGTGTTGAAATTTTAACAATTTTTTTGAATGGAATATTTTGAATATCTAATTGCTGCTTTAAGTCTATTTTGTTAACTACAGCTATGGTTTCTTTATCAATCTTTTTTAGGTAACTAATAAGATCAAAATCCTCTTTTTCTAATTTTTGAGAGCCGTCAAACACTGCCAATACAAGATCGGCTTTGTTTATCGCATCAAATGAAAGTTTTACTCCTATTTGTTCAACTTTATCTTTTGAGTTTCTTATGCCAGCAGTGTCAATAATTAAAAAAGGGATACCGTTTATGGTAAACTGCTCTTTTATAATGTCCCTTGTTGTTCCTGGAATGTCTGTTACTATTGCCCTATCTGAGCCAACTATCGCATTTAAAAGGCTTGATTTCCCTACATTGGGTTTGCCAGCAATGGTTAGATATACTCCCTCAAACAGATAATGGGATGACTCAGAAGCCCTTAAAATATCGATCAACCTTTGTTTAATTTGACCTAATATAGCTATTTTTAGTTCAATTTCTAAATCGCTTAATTCTTCTTCTGGATGATCAATTCTCACTTCATTTTCAGCCATCAAAAAAAGAATTTGTTCTCTGATTTCATCTAATTTATCAGAAAAGTTTCCTCTGAGTTGTCTTTGAGCAACAAATAAAGCCCTTTTGCTTTTTGATGAGATTACCTTTGCAACAGCTTCAGCTTGAGATAAATCAAGCTTTCCATTAAGAAAGGCTCTTTTTGTAAATTCACCAGGCTGAGCAAGCCTTGCTCCAGCTTCAATTACTCTCTCAAGTACGCTGTTTAAAACAACAAGACCTCCATGACAGCTTATTTCAAACGAATCCTCACCCGTATAGGAGTGTGGAGCTTTAAATATACTGACCAAGACCTCATCAAGTATTTCACCATTGCTGTCAATTATGTGGCCGTAGTATATTTTTCTGTGCTGGTATGGTGGCCGTTTAGTAAAAATTTTTGGCAAAAGTTCTAAGCAGTTATTTCCACTGACCCTTATGATACCGATGGCAGCTTCAGCTTTTGCTGTTGCTATTGCCGCTATAATATCGTTATCATGTAGCATTGTGCTTTAGTTTCTTTTCTTGAGCAGCAAGGATTCGTGAGTCGATTAGCTGTTGTAATAATGTCAATAGATTGTTTGTTGTCCAGTATAACACAAGACCCGAAGGGAATCCCATAAACATAATGGTAAATATTATGGGCATAAACATCATGATTTTCTGCTGTGTTGGGTCTGGTGTTGAGGGTGTCAACTTTTGTTGAATATACATCGTTATACCCATGATAATCGGCAAAACATAGTATGGGTCTTTTGTGCTTAAATCTGTAATCCATAGGATAAAAGGTGCACCTCTAAGCTCTATTGCGTTAAGCAAAACATTGTAAAGTGCAAAGAATACAGGGATCTGAATGATAACTGGCAGGCATCCACCAAACGGATTGACTTTGTGTTTTTTATACAACTCCATGGTTGCCTTGTTTAGTTGATCCGGTTTGCCCTTGTATTTTGCCTGCAACTCTTTTAACTTGGGTTGCAGTTTTGCCATCTCTCTCATCGATTTATAGGATTTAAAGCTCAGCGGATAGAATAAAATCCTTATCAATACAGTTAAAATAATTATTGCAACACCGTAATTGCCAAAGATGGAGTAAAGCCAGTTTAATACATAAAGCAAGGGTTTACCAATAAAGCCAAACATGCCAAATCTAATTATTTTAGATAGCTTATGATCCACAGGGGCTATTGTTTCTTTGCTTTTTGGACCAGCATAGATGGTAAACTCAGAAGGCGTTTTGGAGTTTACATAGATATAATTCCCATCGTTTAAATGAGTATAACCGGCAAGTAGACGATTTGATTTAGTAGGAAGAAAAGCAAAACAGAAGTATTTACTCTCAAGAGCAATCCAGTGAATCTTCTCATCGGGTGTAATCTTTTTGTCTGTTTTTATTTTGTCATTATCAACTAAAGCCACAGCGCCAAGGTGGGAGTATTTTTTCTTCTGTAGATCTCCTAAATCAGGCCCAGCATAGATCGAAAAGGCCTCTTTTGCAACTTTGTCGTTTTTTAAAACCTTTATAGAATAACTAAAGTAATACTGCCCATTCTTAAAGTTAAATGTTTTTATTATCGTGTAGTTATCAAATTTTTTAGTTAAGACAAGACTACCGGCTTTTTTATTCAAAAGCAATAGATGCTCATTGCTGGCTTTGTAGGGCATAGTTTCCTCTAAATGCTCAAGCGTTTTGTTTTCAAAGACAGTTTCTAATGTATTGTAATTTCCGGTTGCTTTTACAAGCTCAATATTTTTTTTATTAACACTATATTTTTTTAAAATGAGTGACTTTATAGAACCGTTAAGAGATGAGATTTTTAAGATATAGTTATCAGTTTCTACGCTAATAACCTTTTCATTTTTTAATACTGTTTTATTGACCTTATTTTCTATAAGTTTTGTTGACTTGTTGTTCTTTTTTGGATTTGATTTAGTTGTTTTTGTAGGTTGTGAGGGTAAAAAGAAATAAGTATAGGATGTAATCAAAAGTGTAACTACCAATATGGCTAAAAGAATCCTTTTTTCATTGCCTTCCATTGCTTCTCCTTTTTATATTAAAAAGTGGTTTGTCTGGTGGGTCATAACCTCCTGCACTCCATGGCCCGCACCTTAGAATGCGATATACGGCCATAATGGAGCCCTCAAAAGGTCCAAATTTCTTTATTGCCTCAATTGCATAATTTGAGCAGGTGGGATAGAATCTGCAAGATGGTCTATGCAGCGGTGATATATATTTCTGGTAAAATTTTATTATGGATATAAAAAAATTACCTATTGTTTTGCTTATCTTTGCTAACATTGTTTACTTTTTGAATGAATAGTGTTTTCATTTCATTAAAATTGGCGGCTAAAACGGGTTTTCTTGCAATTAACACTATCCATAAATTTCTGCTTATATCTAATTGAGATAACCTCACAATCTCCCTTAATCTTCTTTTTGCTTTGTTTCTTTTGACTGCGTTGCCTATTTTTTTACTTGCAATCACACCAACTTTGAATTCGCTTGCCTTTTTTAAAAAAATTACAAAATAAGGCGTCACAATTTTAGTGCCGCTGTTGTATATCTCCTTAAACTCTTTACCTTTAAGAGAAGAGAACTGCTTTTTTAAACTGTTAATCTTTTTCTACCCTTGGCTCTCCTTCTTGATAAAACCTTTCTACCGCCTGCTGTTTTCATTCTTGCCCTGAAGCCGTGTGTTCTTTTCCTTGGTTTATTGTGTGGCTGAAAAGTTCTTTTCATCTCAAATACCTCCCCGTTTTTTTGCGTAGAGAAGTATAACGATAAAGCTATAAAAAATCAACGGTTTTTAACTTTCGTTGGCTGAATCATCCATAAAATAACAGCTTTTTTGTGGTTTTTGGTTAAGGCTTTAATACCAACACGCAGTAGTTTTTTTCTAAATTTAAAATTCGGCTTGATATAGACCAGATTGCCCTTTGTTTTTGCTTTAATATAGCCTGTTTGAGATGTGTATATGTAAAAGCTGTTTTTAATGTATCTATTTATATTTAAAATCTCGCCGCCTATGATTTTAGGCTTTCTATCGCATTTTCCTATATCAGGTATACGTTTTTTTACTGCCAGGTATTTTTCATTGAGAACCTCTTTAAAGTGAGCCATGGCTGACCAGTATCTACCCAGTATCGGCTCTCTTGGTATGAGATAAAGGGGTGTATTTTTTCCAAGCGGTGTTGCATCCTGTGTAAGGATTATTTTAAAACCAACATTTTTTGCAGCCTGAATAACGGTTTTGTTGTAATCTCCGTAGGGTATGGCAAATTCATAGGGTTTGTAGCCTAAATAGTTTTTGAAAAAATCTATGCTTTTTTTGAGGTCTGTTTCTATCCATTTTAAATATTTTGTGCGATCGAGATTTTTAGGTGGGCTGGTGAAGCGAGGGTGAGCAAAACTGTGAGACTGAAAATCAACGCCAAGATGCATCAATTCTTTAATCTGTTTTAGGGTGAGATATGCGGGATATCTGTATTGAATTGCCTGAGTTGGTATAAAAACCGTGATCGGATAATGGTATAGCTTGATAACCTTTTTTATTGGTGTAAAAATGCTTTTGTATCCATCATCAAAAGTCAACACAACACATTTTGGAGGCAAACTGGATTTGCTGCTTAGTAGATTGAAGAGTTTTTTTAAGCTTATTATATTGTAATTATACTTTTTTAAGTAAGCCATCTGTTTGAAAAACAGGGTTTTTGAAACATTCGTTGATGGTGTAGAGTTGTCACCTATTTTATGGTAGATAAAAACCACACAAGCGTTAAGTTTTGTTGACAATAAAAAAACGATCAAAAAAGTTACAACTAAAACCTTTTTCATTTTTCCTCTATCTCTTTAACAATTTCGTTTTTTATTGTTTCTATAAGATTTTCAAAGACAGGCAATATGTTTTTTCTCCTATCACCAGCTAATACGACATACATGATGTCATCTCCAACCTCAAGCCATCCAGAGTTTATCCACACCTCAACTGCTTCAATAAAATTCATCGCCTTAATCTTCTTAATTTCTTTTTGAAGCTTTTCTTTATCGTAGCTTATATAGAGTTTTTTAACTGGCTCGTTGTTTTCTTTGGAGGTTTTTCTGACAACGCCGTTGTGGACTAAAATCATTCCCAGGTTATCCTTATTGGCCCTTTTTTTGATAGACTTTAGTGTTTTTGCTAAATCAAACATCGATATACTCCCTCCTTTTTCCTTCAAAGTTTTTAAAAATATAGTGGTTTTTGTTTTTTGATATAATACTATTTGGTTCTAACACAACCTTGCCCCCACCATCTGGCAGATCAAATGCAAAAGAAGGCATGCACAGGCCACTGATTGTTCCTCTAAGCGATGATATAATTTTCATTGCTTTTTCAATGCTTACTCTGAAAACCCCATTTCCTGATGCCTGATCGCATCCAAAAAGATAATACGGTTTGATTCTGTATTTTGTGAGTGTGCAAAAGAGGGTTTTAAGCGTATATACATCATCGTTTATGTTTTTTAAAAGTACGGTTTGAGAGACAATCGGGATTCCTGCATCTATTATTTTGCCTGAAGCTATAACAAATTCTTGTGTAATTTCATCTGAATGATTGATATGTATGGCAAGCCAGATCGATTTGTATTGGGATAGCTGTTTGGTTATGTTGTCCGTTATTCTTTGGGGATAAGCTGATAAAACCCTTGTTCCGATTCTGATTGTTTCTATGTGATCTATATTGTTTAGAGCATCTATAATGTTTAGTAGTTCTTTATTGCTCAAAGTAAAAGGATCACCACCAGAGATTAATATCTCTCTAACTGTTTTTGTTTGCTTTAAGTAATTTAAAGATTCTTTTAAGTCAAAGCCGTCGAATTTCTGCCAGTTGTTTTTTCTAAAGCAGAATCTACAGTAAGCAAAGCATTTATTGGTAACAGTTAACACAACCCTATCTGGATATCGGTGTATAAGACCTTTTGCTTTTAAAAATTGTTTTTCGCCCAGCGGATCCGGATATCCTTCTGATTTATACTCAGTAAGATTGCCTATAAACTGTCTTTTTATGGCTTTTTTATGAATTAAACCAGTAAGATAGTTATTGAGAATTTTATTTACTTCATTCATCAAGCTAAGTATAATAATTAATCAGGATTAAGGCAATGGTGTTGGAAGTTAAAAACATTAGCTATAGCATGGGCAAAAGACATCTGTTTGACAATATTAATTTTAAATTGACCAAAGGGTTAACACTGCTAAAGGGTGAAAGCGGAAGTGGAAAGACCACGCTATTGAGAATTATCAATCGATTGATCAAGCCTAAAGAGGGTAGCATTTTTTTTAGCGGATCAGATATATCGGCGGTTGATGAGTTTATCTGGCGCAGTGTTTGTATGATGATGAAGCAGAAGGGTTTTTATATTGCAGAGACGCCGCTTGAAACATTGATGTTGCCGTTTGAATTCAAAAACAACAGAAAAAAGAGTTTTGATGCAGAGGAGGTATATCACCTTCTGGCTCTTTTTGGTTTGAGAAGAGAGATATTGTATGACAAAGCCTCAAATCTCTCAGGTGGTGAGCTGCAGAGGATTGCATTTATAAGGCTGCTTATTTTAAAACCAGATGTAGCACTGTTTGATGAGCCTGTTTCAGCGGTTGATAATAAGACAGCAGAAAATATGCTTGGGTTTTTAAAGGAGTATTGCAATAATAGGATTTGTCTTATTACTTCGCATGATCCTGTAGCTTACTCATTTGCAGATAGAATTATAGAACTAAAAAACGGAAAGGTTGTTGATGGTTAAAAACATATCTATTTACGGACTTGTTTTGGCATACCTCTTGTTGTTTGTTTTAATTGCTGTTTCTTTTAAGGAAAAACTTAAGCTTGAAAAGAATGTAGTTGTTTCATTTGGCAGGATGAGTCTGCAACTGTTTTTAGCTGGTTTTGTTCTTTTGTGGCTTTTTAGGGTTGACAAATTTTATTTAAATGTTGTTGTGCTTGTAGGTATGGTGTTTTTTGCTACAAGAATTGTTCTAAAAAGGGCTAATATTTCATATATAGGTATTGCTAAATATATTTTCCTGTCTATTCTTGTCTCATCGTTATCTGTTTTATCGATAGTTGTGTTTGGTATAGTTGGATTATCCTATCCTAAGGCAAGCTATCTTATTCCGCTTGCAGGTATGATTATAGGCAATTCCATGAACTCTACTGCTATAGGCATAGAAAGATTTTTTTCAACTTTAAACAACTCAAAAGAGATGGTTGAGGATTTGTTGTGCCTTGGAGCTATGAGCGAAGAAGCTGTGGATTTCGTCAAACAGGCATCACTTAAGGCCTCCATTTTGCCCACACTGACCTCATCAAGCGGTATGGGTGTTGTATTTCTACCTGGTATGATGACAGGCCAGGTGTTAAGCGGGGTTAATCCAGAGAATGCTGTAAAGTATCAGATTGCTATAGTAATAGCGATTGCAGTTGCTGTCTGTTTAACAAATTATATTATGTTAAAAATTTTATCTAAAAAATCAATTAATTTTTTATTTGACAGAGGTGATATTAAAATATAAAAAAATAAATTAGGAATTCTAAGGAGGGTAGTAGATGGAACACGAGAAGTTGAGAAAGTTAGCATTAGAGTATCACTCAAAAGACAGACCAGGGAAAATAGAGGTCAGACCAACAAAGCCATTGAAGACGCAGAATGATTTATCACTTGCCTATACGCCCGGTGTTGCTGAGGTGTGCGAGGTAATAGCAGATGACCCTAAAAAGGCTTACGACTACACAGCAAAGAGCAACCTTGTTGCCGTTATTTCAAATGGTACAGCTGTTTTGGGACTGGGTAATATAGGAGCTTTAGCAAGTAAGCCTGTTATGGAAGGAAAAGGTAATCTGTTTAAAAATTTTGCCGATGTTGATGTCTTTGACATAGAGATCAACGAAACCGATCCTGATAAATTGGTAGAGATAATAGCTGCACTTGAACCTACCTTTGGGGCAATTAACCTTGAGGACATTAAGGCACCTGAGTGTTTCTTTATAGAAGAAAAACTAAAAGAGAGGATGCATATTCCGGTATTTCACGATGATCAGCATGGAACGGCTGTTATCAGTGGAGCAGCACTCTTAAACGCCCTTGAGATTTCAGGAAAAGATATAAGCAAGTGTAAACTTGTTGTAAATGGTGCAGGAGCTGCAGGAATTGCCTGTACGAAGTTTTTTATAACGCTGGGTATAAAAAAAGAAAATGTAATAATGCTTGATTCCCGTGGTGTTATCTATAAGGGTAGAAAAGAGGGTATGAATCCCTACAAAGAGCAGTTTGCCGCCGAGACGGATGCAAGGACGCTTGAGGAGGCAATAAAGGGGGCAGATATCTTCCTGGGTGTTTCCAAAGCCGATATTTTAACAGAAGAAATGGTCAAAAGCATGAACGACTATCCAATAATATTTGCGATGGCCAATCCCGATCCAGAAATTACATACGATAAAGCAAAAAGGGCAAATCCAAATATTATTATGGGCACAGGCAGAAGCGACTATCCAAACCAGATTAACAATGTTCTGGCATTCCCATTTTTATTCAGAGGGGCTTTAGATACTCATGCTACCCAGATCAACGATGAGATGATGATGGCAGCTGCAAAAGCACTTGCTCAACTTGCCAAAGAAGATGTGCCAGAAAGTGTGCTTAAAGCCTACGGGGTTGAAAATCTAAAGTTTGGTCCAGAGTATATTTTGCCAAAACCGTTTGACCCAAGGGCGTTGTTTTATGTGGCACCGGCTGTGGCTGAGGCAGCTATACGATCAGGTGTTGCCCAGGTCGATGCAAGTCAGTTTGATTTAGAGCAGTACAAAGAGCAGCTAAAGGAAAGATTGGATAAAACAAAGGCTGTAACAAGATACATCTACAACAAGGCAAAATCTGATCCAAAAAGGGTTGTATTTACAGAAACAACGGATGCAAATATTCTGCGAGCTGTTCAGGATAGTGTTGATGAAGGTATTGTTAAGCCTATATTTATTGGGGCAAGAAGCTTTACTAAAGACGATGTGGCAAAAAGGATTAAAGAGCTTGGCTTGAAGGATAGTATACTTGAAAAGATAGAATTTATCGATCCGCTTTATTACGATAAGACTGAAAAATACGCAGAGATGTTATACGAGGCAAGAAAAAGGAAGGGTTTAACAAGAAGAGAGGCTTCCTATATCATGGAGCATAGGCCCAATTACTTTGCCGCTATGATGGTTAAAAATGGTGATGCAGATTCAATGATTATCGGAGAGACCTATAACTATCCAGCAGGCGTAAGACCGGTTTTAAGTGTTCTGGATAGAGAGCCAGAAAGCGTTGTGGCTGGTTTATATATTATGATTATAAAGAATAAGATCTATGTGTTTGGTGATACAACAATTAATATTAATCCCACAAGTGAAGAGCTTGCCGTTATCGCAAAAGAAGCCGCCTGTTTCTATGAGGATCTAACAGATGATAAAGCTGTTGTAGCAATGCTGTCTTTCTCCAATTTCGGTAGCAACCAGCAGGAGGAGGCTGTTAAGGTTAGAAAAGCTGTTGATATCATTAAACAGAAATATCCAGAGATAACCGTAGATGGCGAAGTGCAGGCAAATGTTGCCGTTGATAAAGACCTTCTTGAGAGATTCTACGGTTTCAGTGATCTTGCAGGTAAGAATGTTAATGTATTGATATTCCCCAACCTTGATGCGGCAAATATAGCTTATAAGTTGTTATACAAGATGGGTGATGCTTATCCAATAGGTCCGATTCTTGTTGGATTAAAGCAATCCGCACATGTGCTTGAGATGGGCTCAACATCTTCAATGATTGAGGATATGGTAGCAATAGCGTCGTTTGATGCTCAAAGAAAAGGTTGTGAATAATTTTTTAGGAGGTGCGCTTATGAGGCGTAAGTTTTTTGCTGCTTTGATAGCAGGTTTCATGTTGCTTGCGTTTGGCATAACAAGTTTTGCCAAACCGATTGTTATTAAATTCAGCCATGTTGTTGCCGTGGATACTCCAAAGGGTATGGCTGCAAACTACTTTGCTAAGCTGGTTAAGGAAAGAACCCACGGCAAGGTTATCGTTAAGGTTTATCCAAACGCTATGCTTTATGGAGACAGGGCTGCGGTTGAGGCATTGCAGATGAACGCTATCCAGATGGCCTGTCCTGCAACGGCTAAATTTACAGGTTGGTTGCCAGAGCTTCAGCTGTTTGATCTACCCTTCCTGTTTAAAAACGCTAAACATCTACACAAGGTTATGGATGGTCCTGTGGGTCAGAAGATTCTGCAGTTGTTCAGAAGAAAGGGTATGGTTGGTTTGGCTTACTGGGATAACGGTTTCAAGGTATTATCAAACAACAAGCATCCAATTGTTCTTCCAAAAGATTGTAAAGGCTTAAAGTTCAGAATTATGTCCTCAAGGGTTCTTGAGGCACAGTTTAAAGCATTGGGAGCTTCTCCTCAGGTTTTACCGTTCTCTGAGGTTTACTCTGCTTTAGAGCAGGGTGTTGTTGATGGTTGTGAGAACCCATGGTCCAACCTTTACACAAAGAAATTCTATGAGGTTGCACCTTACACAACAGAGACATATCACGGTTATTTAGGCTATGTTTTAATTACAAACGCAAAATTCTGGGATAGCCTTTCTCCAAAACTAAGAGAGATTATTAAGGGATGCGTAAAAGATGCTACAGAGTATGAAAGAAAGCTTGCTGCTGAGCTGACAAAGAAGCAAAGAGCACTTGTTTTGAAGGATCCAAAGGTTAAGGATGTTGTATTGACTCCAGAACAAAGAGAGCAGTGGAGAAAAGTGCTTGTAAAGATTTATCCTCAATTCTATAAAAGTATTGGCAAAGATTTGATTGATGAGGCTATTAAAGAGGGTCAGGGTTTATAATACCTGCCTTTTAACTTAGGGGGCGTTAGCCCCCGATTCTTTTTATTTGGGGGAAATCTATGGAGATCATCAGAAAGATTGATGCTGTATTAAGCAAGATAGATAAGTTTTTGATGGTAGTGCTTGCATCTCTTGCAACAATTCTTGCCTTTATAAATGTTGTTGCCCGATACCTGTTTAATTCAAGTTTTGTATGGGCAGGAGAGCTTGTTACCTATCTGTTTATATGGATGACTTTATTTGGTGCAAGTTACGGTTTTGAGATTGGTATGCATATGTCTTTTGATGCATTGGTTAAAGCACTTCCATCAAAACTCTGTAAAGCTGTTACAATCTTTTCTACATTGATAGTGCTTGTTTTTTTAATTCTTCTAACAGTCTGGGGTATAAATCTTGTGAAGTTTGATTATATGACAGGTCAGGTATCTATCGATTTGCAAATTCCATTCTGGATTATTTATCTTGCAGTGCCAATTACAATGGCCACAGCTTCCTGGAGGACATTTGTTAAGCTTATTGAAATAATTCAAACGCCAGGGATAGAGCTGAAAAAGAGAGGGCCTGCTGAATTAGAAGAGGCAGAGGAGGTAGGTAGCTAATGACTATTTTAATTGTTGCTGCCCTATTATTCTTTTTGATTGCTATTGATGTACCGATTGCTGTGGCTTTAGGCTCAACGGCTATTGTTATGATCTATTATGTTGCGGGTTTGCCTGTTTTATCGATAGCCCAAAAACTATTTACTGCGCTGGATAAATTTGCATTGATGGCAATTCCGTTTTTTGTTTTAGCTGGTGCTTTTTTGTCAGAAGGTGGAACGGCCAAAAGGATAATTAATTTTGCCCATTCGATGGTTGGGCATTTGCCTGGCGGTTTAACGATGACATCAATTTTAGCCTGCGCAATTTTTGCAGCAGTAAGTGGTTCTGGTCCTGCAACAGTTGCTGCAATTGGATCGATTATGATTCCAGCTATTAGAGAGGCAGGCTATTCAGATACATTTGCAATAGGTTCTATAACAACCGCTGGTTCATTGGGTATTTTAATTCCTCCCTCCATAGTTTTAATCGTTTACGGTGTAACGGTTGATCAATCCATTGGCGATCTGTTTTTAGCCGGTGTTGTGCCAGGGATTGTTATCGCAGGCATGATGATGGCTCTTACATATATTATGGCTCGAAAAGCAGGGTTTAAAAAAACTCAACCTATGCCATGGAAGGACAGGTTTAAAACTTTTGTTGATAGTTTCTGGGCTTTGATGTTAATTGTAATTATTATTGGCGGTATATATTCAGGCTTGTTTACACCAACTGAAGCTGCGGCAGTTTCTGCTGTTTATGCGTTTTTTGTGGCTAAGTTCATATATAGAGATCTTTCATGGAAAGAAGTGCCAAATGTTATTTTAAAAGCCTCGGCCACAAGTGCCATGATCCTGTTCATTATTGCAAACGCCATGCTTTTTGCTTATTTTCTAACAATCGAACAAATTCCTCAGCAGCTGTCTGATATGATTATTCAGGCTCATGTAAGCAAAATAATGTTTTTAGCTGGCGTTAATATTCTGTTGATTATTTTCGGCGCTTTTATGGAGCCATCCAGTATTGTTATGGTTACAGCACCTCTATTTTTCCCTGTAGCGGTGCATCTTGGTGTAAACCCCATTCAGCTTGGTATTATCTATACGATAAATATGGGTGTTGGAGAGATTACACCACCTGTGGGTTTAAACCTCTTTGTTGCCATGGGAATAACAGGCAAGAGTATCGAGTATATTACAAAAACCACTCTACCATGGTTTTTAACGTATCTTGTGGGTTTACTGCTTGCAACATATATCCCACAGTTATCGTTAATAATATTTAAAGTCTTTTAGGGTGAATAGATAACACCCCCTGTTTTCTTGTAAAGGAGGAGAATATCTTTTACCTGATTTCTTAAGACTCCTCCTTTTACTTTAATACCTTTGTTTTTGAGATACTCCCAGGATTGCTCAAATACTGGGCCTTCATCAAAACCTACAGCCATTGCATCTTCCCTTTTTGCACCAAAAACAACGCTCTTTATCCCGCTCCAGAGTATTGCACCAAGACACATTGCACAGGGTTCAGAGGATGAGTAAAGTTCGAAAGAACCAATTTTGGAAAGATCGTATGTTTTAAATTTTTTTTGAGCCAGCATAATAGCCACAATTTCGGCATGCAGTATGCTTAAATTTTCTTTGACTACAAGATTTACACCAGTAGCCACAACCTTATTGTTTAAAAAAATAGCAGCTCCAAACGGCCCACCTTTGTTTTCAATACTTTTTTGTGCAAGCTCTATGGCAAGTTGTATTTTTTCATTATCACTGTTAAATATTCTTTCTTGATCTGTTTTTAGCCATTCAGGTATTTTTATTGTCAGTTCCATGCTTTTTCTCCAGGTATTTTTTCTCAATATACTTTAAAGCCTCAAGCTTGTCTTTCATTTTTTCAAGCAATTGCAGTTTAAATATTTCGTTTATTATTTCACCAAACAGTTTTGATGGTTTCAATCCCAATTTTATCAAATCCCTGCCCTTTATCAAAGGTTCTATATGAATGAGTTCTTTTAGAAAAACAACAACTGCATCTTTTGAAAGATTTAGAGCATACATGGCAAGCACCGCCTCTATGGGCAGCTTTGAAAGCGTTTCGTATATTGTAAATTTATTTTTGCCCTTTGCTGACAATATTCCGTTAGCTTCAGCAATTTTTTTACTTGCTTTTATAATGAAATTTTTTGTCTGTTCATCTGCTCCGATAGCCTCAACAAAGCTTGCCGAGTTTCTAAATAGATACTCTAACACTATTAAAAAGACATATTCTTTTTTAATTTTCTTACTGCCACAGAAAAACTCGCAGCTCTTTAAGATCTCCTCAGCCTCATCCAATGCTTTTAATATTCTCTCTTCTATTATCAACTTTTTATTTAACGCTCTGATAAGTCTGTATTTTTTTAGCAATTCAAAGCTTTTTGAAACATCAGGCGTGTTGAGAATATGAACAATTTCATTGTAAATCCTTATGGGTTCAACATTTTTTATAACATTTAAATCTACAGCTACTTTTATCAACCTGTCTGTTTGTTTGCCTATTTCAAAACCCAGCCTTGTAGCAAATCTAACAGCCCTGTACATGCGCGTTGGGTCTTCGATAAAGCTTAACATATGCAATATGCGAATTTTTTTATTCTCAATATCATTCAATCCACCAAAGAAGTCAAGCAGGTCTCCAAATTCATCGTGCAGCTTTACGGCAAGTGTATTTATCGTAAAATCTCGTCTGTATAGATCTAATTTTATTGAGCTGCTTTGAACTGTGGGTAGTGAGCCAGGCAAGTCGTAATACTCCTCTCTTGCAGTGGCTATATCAACTCTTATACTATCAGGCATAATTATTGTTGCCGTTCTGAATCGCTCATGTGTAGCTACTCGTGCATTATTGAGCTTTGCAAACTGTTTTGCAAATTCAATACCATCACCTTCTATGACAATATCTATATCTAAATTTTCAAAGCCCAAAATGATATCCCTTACAACGCCACCAACAAGGTAGGCGTTAAAACCCATCTGTTTTGCTGTGTTGCCTATTTCTATTAAGTAGTTGTAGATATTTTGTGGTAAGTGTTGTTTGATTTTTGCTGCTATGTTTTTCTTTTTTAGTTTAACATCTCTTTCAGAGCTTTCTGTGAGGATTTTGAGTATATTTGTTCGTGTGATTACGCCAACAAGCACGCCGTCGGATACTACGGGTATCAGACGCTGTTTTTCCTCAAGGACGATGCGTTTAATTGTGCTGAACCTTTCATTGATATCAACAGTCTTGATTTCTGTATCCACAAATAAACCAGTAGGCTTGTTGCCCATGCCGTGATAGATAGCTTTGTTGATAACCTGGCGAGTTATAATGCCTTCTACTTTTTTTGTTGCTTTATTAACAACCACCAAGGCGTTTATGCCGCCTGTTGATATGATTTTATTGACCTTCTCCATCTTTGTCTGGCTGTAGACATACTTTGGCGGAGAGGTCATTATATCTTCTGCTGTAATTCTATCTAAAAGGGTTTCTTTAATTATAGATGACAGCTTTTCTGCCACCTCTATAAGTGTTGCATTTTTGATTGTAGCGCTTGCAGCAAAAGGATGACCACCACCACCGATGTTCTTTAAAACATGCGCAATATCTATATCTTTATTTTTTGAGCGTCCAATAACATAGATTCTACTTCCCATCCTGAAAATCCCAACCGCTGCATCTAATTTGTCCATCTCGATAAATTTTGAGACGGTTAATGCTGCGTTTGATGAAAAATAATCTAAGTTTGCAAAAGACAAACCTATGCGAATACCTTTAACCTCAAAAATTCTTTTGTTTTTTGCAAGCTCATTAAGAAGATAAACCTCTGTTTCTGTAAGTGTTTCTTCCAATACCTCTTTAATTGTCTCAAGGTCTGCACCTTTTCTTAAAAGGTAGGCGCAAACCTCAATATCCTCAGGTTTTGTGTTTGTATATGTAAGTCTGCCGGTATCTGCATAAATTCCTAACATGAAAAGAGTGGCGTCTTCTTCATCAATCTCTATATCGTTTTTTATTATTCGCTGAATAAGCTGTGTGGTGTTGGCTCCATAGTTAACCAGACTGAGCTGGTCACAATTGATATCGCCTTCTTTGTGATGATCAAAACAGATAATTTTGGCTTTCTTTAAAAACGGTTTGAGTTTGTCTTCAATTCTTGATGAGGAGTGAGTATCAACAACAATCAGTGTGTCGATATTTTCTATTTCTTCTTCTGTATTGCCCACATATTCATATATCAAAAGCTGGATCATGAAATTTGTTTGTGATGAAAATTGCAGTTTTGGAAGCATAATTATGGCATCAGGGTATAGTTTTTTTGCTGCAATACAACTTGCTATTGCATCAAAATCGGGGTTTTTATGTGTTGTTATGACCTTCATTTCTTAACCTTACCAGAAAATCATCCTCTATGCCTGCTTCTTTGAAGCCCTTGGCCCTTAATATACAAGCATCGCATTTACCACAGGGGGTTTCTTTTCCCTCATAGCAGGAATATGAATATGAATAGTTAGCCTGATGCTTCTTGCCAAATACTATTATTTGAGATTTTTTCATCTTCAATAGCGGTGTATGAATTGTAAATGTTTTGCCTTCGCTGCCTGCTTTTGTGCCGTAGTTTAAGGTTTGTTCAAAGCTTCTTAGAAAATTTTCCCTGCAGTCTGGATAACCGGAGTAATCAAGCATATTCCAGCCACCTATAATGTTGAATATTTCGTATCTTTCTGCCATTGCACCTGTTATTGAAAGGAAAATGCCGTTTCTGAAAGGCACATATGTTACGGGTATGCCACTTTCAATTTCATTGATGCTGCGGTTCTTTGGCACATCAATTGAACTATCCGTTAAGGCAGAACCACCAATCTGTGATAGATCGATATTGAAAAAGTGTGGAAAGATTTTTTTGCCTTTGATTTGCTCTGCAAGTTGCAGGGTTTTTTTGGCAAAATCTATCTCGATAGAGTGCCGTTGAGAATAGTTAAATGTGATGGTGTGCACCTCATCAAACTCATCCAAAGCCCAGAACAGACATGTTGTAGAATCAAGTCCACCGGAAAATATAACAATTGCCTTTTTCATACGCCTTTCTCCTCTTTATATAAGATTTTGTGAAGTTGTGGTATTATCCGAACATTGATTGATAGTTTTTTAACCTTTTCTATTATCCTTTTTGTTTTTTCTATGTAGCTTTGAGGTGTATCGTTTAGCCATATTGGCTGAAATACGACATCGGTTAGGTTAAGCAAATCTATTAATTTGAGCTCCTCATCAAAGTTTTCATCGACAACAAACTTAAATTCCGCTTTTAATTCTTTGTATTTTTTTAAAACATCTAAGTTTAAAGCAAACATTTTTGGACTTACCACAATATGGTCAAGTAATGATGCACTGTTTTGCAAAAAAATTGTGCCGTTTGTTTCGATAAAGTATCTAAACTGAGGGTATTTTTTTATAAAATGAGCAATAAAATTATCCCTTAAAGCCGGCTCACCCCCTGTAAATATTATATTTTTACACCTAAAGGATTCAACCTGTTTAAAAATCTCTATTTCTGTCATAGGATTGGAACAGTTTAGTGCATATTTTGTATCGCAAAACGGACACCTCAGATTGCATTCACAAAACCTTACAAATACAGCGGGCATGCCTATAAAGCTTCCTTCTCCCTGTATGGAATAAAATATTTCACTAATGTTGGTACTGTTTTTCATTGTTCCCCTTTAAAATTTTATAACAGGCTTGTTAGAAACAATCAATCTTTTTGTTGACAGTAGTGGTTTAATTTATTAACATAAAACAAATCGTATAAGAAAGTCAGATGGTATGAATAATTTGAAAGAATGGTTTTTATCTCGCAGTATAAAGTATAAAATACTTGCAGCATACTTTATTTCTATATTGTTGATTGGTGTAATAGGCTACAGCTACTATTTCATGTCAAATATAAAGATGATAAAAAAAGAAACCCAGATGTTTAAAAGAAACCTGATAAATCAGCAGAAAAATATGGTTAGAAGTATTGTTAATATAGCCATAGATGGCATAGAAAAATACTATGAAGACTACAAAGAGGGTAAGATTTCGCTTGCAGAGGCTAAGATCGAAGCCATTAAGTTTGTTTATTCTATCCGCTACAATATTTCAAAGAACTCCGAAAGTTACGATTATGTATGGATAAACACACTTGATGGCATTATGGTTTTAGATCCACCAAAGCCGCTTTTGAATGGTAAGAATGTGTGGGATATGAAGGATAAAAACGGTGTGTATCTTTTTAGAGAGATGGCGAGGGTTATAAAAACTCAAGGAGGGGGTTTTGTTAAGTACTGCTGGGCAAAATTGGGACAACAGAGCAATAAATGTTACGATAAAATATCTTATGTCGGATATTTTTATCCGTTTAACTGGGTTGTTGGTAGTGGTTTTTATTTATCTGACATAGAGAATATTATTGATAACTATAAAGAACAAAAAAGGCATGATATTATTGTTGTAACCATTTCAAGTATTCTTATTGGCGTTTTGGTATCCTTAGTTGCAGCAGCTGTATTTTATTTAATAGTCTACTGTATAACAAAAAGAATTAGAGAGATTGGAGAATTATCCGAAAAACTTATTGAGGGTGAAATTTCACCGGAAATAAAACTTCCCTGGATGGGCAGCGACGAGATAGGCAAACTGGTTGATAACTTTAACAGATTTATCGATGAGAGCTATAAACTCGTTTTATTTAAAAAGACCATAGAGGAGGATTTAGATGTTAATGCTGTATACAAAAGGGTTTTTGATCTGCTAAGGGATGAATTTGGTATAAAGCAGTTCAATATTTTTGAGGTTAACAATAGCAAGAATGCCATGAAGCAGATAGAGGTGTATGGTGATGAGAAGATGCTTTGTAAACAGGATATTTTGATTGACTGTTCTTTATGTAGGGCTGTAAGAACAGCCAGGGATGTAGATTCTTTTTTAGAGAGCGATGTTTGCTTGAGTTTTGCAGGCAAACCCAAAAATCATATCTGTTTACCGCTCATTGTTGGCGGTAGCGTTGGTAGTGTTGTACAGTTAATATTTGATGAGAAGACAAAAACCGAAGAGATTACAAAAAAGGTTAAAAGGATAAAGATATTTTTGAAAGAGGCAGCACCGGTATTAGAGGCAAAAAGACTACTTGCCCAGCTTAGGGAATCCACCATGAGAGATCCTCTAACCGGTTTGTACAACAGGCGATTTTTAGATGAGTTTGCATCAACTTTTGCAGCCACCGTTAAGCGTCGCAACACAAAAGCGGGTATTTTGATGTGCGATATAGACTTTTTCAAGCAGGTTAACGATGTTTATGGGCATAATGTGGGCGATGAGGTGCTAAAAGGTGTGGTAAGGGCTATTCTAAAAAGCACAAGAGAGGCAGATATTCCTATAAGGTTTGGAGGGGAAGAGTTTTTGATTCTTCTGCAGGATACAGATGAAGCTGTTGCAATGGATGTTGCAGAAAGGATCAGAAGAGAGGTTGAAAACACAGAGATTACAGTTCAGGGAACGATTATTAAAAAAACTCTATCGATTGGTGTATCGATTTTCCCTGAGGATTCTGAAAATTTGTGGAAGTGTATAAAATTTAGTGATGTTGCAATGTATAAAGCAAAGGAGTCAGGTAGAAACAGGGTTGTGAGATTTGAAGCTGATATGTGGACAGAGGAGAACTATTGAATATTGATCTTTGAGTCGATGAAAATCGTAACAGGTCCATCGTTTGTCAATGAAACATCCATGTGAGCTGCAAAAACACCGCCCTGAGTTGGTATACGGTATTGATCGTTTAAAATAGCAATAAACTTTTCATAAAAATCTTTTGCTTTTTTCGGTTCTGCTGCATAAAAAAAGGAGGGTCTATTGCCTTTTTTTGTATCTGCAGCCAGTGTAAACTGACTGACAACAATGCAACTACCGCCAATATCTTTGACTGAAAGATTAAACTTACCGTTTTGATCTGTAAAAATCCTCATGTTTGCAATTTTTTTTGCAAGATACTCAAGGTCTTTTTGGTTATCATCGCTACAAACACACAAAAATATTAATAATCCCTTTTTTATCTC
Organism: Hippea jasoniae; assembly: GCF_000744435.1. Classification (NCBI taxonomy): domain Bacteria; kingdom Pseudomonadati; phylum Campylobacterota; class Desulfurellia; order Desulfurellales; family Hippeaceae; genus Hippea; species Hippea jasoniae. The sequence goes on from NZ_JQLX01000018.1 coordinate 35,289, forward strand.
TGCCGCAGTTTTTTTATCAACAACCACAGCAGCCTGACTGACTCTCTGGATTACAGCTCTCATTACTAAATAGTATAAAAGTTCAATGCTAATTTGTAAACTGTCAATACAAAATTGCCATCGTTATTTTACATAGAGAGGCATTATTATTTTCTGGCAAGTTATAAAAGAATACCGCAAATTCATATTTATAGATAAATTTTTTATATTGACTTTTCACAGAAAAAAGTTATCTTATTACTAACTAAATTTAGGAGGTGATTATGGAGGTTTATCTTGATAACAACAGCACCACACCGATGGATGAGAGGGTAAAAGAGATTTATTGTAAGGCTGTAGAACTTTTTGGCAATGTCAATTCCATATATAACCTGGGCTCTAAAACAAGGAAAGCTGTAGAACAAGCATACGATACTATCTACGATGAACTTTCTATCCCTGAAGAAGATGATCTAATCATTACATCATCAACAACGGAAGGCAACAGTGCTGTTATAAAAACTTTTTTACATAATTTCTTGTCTGGGTCTGATAAAAAACACATTATAACCACAGTGGCTGAACACAGTTCAATAAAGGCTCCCTGTGCTTTTGTTAAAACATTTGGAATGGAAGTTGATTATCTTAAAACTGATGAGAACGGTAGAATAGATATAGAGGAGCTTGAAGATAAAATAAGAGATGATACTGCTTTGATTTCTGTTTTGTATGCAAGTAACGAAAGTGGTGCTATTCAACCAATAAAAGAAATTTCAGAAATTGCTCATAAATATGGAGTTTTTTTTCATTGTGATGGAGCGCAGGCTATCTCAAAGCTAAAGGTGAATATTAAAGAAATAGGAGTTGATTATTTTACATTTTCAGCTCACAAGTTTCACGGTCCCAAAGGTGTTGGAGGGTTGTATGTAAAAAATGGTGCACCCTTTATTCCTTTAATTCATGGACAGCAGATGGGTTACAAAAGAGGAGGAAGCATATATACAAACGGTATTGTTGCCATGGCAAAGGCAATAGAGCTTGCAAATAAAAATTTAGATTATGTGCAAACTGAAATTTCAAGATTAAGAGATAAACTTGAAGATGCTATAAGAAAAATACCCGATACCAAGACATATGTGGATAAAAAATTCAGACTTCCCAATACTGTAATAGCCTCTTTTAAAGGAATTGAAGGGGAATCCATGCTATGGGAACTAAATAGAAGGGGTGTATATGCAGCAACAGGCAGCAGCTGTTCAAGTGAGAGGCTTAAAGGTAGTGAAGTGCTTGAGGCTCTTGGCGAAGATCCAGAAATTGCACATACTGGTATAATTTTTTCTCTAAGTAGATTTACCACAGAGGAAGAAATAGACTATGTTATAGAAATTCTTCCTCCGATAGTTGAAAAGTTAAGGGAAATATCAATGACGTATGCAAAAGTCAAGCCCGTTTAAGGAGGTATAGATGGCTAAAAGTGATCTTATAGGTGGAAATATCTGGGAAAAATACTCCAAAAAGGTTATACAGCGTATGAATGCTCCAAGGTTTTTGGGCGAGTTTTCAGAAGAGGATGCCGCAAAAAGAAATGCAAAATTAGTTGTGGCTGATTTTGGAAGTGAAGCCTGTGGAGATGCTGTTCGATTATACTGGCTAGTTGATCCTGATACAGACAGAATAATTGATGCAAGATTTAAATCGTTTGGGTGCGGCACTGCAATTGCAAGTAGTGATATGATGGCAGAGTTAACCATAGGTAAAACTGTGGATGAGGCTACAAAAATAACAAATTTGGATGTTGAAAAAGCGCTTAGAGATGATCCAGATACTCCTGCTTTTCCTGCCCAAAAAATGCATTGCTCGGTTATGGCTTATGATGTAATTGTTGAGGCGGCTGCAAAATACAAACAAATAAATCCGAATAAAATTAAAGATTCTGAAATTGTTTGTGAATGTGCCAGGGTTACGCGTGGAGAAATTGAAGAAATAGTAAGAAAACATAAGGTTAAAACCATTGAGGAACTTCAAAAGTATACAGATGCAGGTACTTACTGCAAAAGCTGCGTTAAACCGGGTGGACATGAAGAAAGGCCCATTTATCTTGTAGATATAATTGAAGATGTTAATAAAAAGATGGAAGAAGAGGAAAGACTCAAACCGCAACGTTTCGAAGATATGAGTCTTTTTAATAAGATAAAAGCCATAGAAAATGTATTGAAAAACGATGTATCTTCTATATTGGCCATGGACGGCGGCAGTGTAAAACTTGTTGATGTAAAAGAGAATGATGATAAATCTGTGGAAGTATTAATTGAATATGCAGGCACATGCTCTACATGCAATGCTGCGTTTCTGACATTGCATATGATAGAGGAAACGCTTAAGGATGCCTTAAAAACCAATAAAATAAAGGTTATTCAGGTTTAAAAATCTTTTAGGGTGATGCTTTTAAAAAGTTCAGAAATTTGTGTGTTTAGTTTTAGCCACGTGCCACGTGCCCTGCATGAGTTAATGAGTTCGCATTTGTATTGTTCATCTATGCAGGGCGCAAGCTGCACACCCCCTGAAAATATCTCTATTAAATCCATTAATGAAACCTTATCATTTACGATAACATATCCACCATTTGGACCTTTTTTACCTTTTAGAATGCCTTTTTTCTCAAGAACGGCTGCAAGTTGTTTTAAATAATTTTCAGATATTTTTGTGAGTTTTGAAATTTCAGAGAGAGTTAGCATCTTTTCTGAGTTCTTTATTTCTATTAAAAGCCTTAGGCTGTATCTCACCTTTGTTGGTAACTTCATGCTATTCTTATAAATTAAATAGGCTTGGTAGTCAATATAAAGCAATTTTTCTTGACAAAAAGTTATGCTTATTATATTAAGTTAGTAGTTTACTAACTTTTTTGTGATTTTTTGGAGGTTGTTATGAAAATATATGATGTTATTGTCATTGGAATGGGTCCTGCGGGTATGGCTGCATCTACCACGGCAAGCAATTTTGGATTAAAGGTTTTGGCTATTGAATCTAATAAAATAGGGGGTGAGTGTCTTAATTGTGGATGTATTCCCTCTAAGGCGATTTTAAATGTTGCGGCTTTAAAAGATGATATTGATAATATTAGTGAATTCGGTTTAAAAATAAACGGCTCATTGGATATTAAAGATGTATTTTTACCTATTCAAAACAGGATTGATACAATTGGGCAAAAAAAAGCAGAAAAGGTTTTTGAAAATGTCGATAGGCTAATAGGCGTTCAAGCAGAGTTTATTGATTCCCATACAATTAAAGCAGGTAATAATCTTTATTATGCCTCTAAAGCTATTTTTATAGCTACAGGTTCTAAACCATTTATTCCGAATATTAAAGGTATTGAAAGAATTGATTATCTGACAAACAAAAATATTTTTAAAATAAATGAAATACCTGAGCGATTAGTAATTATTGGTGGTGGGGCAATTGCTTCTGAAATGGCTCTATCATTTAAAGTATTGGGCTCAAAACAGGTTTCAATGATTAACATGGATGAACATTTGATTCCTTCTGTAGATAAGGATGTAGCTGAGGTGCTTGAAGAGCAATTCTTAAAAAGGGGTATTGAGGTTCATAACAACACAATTGCAACTTCAGTCTATAAAGATGGTAATACCATTGTAGTTAACACAACCAATGGTATGCTTAAATGTGATAAGATTTTAGTTGCAGCTGGACGAGTTCCAAATATTGACAGATTGGCTCTTGAAAAAGCAAATGTGCACTACTCAAAAAAAGGTATTATAGTTGATGAATTTAATAGAACAAATGAAAAGCACATTTATGCTGTTGGAGATTGTAATGGAATAAATCTTTTTTCCCATGCAGCAATGCATCAAGGTATGTTGTCTGTTATGCATCTTTTAGGTACAGATTCACCATGCAACTTAAAAAGAAGCATTTATCCTGTTCCATGGGCAATATTTACTTTTCCAGAAATTGCTCATGTTGGAGCTACCGAAAAACAACTTGAAAAAGAAGGGATAAAGTTCAGTATTGTTAAAGATTATTTTAAAAATTACGGTAGGAGTTTAGTTGATTTGAAGGATGAGGGATTTGTAAAAATAATGGTGGATGATAGAGGGTATGTTTTAGGTGCTTCTATTGTTGGAAACCATGCAAGTGAGTTGATAGCAGAATGGACAATGGCTATCCAAAACCATATAACTATCATGGATGTTGCAATGATGCAGCATGCTTTTCCAACTTTATCTATGATGAATTTAAGGGTTGCACAGATGGCTATGATGCAATTTTATGCTAATAAAGGGACTCTTCCTCAAACTGCATAAAGTCTAATATACCTTTTAGATTTCTCTAAATACAATAATGCCCCCCGAATCTTCAAATATATTAGGGGGGGCTTAAAATAATTAAAGATGTAATAGAGAAATATGGAACATCTGAGATTTTCAATTCGATCAGGGCAGCACATACTACTTAAGCATAATAAACCTAAAGAAACAACAAAATATTTCAATATCTAAAATGCAAAAGTCATTACTACGATAACATATTTTTGTAGAGAATTTTGAGAAATCTTAACCATATCTAAGCTTTAAAGTTTCAATAGTTTTAAACTGTTTAGCGGTTGTTCTATATATTTCTGTGTTTCCTTAAGAAGTTTATTTTTTAAAGAAGTAAGTATGTGTTTGTTTGGTTTTCTGGAATAAGGATGGTGGAGGATATTTTCTAACTCCTCTTTTTCAACCTGCGTAAGCATTGAGGTGTTTAGTATGCCATTTTCCTTTAAGAATTCTACCAAAAAGATTACTAAAGCAGGTAGCGAATCCTCTTTTTTTAGTCTGTTTAGACCTGTCAATAAAACCGAAAGCCTTAGATTTGATCTATATGCGATTTCTAAAAAAAGCATGGCTACAGATAGCTTGGAGAATGAGCCTCTAATAGCATCAAATCTATCTATAATGTTCATACTATCGACAATGAGGTAACTTTTATTTTCATTTTTTATCTTTCCCGACACCTCAAGCAGTGTTAAGGTGTCTATGTCTGTGTGTCTGCCATATATAATTAAATCTTTATTTCCATCCTCTGTTATTGCTTTTATGTAGAGCCTGTTGCCCATATCGACGCAGTAAGATGTGATACACTTGAACTTAAACATATCTATTTTATATACTTTTAATCGGTTTCTATCAAATTTTTGGAGGTTTGAGATGATTGTTGTAACGGGCGGTGCTGGTTTTATAGGAAGTAATATTGTCAGGGCATTAAATAAAAGGGGTGTTGGTGATATAATTATTGTTGATAACCTTGAAAATTCAAAAAAGCATCTAAATCTTAATGCTTTGAGGTTTTTGGATTTTGTTGATAAACGTGATTTTATCGAAAATTTAGATAAATTTGACTCCTTTGATGTTATATTTCATCAGGGCGCATGTTCAAATACGCTTGAGCAAAACGGCAGATATATGATGCAGAACAATTACGAGTACTCAAAAAAACTCTTTGAGTTTGCCTCCAAAAATAACATCAGATTTATCTATGCCTCCAGTGCCTCAGTTTATGGAAACGGAGAAAATGGTTTTAAGGAAGAAGAAAAATGTGAGTATCCGCTTAATATTTATGCTTTTTCAAAGTTTTTGTTTGATAGGTATGTTAATAGGTTTTTGGGCGAATTGGATATCCAGGTTGTTGGTTTGAGATATTTTAATGTTTATGGCCCCAATGAGGCTCATAAAGGCAGAATGGCCTCAGTGGTTTACCATTTCCACAACGAAATCTTAGAGGAGGAAACGATAAAACTGTTTGAGGGGAGCGAAAATTTTAAAAGGGATTTTGTTTATATTGATGATGTTGCAGATGTAAATATGTTTTTCTTTGAAAACCCACACAAAAGCGGTATTTTTAATGTTGGTAGCTCGAAAGCAGAAAGCTTTCTAAAAATCGCTGAGATTATGCAGGGTCTTTATAAGAATGTAAGAATAGAGTTTATTAAATTTCCCGATGAATTGAAGGGTAAGTATCAAACATTTACGCAGGCTGACTTATCAAAACTAAGAGAGGCAGGCTATATGAAAAAATTTACACCGCTTGAGGTAGGTGTTAGGCAATATGTTGAGATTCTCAAAACCTCAGGCGGTATTTTAAGATAATTATTTTTTTCCTATATTTTTTAGAAAGTTTTCCATAAGCAGTTGTGGGTCAAATAGATCAGCATTTGATTTGGCTGTAAACAGTAAAGATTCAGCTACTGTGTGTTCTCTTAGATGATGAAGGGCTATCTTTGTACCAAATACAGCTTTTTTTCTTTTAGAAGAAATATTTTTGGCAATCTTTTTTGCCAGAAGCAATAGCTCTTTTTTAGTTTCAGTAATTTTTTCAACTAAACCCATGCGGTAAGCTTCGTTAGATGATATTTTATCGGATGTAAAAGCTAAATATTTTGTATGCCCCTCCCCAATAATCCTGGGTAGCCTTTGGAGTGCACCAAGATCATCTATAACACCAACCTGGGTTTCCATTATTGAAAATACAGCATCCCTGCTTGCAACTCTAATATCACAGGTTGCGGCAAGATCCAATCCGCCTCCAACACAAAAACCGTTAATTGCAGCTATATAGACCTTTTTTGAATTTTCTATAACTGAGAAGCTATCCTGCATAAAGACAACATATTCATAAACGGCGTTGTAAAGGTCTTCAGTGGATTTAAAATTTTCCGGTCTAAATCTGCCAAGAAAATCCTTAAAATCCAATCCCGCACAGAAAGCCCTGCCTTCGCCATAAATGACAACAACACTAACATCATTATCCTTATCAAACTCCTTAACGCCTTTTGCAATACCATCAAAAATATCTTTATTTAGTGCGTTTAATTTGTCTGGCCTGTTGAGCGCCAAAAATCCTATTCCATCCTCTTTGTAGATCTTAACAGCATCACTCATTACCCAACTCCTGTAATTTTTCTTTTAACCAATCGGGTATTTCTATTGTTTTGCTTGTTTTGGCATCAAAGCATACCAGTGTTGTTTTACCCACAGCATATAGTTTATCTGCGTTGAAGATATTATAAACTAAAGTAAAACTTTTTTTGCCTATCTCACCCAGACTTACACTTATATACACAAAATCTTCTGTTGTTATCGGTTGTTTATAAGTGCATTCTGAGTGAGCAACAACAATCAAAAGCGTTTTTAGGAGTTCTTTATTAAATTCGTTTTTTAAAAGTTCCCATCGAGCCTGAAGCATATATTGATAATATATGGATTCATTCACGTGACCGTAAACATCAAGGTCTTTAAATCTAACCTGCACTTTTATTGGCTTCATCATTATCCTCCTCATTCATAGCATCTACTATTCTTTTTCTGTATTCCACTATATCACTTCTTAAAGAAGCCAGTTTGGCCATTTTTTTATCTATTTTGTCAATGTGAGCATCCAGTAATTCGACAAGCCTTGGTAAAATGCTTTTTTCTTTTTTATGTTCATTGTAAATATCGGCAAGCTCTTTCATCTCTTTAAGTGTTAGACCAAGCTCTTTGAGCTTTAATATAAATTTTAGCCTTCGGATATCTTCTTTTGAATACAACCTTATGCTGTTGTTGATTCTTAAGGGTTCATCCATCAATTTTAGTTCTTCATAGTAACGTATTGTTCTTGGGGTTATATTGAGCATTTTTGCCACTTCGCCTATGTGATAATACTCCTTTTTTTCTTCCTTTTTCATAACAACCTTCCCTTTACGTTAAACTTGGATATATTATACACAATCTATAAAATTAAGCAATAAAAAACTATACGAAGTTTTCTAAGTCTGTTTGGTTTTTTTTTGTAAAATCACCGATATATTCTTTATCAACCAATCTTGCTATTTTGCTCATAACTAACTGCATCGCTTCTTCAAAAATCTTTTTATATTCTTCTGGGTAGCTAACAAAAGGTTCAAACTCTTCATTTAGTTTGTAAACTTCATGCAGTTTAATAGGTTTACCTATGCGGTAAGTTATAGTGCTGTTTTTAATGGGAACAGGAGCATTACCAGGATGGGCTTTATCAGATCCACTGCAGCCTATTGGAACCACTGGAACCTTCAGGGCTAACGCAATTTGTGCAAGGCCCGGTTTTGGATAAGTTAAGGTTTTTGAACGTGTGCCTTCAGGAAAAATCGTTATGTTTAAGTTTTTCTCGTAAATTGCCTGGTAGTTGAGTTTATAAACGCTTTTCATAACCCTTCTGAATAGATTGTTTATGTAATCCCTGTAGCTTTCATTCTCGGGATTAAAATTGTCATGTTTTGTTGAGATTATTTTGTTTATTTTATCTATATTTTTTTTAATGAGTTCATCTAATGACAATGCTCCATCTATATAACGCTTCAGGAGTAAAAATTCCTCCTTTTTTAGAGGATATCTTTCTTTAAAGAACTCCTTTAAGTCTTTTGCTAAAAGATAACCCTTTGAAGGTATAGGAATATTGTTTGTTAAACTCATAAAGCGGGCAAGCCACTTATTTTCGTAGTATTTCCCCTTAACCCATGTGGTTATATAGGGATATTTGATGTTGTATTTTTTATGAATTCTCCACAATTTAAACTGAAATGGCCAGTAGTTGTATCTATCTGTATGGTTCATTGCAAAAATCACCGGTTGGTCTGGTATATTTTCTATACCCTCAATTACAATATTTAGTTTGCTAAAAAAATATATAGGTCTCAAAAATAGATGACCAACCACTATCTGGCCATACGGTGTTTGAGATAACTTTAGAGTCTCAATAATTTTTTCTATTTCCATCCCTTATTTATAAAATATTTTTTTGACGCTGTAAAATTTTACTGAACCGTATGGTGGATATCTTAGAGGAATATCTATAGCTGTTGATCTATCCACAACGGCTCTTTTTTGAGAAAATTCCTCAAACGAAAACCATCCGTGGTAACTGCCCATACCACTTGAGCCTATGCCACCAAAAGGCAGAAGGCTGCTTGAGAGATGAATCAATGTGTCATTTATTGTTACTCCACCGGATTGGATTTCTCTCAGAATTTTTTCCTTCATTGATGCCTTTTCAGTAAAAATATACATGGCAAGTGGCTTTGGTTTTGCTTTTACAAAATCTTTTATCTCTTCATAGCTGTCAAATTTCAAAACCGGTAAAATAGGACCAAATATCTCATCCTCCATTATTTTATCCTCTTTTTGCGCTTCAACAATAGTTGGATAAATCGTCAATGTTTCTGTATCTGTTCTGCCACCAAAAATCACATTGCTTTCATTTATAAGCTGCGTTAATCTTTTAAAATGTCTAAAATTGATAATTTTTGAGTAATTCTTTGTGAAATTTTTCATCGATGTGTATCTTTTTGTCTCTTCAATAAGTAATTTCATAAATTTTTTGTAAATTTTCTTTTCAACGCATACATAGTCAACAGCCACACAGGTTTGGCCTGCATTAAAAAACTTTCCCCAGACTATTCTCTTTGTTGCTGTTTTTAGTTTGGCATCGTTAAGTATAATAGCGGGTGATTTACCGCCTAATTCAAGCGTAACAGGTGTTAGGTGTTCTGATGCTTTTTTCATTACAATCTTTCCAACTGCAGTGTTTCCTGTAAAAAATATTTTGTCAAATTTTTCATTCAAAAGACTTTCTGCAATCTCTTTTGGTCCAACAACCGCCGACACATATTCGGATGGGCAACAATTATCTATAATTTCTTTGATAAGACTTTCACTATTTGGGGCTATCTCAGATGGTTTTACAACTGCGGTGTTGCCTGCTGCAATTGCACCGATCAATGGCAAAAATGTTAAATGAAATGGATAGTTCCATGGGCTTAAAATCAAACAAACGCCGTAGGGCTGTCTGTATATGAAGCTTTCGGCTGGTATATTGACAAGCTCTGTTTTTACCTTTTGAGGCTTTACCCAATCTTTTAAATGTTTAAGAACAAAATCTATTTCCCTTATGATAAATCCAACCTCTCCAACATAGGCTTCGAATCTTGGCTTTCTTAAATCGTTATACAACGCATCGTAAATATCTTTTTCATATTTTTTTATACATCTTTTCAGTTTTTTTAAGCACGATAGTCGCGTATTAAGATCGTATGTTTTTGTTGTATTAAAAAAATCTCTCTGTTTTTCTATTATCCATCTCATTTTCCTACCTCTTTAAGGAGTTTTTAATAATTTCTACTGCTACATCTCTGGTAAACTCTATTTTACTAAAAATACTTGAACCATCTATAACTGCCAATTCTGCTATTTTATCTATTAGATTCTCATCCTTCAGATAATCTTTTAGCCTAAACGATACGCCACTTAACTGAGACACTTTCTCTAAAAAACTATCAATCATATCTATAAAACCCTGATTTGTATAACCTTTTTGTGTATAAACAGAAAGTTGTTCTAACTCACTTTTTATAGAATTTTCCATATATCTTAACGACTCAACAAGATAAACACCCACGGCAATACCATGGGGAATATGTAAAACAGAACCTGTAGCATGCGCAAGGCTATGATTGATTCCAACCATGGCATTTGAAAATGCAATACCAGCCAGTGTTGAGGCTAAGGCCATATTAAATCTATGGGTTTTATCCTGTTTTTGTATCGAATCTATTAGGTTGTCAAGTATCAATGAAATCGATGTAGTTGCAAATACCCTGCTTATCGGGTTTGTTGCAATCGAAATATATGCCTCTATTGCATGACTTAAAGCATCTATACCGCTTGAAGCTGTGAGTTTTTTGGGCATTGTCATTGTCATGACTGGATCAATAATAGCAGCATCGGGTAGAATTTTTTCATCTGCAAGTGCAACCTTTCTATTTTGCTTTTCATCAAAAATAACCGCCACAGTGGTAACTTCTGAACCTGTGCCAGCTGTTGTGGGTATAACAATAAAAGGTAGTGTATCATGCTCCAGATTATTGGCACCGGCCAGATCGTCAAGTTCGTTTTTATTCGATGAAATAAGCATATTCAATGCTTTTGCAGAATCTATGACAGAACCACCGCCGACTGCAATAATTCCATCACAATTTTTACTTTGAAACAATTCTTTAGCTTTTTTAATCGATGTCGTTGACGTTTCAGGCGGTATGTCATCAAAAACAGTTAAATTTGTTATGCCACCTTCTTTTAAAGCTTTAAACACGAATTTCAATAAATTACTCTTTTTTACACCATCATCGCTTACGATAATAGGATTGATAACATTAAGTGCTTTTAGTTGCACAGGAAGAGAAAAAATCGCGTTATCTCCGGCTATTATTTTTACTGGACTAAAGAATTCAAACAGCATTTTTACCACCTTCTTGATTTTTTTAAGCCTACACTGTAGTTTTTTAGCATTAATTTAATCTCTTCAGTTGTTTTACTTTCAGGGTTTTTCTCCAGGTATCTTGTGATAAATGATGGGAAAATGATGTGGTTTAGCCGCTTAATTGCCCTCAAAATAATCAGGGCATAAGATATATCACCTTTAAGCTTTACCATATTTTTAGCAAATGCATCATCTAAAGAAATGCCACCTGTAAACAACAAAGACGCCCAGCATAATGTTTTTATTGTTATTGTTAAATCGTTGTATGGATTTTTTGTGTTTAAAATTCCATTGAACTTTACAAAATCAATGCATCCATAATTTTCAATGCATATGGAAAACTTAAAACCATTGGGAAGAGAGGCGAGTATACCGTTCATCTTTGTATCTTCAAAAGACAGATAAGAAAAGCTTCGCCTGAAGATAAATATCAGGGGTTTCAATAACAAAATTTTATCCGTGTAATAGCAATCTATTCTCATAATTGCAGTACCACCTCAAATGCATCTCTTATAGCATTTTCTATTTTTCCCGGTTTTTTGGCATCTCCAATAACAAAAACTTTAGATGGGAATTCCTTTTTAAGTTCCTCTGCTATTGAATTTTCCTGCTTATAACCTGTGGCGATTATAACAGCATCCGCCTCAATAAATAACTCCCTGCTGTCAGCTGTTTTTACTACAACACCGTTTTCTTTTATTGATTTAGCTGTTGTGTTAACCATAAATTCTACGCCGGCCCTTTTTAGTCTTAAAAGTTCAGCCCAGCGTGTAGATTTGCCAATATCCTTTCCTATATCATCCAGCATCTCTATTACAGTTATCTTTTTGATTGGTTGGGTAGCAAGATTTATTACTTTTTGACACTCCTCAGCATTCCATTCCAGTAAAAATTTTGCCTGTTCGCCATCCAATGTTGAATTGTCAATTATGTAGTTTGCTACATCCACACCAACAGCACCACCGCCGATTATCACAACTTTTTCACCTATAACAGCTTCTCCTCTTAATACATCTTCAGCATTTTTAACATTTACTGAATTAATACCATCGATATCAGGGATAAAGGGTTTCGAGCCAGTTGCCACAATAAAATAATCAAAACCCGATTTTTTTAGTTCTTCAATGGTGGGTTTACTATTTAGCTTAATAGATACATTTAAATTATCCAGAAGGGTTTTATAATATTCTATAATCTTTTTAAAATCCTTTTTTGCATGTGGAGCTGCAACAATATCCATCTTGCCGCCGATCTTACTGCCTTTTTCGTATATGGTAACCCTGTGATTTTTTTGAGCAAGATATACAGCAGCTGTTAAGCCAGCTATACCCCCGCCTATTACGGCAATATTTAGCTGTTTATCTGAAATCTTTAAACTATCTTCAGATAATTTTTCTTCTTTTCCTGCAAATGGATTAACGACGCATTGGGATGGTTTTCCCTGAAGAATTCTATCAAAACACATCTGATTACACGACAGACATGGTCTTATAAACCCTGTTTTGCCTTCCCTTGCCTTTAGGGGCAGGTATGGATCTGCAATTAATGGTCTTGCAAAGTTAACCATATCTCCCCATCCATACCTGAGTAGTTGTTCTGCTATTTGAGGGGTTGATATCCTGTTTGATATAATCGTTGGCTTACCTGTGGCTTTTTTTATACCGTATGCAAGATATTTAAAGGTTGCATGCGGTTGATGAGAGGTTATCTGAGGCACCCTTGTTTCATGCCAGCCTCCAGTTACATTGAATAAATCTATACCTGCCTTTGAAAACGCCTTTGCAACCTCCTTAATGGTATCAGAGTCATTTGAGTTTTCCATGAAATCACTACCACCAAGACGAATGGAGAGAATTTTATCTATACCAATAACGTTTCTTACTTTTTCTATAACTTCAAGACCAAATCTCATCCTATTTTGAAGGTTTCCACCATACATATCATCCCTTTTGTTTGTCAAAGGTGATAAAAATTGTGATATGAGATAACCTGCTGATGCTAAAATTTCAACACCATCGAAACCAGCCTCAATGGCTCTTTTGGCAGCATTGGCAAAGTCATCCTCTATTGCCTGGATTTCTTCTATTGTCAACTGTTTGGGCTGGGCTTTTGTTAATCTTGAAGGTATAGGTGAGGGAGCTACCGGTTGTTGGGAAATAAGAAACGGATGTGCATATCTGCCTGCATGGTAAAGTTGGGCAATTAGCACTGTGGGACCCTGTTGTTTCAGTGTTTCTACAAAGTTCTTTAAACCCGGTATATATTTATCATCATCCAGACCCACAAGCATCGGACCGCCGGCTGTTGCATTTATAGAACATCCCCCAATTACAATTAATCCAACACCACCTTTAACTCTTTCTCTATAAAATGCTGTAAATTGCTCTGTTATGTAACCATTTGGAGTATAATTTAAATGCATGGGTGGCATTGCAATCCTGTTTGGTATTACTGTACTATTTACAGTAATAGGTGAAAATAATAGCTTAAAATCCATCTTATCCTCCCTCTTTTTACTATATTAATGCTTGTAAATATAAATTTTTTACGTTATCAAAAATACCTAAATGTATCAGTTGCTTTTTAAGTAGCTCTGGGTTTTCTAAAAAATCTTTAAAAAAGGCAATTTCACCGGCTTTAATAAACTTTTTGAAAGGATTATTGTCTTTAACAATTTTCATTACGGTTTCATAGACAGTACAATTGTTCAAGCATTGTTTAATGGATATTATTCTGCTAAACATCTTTGAAACATAGAATAAAACTATCTCTTCAACTGAACTAACTTCTCTATGGCCAGGGAGTATTTTGTATTTTTTTATTTTTTTTAGTTTATTCAGAGTATCACAGTAGGATTCGTAACTTCTGAATCTTGCGCCACTTTCCATCTTAACATCGATAAGTGGGGTTTGAAAAATACCTTTTAGTAATATATCACCAGTTATTGCGTATTTGTTTGTTAAATAAACAATATCATCAGATGAATGTCCACCGCAATGTATATAATCTATGCCCAATGTTCTTATTTCTGTTGCAATGTCTTCCAATGGAGAAGGATTTTTAGGGAAGTTGACAAGAAAGCTTTTGACTATACTTTCAACCTCTGTTAGATCTTTTGAAGGAAAACCTAATGATCTAAAAATTTCTTTTGTTAATTTTATTCTTTTTTCTCCCTGAGTGTGTTTTAATATATCATTTTTTGATATTACAATTTTGGTTTTTGAGTGTTCCTCTATAAATGCTGCAGCGCCATAATGATCCGCATGACAGTGAGTTATAAGCAGATATTTTAGATCTTTTAAATTTATGTGTGACTTTAAAAAGTTAAAACAGGAGGGTGTGGGAGGACCTGTGTCAAATAGAACAAGCCCCCCCACACTGTGGAGGGTATAGATGTGGACAGCACCTACAGGATAGGGTGTATTAAGGGTGAAAACTTGCGGTTCATTAGAACGGGTATTTGCCATTATTCTCAATCATATAATTTGCCACATCACGTTTTGCAGTTAATAATCCAGCGGCTTCGTATTTTGTAAATCTTCTGATTCCACTCAGTATAGCCGTTAGATTATCTCCTTCTTCCACAAAGAATGCACCCTTATTGGCAGCCTTTTTTATGTTTTCGTTCTGCTCAAATGTGAATGTCTTAACAAGACCCTCAATGAGCTTTTTCTTTGCATCACTCAATGAATCATAGATTTTATCAGCCCTTAAAACAGCACTTTCTATTGCAAAGATACCCATAGCTATATCTGCAAGAGCAAAGAGTATTTCCTGTTCGTATTTAATTTTATCCATATACTTCTGGGTTGCAGCGCCTGCCAAGATCAAGAACATGGTTTTAAGATTCTTGATGAGCATCTTTTCCCTTGCAAATCTAATCGATTCATCAACCTCTTCAAAGCTTGGTGTCATGAGGGCATCTAAGGCTTCTTTTGCCTTTGCTACAAGTGGTAATTCACCTTTCATGGCTTTTTTAAGCAACATACCAGGTATTAGGTATCTGTTTATTTCATTTGTTCCCTCAAAAATTCTGTTTATCCTTGAGTCTCTGTAGTATCTTTCGGCCGGATAGTCTGTAACAAATCCATATCCACCATAGATCTGAACAACCTCATCAACAACCTTATCCAATGCCTCAGAACAAAAGACCTTTGTAATTGAACACTCTGTTGCGTAATCTTCTAATGCCTTGTGGTAGTATTTGTAATATTCAGGATTGCTTTTGTCTACCTCAATTTCGGCAACCCTCTGATCGTACAATCCTGCAAGTCTGTATGCTAAAGATTCAGCACCATAGATCAAGGAAGTCATATCTGCAATCTTTTCCTTGATTGCTCCAAAGCTGGATATAGGCATTTTAAACTGTTTTCTTTCATTTGCGTATGCTACAGCATCCTCTAAAGCTGCTTTTGCAGCACCCACAGCTGCAGCACCTAAAATAAACCTTCCCTCATCAAGCACCTGGAATGCAATCTTATGACCTTCACCGATCTTACCCAATACATTCTCTACAGGCACTTTAACATTATCGAACATGATTTGGGCTGTAGAGGAGCCCCTGATGCCCAATTTGTCTTCTTCTCTACCTATGCTTACACCATCAAAACTTCTCTCAACCAGTAGCGCAATATATTCACCTTCAGGTGTTTTTGCAAAAACGGTGTAAAGATCTGCTATACTCCCGTTTGTAATAAACTGTTTTGTTCCGTTAAGAATGTAGTATTTGCCATCTTCGGAGAGTTTTGCTGTAGCTCTTAAACCCAATGCGTCTGTTCCAGCATCTGGCTCGGTTAAGCAATAAGCAGCAATCCATTCACCTGTTACTAATTTTTCTAAATATTTATCCTTTTGCTCTTTTGTGCCGTAATAGATTAAAGGCAAAGAACCTATACCTGTGTGTGCTGCATAAGCAACGGAGAATGAGCCAGCAGGTGCAACTTTTTCTACTACACATGCTCCTGTTGTTAGACCAAGATCCATTCCGCCGTATTCCTCCGGTGCGTATATAGCAAACAGACCTAATTCTCCAGCCTTTTTCATTTTTTCAACAAGCAGGGTAAAGTCGTGGTTGGAGTTGTCCATATCGGGGACAAAAGGCAAGACCTCATTTTTTATGAATTGCTCCGTTGTTTCCATCATCTGTTTTTGTTCTGGGGATAAATTCTCGGGTGTAAATACATCATCTTTTGAAATTTCTTTAATTAGATATTCACCACCCTTTAAAACTTCAGACATTGTTCTAAACCTCCTTTTTATACTAATTCAAATAATCCGGCAGCACCCATTCCACCGCCGATACACATTGTTTCCAGTCCATATTTAACATTTCTTCTTCTCATTTCATTAATGAGGGTTGCAGCAAGTTTAGCACCCGTTGCTCCAAGTGGATGACCTAAAGCTATTGCTCCACCGTTTACATTTATTGTATCCATTATATCATTCCAGCCAAGGGCTCTAATGCAGGCAAGTGATTGAGCCGCGAATGCCTCATTGAGTTCTATTAGGCCAATATCGTCCATTGTTATACCTTCAAGTTTTTTGACTATATTTAGCAATTTAGGAACAGCTGCTATTGGTCCTTCTCCCATCATGTGTGGCTCTACGCCTGCCACGGCGTAGGCAACAAACCGAGCCATTGGATCCTTCTGAATCTTTTTTAGATAATCTTCACTTACCACAAGAACGGCAGCAGCAGCATCTGTCATCTGAGAGGAGTTTCCAGCTGTTACAGTGCCATCCTTTTTGAATGCTGGTTTGAGTTTTGAAAGTGTTTCAATGGTTGTTTCGGGTCTTGGACCATCATCAATATCAACGATTTTTTTGACTTTTTTGACTTTATTACCTTCAAGAATCGTTTGTTCTACCTCAACAGGTATAATTTCGTCCTTAAATTTGCCTTCGTTAATGGCTTTTACAGCTTTCATATGGGAGTTATAAGCAAATTCGTCCTGGTCTTCTCTTGAAATATTGTGTTTCTGTGCAACAAATTCTGCTGTTAAACCCATTGGTGTGTAGGTCTCTGGCCAGGTAGCTATGAGTTCAGGGTTTGCAGAGTATTTAATGCCGCCCATTGGAACCATGGTCATGGACTCGGTTCCACCTGCTATAACACAATCAACAAAGCCAGCCATTATTTTTTCTGCTGCGATTGCTATGGTTTGAAGACCTGAGGAGCAAAATCTGTTTACCGTCATGGCAGGAACCTGATACGGCAATCCTGCCTTATGAGAGGCAATTCTTGCTACATTCATTCCCTGTTCAGCCTCTGGAAATGCACACCCCAATATTACATCGTCAATTGTCATTGGGTCTATACCGGTTTTTTCAATTAATCCCTTTATCGCAATAGCTGCTAAATCATCGGGTCTTAAGTCCTTAAATTGACCCTTGCCAAATCTACCCTTCCTTGATGTTCTACATCCCGGTGTTCTGTAGGCTGCTAAAATGTATGCGTTTCTACTCATCTTTAAACCTCCTATTAGTTTCTTAATGGTTTGCCTGTTTTAAGCATATGTTGAATTCTTTCGATAGTTTTCTTTTCTCCACACAACGACAGGAAAGCCTCTCTTTCTAAATCAAGCAGATATTCTTCTGTAATCATCGTTGCAGGTGCAACATCACCACCGCACATTACATAGGCAATTTTTTCGCCCACTTTCATATCGTATTCGCTGATGTAGTTTCCTTTATACATTGTCCAAAGCATATTTTTAATTGTAGCAAAAGCATCTCTTCCTGGTGCCGGCAGGTTGGTAGCTGGCTTTTTAGGTCTATAATTCCTTGCAAGGGCTAAAGCAACCTGTTTTGCATCGTATATGAGGTTGTCGATATCCATTGTAACTGAATCACTGTCATCCATGTATCCAAGCTCAAAAGCCTCTCTTGCAGATGTAGAAACCTTTGCCATGGCTATATTTTCGAAGTATTTGGCAAGGAATGGTATAAAATCAGGAGCCTTGAATCTTTTTACTAATTCCATTACTCTCAGAGCCATCTCTTTTGTACCACCACCAGCAGGTATTAATCCAACGCCTACCTCTACAAGACCCATGTATGTTTCAGCATGTGCAACAATGGCATCACAGTGCAAGCATGTTTCACATCCGCCACCCAAAGTCATCTGGAAGGGCGCCGCAACAACAGGCACTCTTGCATATTTGAATCCCATTGTCATATTCTGGAACTGCTTTACAGCCATATTAATTTCATCAAACGCACCTTCGGCAATAGATGTGGCTATCAGGAAAAGGTTTGCTCCAACAGAGAATGTTCTTCCCTGATTAGAAATAACTAAAGCAACTCCTTCCTCTTCTGCTCTTTTAATAGCTTTTTTAGCCATAGAGACAATCTCTGCACCGATAGCGTTCATCTTTGTATGGAATTCAAGGTTAAATACACCATCGCCCAAATCTATAATAGATGCACCACTGTTTTGCTCAACAAGATTGCCTGTTTTTTTGAGAATATCTAAGTTAATGTATGTTTCTTTTCTTGGAACTTCTTTGTATTCTCCGCTTAGAATATCAAAGTAGAGTTCCTTTGCACCATCAAGTTTATAGAATACTTCTATATTCTCTAATTTTTCAGGCAGAGCTACTCCATCCTCTTTTGCTTTCTTTACAAACTGATTTACACCAATAGCATCGAATAACTCAAACGGTCCCATCTGCCAGTTATATCCCCACTTCATTGCGTTATCTACATTGACAACATCGTCTGCAATTTCGGGAATTCTTTTAAAGGAATAAATCAGAATATCTCTAAGCAGTCTCCATGCGAACTGAGCAGCTTTATCTTTACCATTAATGAGGATATTTATCTTTTCTTTAAGCGATTTTCCCTGCGAGGCTGCTTGAGTGGATGGAAATGAAGGTTTTGTAGCAGGTTTATATTCGCCTGTTTTTATATCATAGTAATATACAACTTTTTTGCCCTCTACTTTTTCCTTCTTATAAAAACCCTGTTTTGTTTTGTTACCTAAGAGACCCTTTTTTACCATATCTTCAAGAAAGGCGGGTACTTTATATATTTCTCTTTCATCATCTATTGAAGGATCCAGAAGTTGGTAGGTGTTGTTTGCCACATGAACCATTGTGTCTATTCCTACAAGATCTGCGAGTCTAAAAATGGCTGTTTTTGGAAGACCGATTAAAGGCCCTGCAATAGAATCGACTTCCTCAACTGTCAAATCCAGATCTTGCATATGCTTCAAAGCTGCAAACATTGCATAGACGCCTATTCTGTTACCTATAAAGTTTGGAGTATCCTTTGCATAAACTATGCCCTTGCCAAGCCTAAACGATATAAAATCAGCCATAAATTTAACTATTTCAGGATCTGTGTATTTGGATGGCACAATCTCCATAAGTCTCATGTATCTCGGTGGATTAAAGAAATGCGTTATCAAGAAGCGCTTTTTTAAATCATCCGGCACAACCTCTGCCATCTCATTAATGGAAAGACCACTTGTATTGGATGAAAGAATTGCTGTATCGGAAATATTAGGGATAATTTTATCTTTGAGAAGAGATTTCTTAATATCCATATTTTCTACAACAACCTCTATAACCCAGTCACAGTCTCTGATCTTTGCCATATCATCTTCGAAGTTACCTATCTCTATGTTGTTTATGTAATCTTTATGATATAGCGCAGCAGGTTTCATCTTCTTGAGGTTTTCTAAGGCTTTAATAACAATTCTGTTTCTTACCTGCTTATCCTCTAAAGTTAATCCCCTGGCTTTTTCCTCTTCTGTTAAATCCTTAGGCACAATGTCTAAAAGCAGCACATCCAAACCAGCATTGGCAAGGTGTGCCGCTATTGTGGAGCCCATAACACCTGCTCCTAAGACGGCTACTTTTCTAATAACCCTCATTTATCCAACCTCCTTCAAAAATTGTTTTCTTCAGGCCACCTGCAGGTAGCCTATTTAAAGTGATAGCTTATCCGTTTTGTTGAGAGCCAATTGAACATTTGTAACATGATCCATCTTCGGCATATAGACACTCAATAATATCCCAGTACTTTTTGTATATAACCCTTCTTTTTAATTTTAGTGTAGATGTAAGCTCGCCACCCTCGATTGAAAAATCATCCTGAAGAATTGCAAATTTCTTGATTGTTTCTACTCGTGCTAAATTTTTATTTACCTTCTCAACTTCGTTTTTTATCAACTGAAGAATTTTTTCGTTTTTTGCCAGGTCTTTGATATCAAAATACTTCAGGTGATGCTCTTTTGCATAATCGATAATCCTCTCCATGTTTAATGTTAAAAGCGCCACAATGTATGGACGTCTGTCACCATACAGACAAGCATTTGAGATGTACTCAGACATCTTAAGCATGTTCTCTATAGGCTGGGGTGCAATGTTTTTGCCGCCAGCGGTGATTATTAATTCTTTCTTTCTATCGGTTATGTAAATAAAACCTTCACTATCAATCTTTCCAATATCACCTGTCTTGAACCATCCATCATCTGAAAATGCCTCTTCTGTAGCCTCAGGCATTTTGTAATAACCTTTGGCTATTTGTGGACCTCTAAATAGTAACTCCCCATCCTCTGCTACCTTTACCTCGGTTTCATCTATTAATGTACCTACAGACCCAAACTTTAATTGTGTGGGGGTATTTACACATAAAACGGGGGAAGTTTCCGTTAAACCATATCCTTCAAATACTCTCAACCCTAAAGCCCAGAAGAAAATATTCAGGTCTTTGTCAAGAGGAGCTCCTCCAGAGACAAATCCTTTGAGTCTTTCTAACCCCATAACTTTTCTTAGTTTTTCAAATACAAGTTTATCTGCAAGGTTATACTTAAATGTAGATGGATTTTTACGCTCTATATATTTATCTTTTATGTATTGAATGCCTGTATTTATTGCCCATTGAATAAGTTTCTTTTTGGAAGGTGGCATTTCATGTATAACATTATTGATTCTTGCATGTATTTTCTCAAGAAGTCTTGGAACGGTTACTATCACTGTCGGTTTAACTTCTTTCATATTATCAGCCAGTGTATCTATACTTTCAGCAAACGCTATTACACCTCCTGTATATATTGGTAGATAGCAGCTATCGGTTTTTCCAAGTACATGGCTGAATGGTAGGAAAGTCAGGAATATTTCATCTTCCCCTAAAAAATCTTTTGCTTTAATAACAGTGTTATGAACATTAGAAATTATATTTTTATGGGTTAGTAATACCCCTTTTGGGTTACCCGTTGTGCCAGATGTATATAGTATCGTATAAATATCATCTGGTTCAATTGTATCCATAAAATCTTCTATCTCTTTCTGATCTTTTTCTGAGAGTTCTTCTGAAATCTCAGAAACCTGGAATAAAGTATAAACAGGCAAAGAACTATTACCTAAGAATCTATCATGAGCAATAACAAACTCTATAGAAGGTATTTTATCTCTGACCTGAAGGAGTTTCATGTATTGAGCCTTGTTGGAGACAAAGATAGCTTTTGCTTCAGAGTGGTTTATTATATAAGCAATCTGTTCAGGAGAATCTGTGTGATATATGGGTATTTCAATTGCACCAATATTCAAAATACCAAAATCAGCCAATACCCACATAGGTCTTGTTTCAGATAGAATTGCAACCTTGTCTTTGGGCTTTATGCCCATCTTTTTCAGACCTCTTGATACCTGAAGGGTTCGGTAATAAACCTGCCTGTAGGAGAGAGATATATATTTGCCCTCCTTTTTGTACATAATGGCCGTTTTGTCAGCATATTTCCTGGCACTTTCCCTCAGCATTTCAGGGATTGACTTAAATGGATATCTGTAGTCGCTCACCTCTAACCTCCCTTTCGCTTAATTTATAATCTACATTTACGTAAAAGTCAATAAAAAATTTACAACAGACATTCATCATCTTTTCGCCTTTTCTATTAATGCTTAAACATATTCTCCTCATAAAGGCGAAAATTTAACTAATTTTTCCGTTTCTCACTAATTTAAACTTTATTTATAAAATAGATTAAGTCAAGAAAAAAATTACCATATCGGCAATATAATTACCAATAGGTTAAATATTGTTTTTTTTATCAAAGTTTGTATAATAAAAAAAACCGTTTAGGAGGTGTAGTTTTATGAAACGATTGCTTTTAGTTTTGGCGGTATTTTTTCTGTTTTGCGTAAATGTTTATGCAGTCAGTTTTGAGGGTCTCAATTTAAAGAATAGTTTAGTGGTAGATAACCAGACCCTTGTTCTTGATGGGTACGGCATCAGGCCATATTATGCTTTAATTTTTAAAGTCAAGGTTTATATCGGTGCCTTGTATTCTACATTTAATCCCCCTGTAAATCCAGAGAAGCTTGTAGAATCCAGACAACCAAAGGTTATACTGATGCACTTTTTAAGGGATGTCTCAGCCAAACAGATTAGAGATGGTTTTATAAAAGACTTCAAACATAATATGCCGTCATTTATTAATAATAAGGATGAGAAGGCCTTTCTTGGCTTAATTAATAAAGATGTTAAAGAAAATGATGATATTTATTTAATTTTTCTGAAAAATGGAGATCTTGTAGTTTCTTACGGAAAACTTGACCCAAACTGCAAAAATAGAATTAACTCTTTTGAAGCTCAAAAAGCTGTTTTGCTTGCCTTTGTAGGTAAAAAACCATATAGCAAAAAATTTAAAAAAGAACTTCTTGGTATAGAAAAACCGTAAATGTTGTGTGAAATACTTGACATTTACGTAAAGAAAAACTAATATTAGAAAAAATGAATTTGAAGGAGGTTGTTATGAAAATCCTTGTATGTGTCAAACAGGTGCCGGATATGGAATCAAAGTTTAAGATCGATGCATCATCCAAGTGGTATGATCAGGCGGATCTTGTTTACAAGATCAACGAGTATGATGAGTATGCAGCTGAAGAAGCTGTTCGCTTAAAAGAAAAGGTTGCAGGCTCTGAACTTGTTGTTCTTTCGATTGGTCCGGAGCGCGTAAAGGATGTTATCAGAAAGGTTCTTGCAATGGGTGCAGACAGGGGTGTTCATATTCTGGATAATGAAGAGCACCTAAAAGATCCCTATCAAAAAGCATCCATTATAGCCAATTATGCGAAAAACGAAAATTTTGACATCGTTTTTACGGGTTTGCAATCTGAAGATAGAGGTTCTGCTCAGGTAGCACCACTTCTTGCAGGTTTATTGGGCTACAATTTTGTCAGCACAGTGGTGGGTTTTGAGTATAACGATGATAAGATTACAGTAGAAAGAGAACTCGAGGGTGGCCTGAAGGCTAAAGTTTCCTTGCCTTTGTCAGCTGTTGTAAGCTGTCAGCTGGGCTTGAATACCCCTCGTTATCCAACATTGCCCAACATTATGAAGGCAAAAAGAAAAAAATTAGATACAGTCAATGTAGCCGATCTTCTTGATGGTGATGCTCTTGTTGAAACACAGAAAATATTTATACCTGAAAAGAAGGCTGGTGGTATAGTGCTTGAGGGAGAAGTTGATAAAATAGCCGATGAACTCATCCAGATCCTTAAAGAAAAAACACAGGTTGTAAAATAAGGAGGTAAACAATGAAGGCTTTACTTGTTGGAGAATATAAACAGGGTAAAGTTGAAGAATCCAGTTACGAGCTGGTGGGTTTTGCCAAACAGTTAGGCCTGGACGCTGTGATGTTTTTTGTTGCAGACGATGGTGCAGAGATAAAATTTGATGGTAAAGTGTATGTGGCAGATGCCGGCAAATATACAGAATACAACCCAGACCTTCACAAGGCATTGATTGAAGAAGTGATAAATAAAGAAAATCCAGACCTTATCGTTTTCAGTCATTCATCTTACGGCTGGGATATAGCATTCAGGGTTGCAGCTGATTTAAAAGTAGCCGCAATTTCAGAGGTTGTTGATTTTAATAAAGATGAAAAAACCTTTATCGTTCCATGCTGTAATTCAAAATTCAGGAGAGAGGTTAAACCCAAAACTGATAAAGTAGTGGTGACTCTACAGGGCGGAGCATTCCAGCCTGTGATGGAAGGTAGTCCTCAAATTGAAAAAATAGATCTTCCCGAAGCAAAATCCAATGTTGAATTTTTAGGTTTTGTTGAAAAAGAGAAAGTAGGCGTTGATCTGACATCAGCCGAAATCATAGTTAGTGCAGGCAGAGGTGTTGGCAAGAAAGAGAATGTTGAGATTGTTAAAGCCCTTGCTGATGCATTGGGTGGTGAACTTGGAGCAAGTAGACCTGTTGTTGATGCTGGATGGGTGGATCCATCGAGGCAGGTTGGAACAACAGGCCAGATTGTTGCACCCAAACTGTATATAGCATGCGGTATTTCTGGAGCAATTCAACATCTTGCAGGAATGAAAAAATCCAACTTTATCGTTGCAATCAATAAAGACAAGGATGCTCCTATTTCTGAGGTTGCCGATGTATTTGTTGCTGCAGACTTATTAGAGTTTGTACCTGTGTTAACCGAAAAACTAAAGAAATAAGGAGCCCCCCAATGGTCTATTTAGTAGAAGCCCTAAGAACCCCCTTTGGTAGCTTTGGTGGTGGCCTATCCACCATCAAAGCCCCTATTTTGGCAAGTGAGGTGATCAAAGCACTCCTAAAAAAGACATCCCTTTTGCCTGAAGATGTGGATGAGGTAATTATAGGTAATGTTGTCTCAGCAGGTGTTGGTCAGGCACCAGCAAGGCAGGCATCCATCTATGCAGGTTTGCCTGTAACCATTCCTGCAATGACAATAAACAAGGTCTGTGGTTCTGGACTAAAAGCCATCATGCTTGCTGCAGGCTCTGTAATGCTTGGTGACTCTCAGATAGTTATAGCAGGTGGAATGGAAAACATGTCTATGGTTCCCTACTATCTACCAAAGGCTCGCTTTGGATACAGGATGGGAACAGGCGAGGTTATAGATGGTATGGTCTTTGATGGTCTGTGGGATCCCTATGACAACATCCATATGGGTCTTATAGCAGAGCAAATAGCAGAAGAG